>DUQX01000145.1 GCA_012837615.1 Bacillota bacterium | reverse complement strand
GAGGGGTTTCAGGTTCATTTTCGCCGGGTGCCTCTGGTTTTTCTTCCCTGCCGCCGGGCGGTTGCTCCCGATTTTCCTGCCTTTCTCTTTCTTCCTGCCTTGTTTTTTCCGGCTTTTGTTCCGGTTGCCTTTCTTTTTCCTTGATTTCCCCACCATTGTTGCGATCATTGCCGGCGTTTGCGGCGCTTTTTTCTATCTTCCATAACACTCCTGTCCGGGGAATGGCGTTGGGGGCAAAGTCAGTAAATTCCATGACACCGAAATCAAGGACATATATGGACTGTCCTTCCCGGTCAAACTTGACGTCAACAGTTCTTTTCAGGCCGTCTCCCCAGCGGCCGGCCCGCGGCTTTTCTTTATTTTTTAGAAACCATTCGTATTTCCCGTTTTCCGGGTTTACAATGATTACCCCGGTGGGCACCTGTTCTTCCAGATCCTCTGTCAGAGGCTGGCCGTCCCCGAAAATCGCAACAAATAAACCTTGAAGGTCAAAACCTCCCGGCGCAACGTCCAGTTTCATGGGAGAATAGTGCGGCGGCAGCTCTGCCAGGGGAGGCTCAACTTCGGGGGGATCTGCAATCAAAGGTTTAAGGTTAATCCCTCTTTCGGAGGCAAAGCGCTCATCGGTCAGCGGCAGCGAACCGGCATAATCCGGCCATCCGTACCAGGACCCCTCTTTTATCTCCACCACCCAATCCGGTGAGTCTTTTACAGCCCTTTCGCCACGGTCATCGTAGCCTAAATTAGTGGCGTAGATGGTACCGTCGTTGCTTAAGGCCAGACCATAAGGGTTGCGCAGGCCGTCCGCATAGATGGAAAGAGTTTCTGTTTCCAGGTCCAGGCGGTGGATGGCCCCGTTGGCAGGGATGGTGTTATCCACCTGCTCACCCTTTTCCCTTTTCTGGCCAAAGGGGGCAAAGGCGCCGGTGGTTTTTGTATCCTGCGGGCCGGGGGTGCTCAGATCCAGCGCTTCGTAGTTTTCCCCGGTTAAGACGAAATTGCGGGAGGGAAAGTCATGAAAATCCGGATACCTGTCCGCCCAGGCGTAAACGAAATTATCCGACCCTACTATACCGGAATTGGTAGCTGTGCCCTGTCCAAAGTAGAGCGCTCCGTCTTTGCCAAAGATCAGATCGTTGTTCTGATGATCTCCCAGGGAGGGTAAATCCTTGACGAGGTCCTTTCTTTCCTTGCTTTTCAAATCAAGCCCGGTAATCTTCCCGCGGTGGGAAATATAGAGCATATCTTCCTTGATCGCCAGGCCATTAATCGGTCCTTCAAAATCTCTGGCTATCTCCTCGACGGAGCCGTTTTTTCTAACTTTCAACACCCTGGCAAGAGTTGTTTTCGGCCCGTAAGCGTAGCCGGCTTCAGCAACGTAAACGTTTTCGTCTTCATCAATAAGAATCGTGGTGGGAAAGGTAAACCCCTTGGCGACTACCTCTGCACGATACCCTTGCGGAAGTTCAAGCGTTTCCGGATCGGTACTGGTGGCCGCGCGGAGCATTACCGGTGCTAATATCCCCGATAAGATGAGCAGCCCCATGGCAATATAGGTTCTCTGCTCCGGCTGTTGCAACGCCCACCTGCTGTAGAGCAGGGCGACGATTATGCCGTACAGGCTGTAAGCCAGCAGCGGTGTCCAGTGATCGAGTGCGTTTGCAATCTGGGGAGGAAAACCTAGCATGACGGGGATCAGGATCAGGGCTCCCAGAAACCAAAAGAGCACACCCAGGGCCAATCCTGCAAGAATGGTATTATAAAGTCTAAACTTTCTTTCGCCCACAACCAAGGCATAAAGAATACCTCCGATCGCCCCGAGGATAAGCAGGGCGGAGGCGCCGTTTACGATGTCGGCTCTGGTTAGCAGCAAGCCGAGAGAGGGGAGCAGCCACGACCCCCATAAAATAAAAACTCCGGCCAGGCCGCCGATAATTCCGGCCAGCAGCCCCCAAAAGATTCTGTTTTTCACCAGCGTCATCTCCTTCTTATTTTGAGCTGCCCCCCGGCGGAAGGCTATTCCGTTCGGAGGCATGCTCATTTTTTAGTCTTAATTTGGTCTTAGGGGAAATCAATCTCTTTCATTTTTGAAGATTATTTCGCTGGTTTTATTATTTGCCGGTTCTGTTGAAAACATGCAAAAAAGCCCCGGCAAGAACCGGAGCTTATAAGTAAGCATAAAAGAAATATATGCTTTATCCGCGAATCAAACGCATTAGATAATTTGACATAAAGATTAAACAATAATTTAAGTAACTGCTCAGCTATGCGCAAGATTGTCAGGTTGTCAGGTTGTCATCCTGAGCGTTAGCGAAGGATCCTGACTCTTCACCGCGTTCAGAGTGACAGGTGCTATGACTTTTCGCACATCTGACACCTGCCGTTCCCTAGCTATGCCCTGATTGTGTTTGCTCTGAGCCGTTACTAATTTAATAGATATTGGGCAAGCTGCAATAATATTGAGATATAGCAATTAAATATTCGGGCACAGAATTAACGCGGGTCAGCGGGCGGCAGATGCAATTTTCACCTCTTTAACATGCCGTTTTACAAACCTTTCCATCCTCTCCAGGGCGGTTGTGATTTGCTCCAGGGAGGCGGCGTATGAGCAGCGGATATAACCTTCCCCGCATTCGCCGAAGGCATCCCCCGGAACTACGGCTACCTTTTCCTCTCTCAGGAGTGTCTCGCAAAACTCCTGTGAACTCATACCGGTTTCCTTGATAGAGGGGAAAGCGTAAAAAGCCCCCCTGGGTTCAAAACACCTGAGGCCGATCTCGTTCAGGCCGTTAAAGATTAAATTGCGCCGCTGGTCGTACTCAGCTACCATCCGCTTAACTTCCCTGGCGCCGTTTGTTATAGCTTCTAATGCCGCTATTTGCCCCATGATAGGGGCGCACATAGTGGTGTACTGGTGTATTTTTAGCATGGCATCGGCAATTTCTTTTGGAGCGGCGGCAAAACCGATGCGCCATCCTGTCATTGCGTAAGATTTGGAAAAGCCGTTGATCAGTATGGTTCGCTCCTTCATTCCCGGCAGGGAAGCGAAGGATATATGTTCTCCGTTATAAGTCAGCTCGCTATAGATTTCGTCGGATATTACCAGCAGATCGTATTTTTCCACCACCCGGGCAATGGCCTGCAGTTCCTTTCTATTCATAATAGCGCCGGTTGGGTTGTTTGGGTAGGAGAGCAGCAGGACTTTGGTGTTCGGCGTTATTGCTTTTTCCAGGTCTTTGGGCATCAGTTTAAAGCAGTCGGCTTCTCTGGTAGATATTATTTTCGGGGTTCCCCCGGCCATGAGTGCACACGGCTTGTAGGAGACAAAGCAGGGCTCGGGAATAATTACTTCGTCCCCCGGTTCCAGGACACAGCGTAGCGCGATATCGATGGCTTCGCTGGCGCCTACGGTTACGATGATTTCTCCGTCGTGATTATAATCCAGGCCATATTTGTCCTTGAGGTAAGCGCTTATACCCCGGCGCAGCTCTTCCAGCCCACAGTTGGAGGTATAATTGGTATAACCCTTTTCCAGGGAATAGATGCTCGCTTCGCAGATATGCCAGGGGGTTGTAAAATCAGGTTCGCCTACCCCCAGCGAAATTACTCCCTTCATACTGCTGGCCAGGTCAAAAAATTTTCTGATCCCGGAATAAGGCAGCTCCTTTATAGTATTCCTGACAAACTTCCTGCTCATGGGCTGATCACCAGCCTGTGGTCTTTTTTATCTTCATTAAAGATAATACCGTCTTTCTTATATTTCTTTAGCACAAAATGCGTTGCCGTGCTTTGAACATTTTCCAGGGTGGCCAGCTTTTCGGCAACAAAAAGGGCCACTTCTTTCATGGATGTCCCCTCGACGATGACCGAAAGGTCGTATCCCCCCGACATCAAGGTGACGCTCTTTACTTCCGGGAAGCGGCAGATCCTTTCGGCGATGACGTCGAAACCCACATCGCGCTGGGGGGTTACCTGCACATCGATAATCGCGGTAACGGTGCCGTTGTTGTTTGTTTTTTCCCAGTCGATTAGCGTTAGGTATCCCAGGATAACCTTATTCTCCTCCAGTTCCTTGATCATTTCTTCTACTTCTTTTTCAGGTATGTTTAACATCGTCGCCAGGGCCCTGGTTCCAATCCTGTTGTTTTGCTCCATGGCTTTGAGAAGTTTGACCTCTATATCTTCCAATTGTTGTCAGCTCCTTGCTCGCAAAAAAATATAAATAAAAAACCCCGCCCCCAAGGGACGGGAGTTCTCCCGCGGTACCACCCTCATTGATTCAGCATTATAATTAAAATCATGAAAAATCATGCCTAAATAAAATTATTGCCAAATCCGGCTTATTAGCTTTCTCTAACGGTAAGCGTCCGTGGCGACATACTTTGCAGTTCAATCGCCCACTCGGGGACGGCTTTCACCGGCAATGCCCACCGCCTTACACCAGCCGGCGGTTCTCTGCAGAGCTCCTGCGGGCTACTCTTCCCCTCATCGTTTATTTATATATCAAACCTAAGTCTACCATGAAACAAGCTGTAAAGTCAATGATATTTTTTGTGATTTTTGTGATTTAAGAGATTCAAATGTTTTTAGTAGAAGCCTGTGCAGGAAAAGCCTATGGCGCAGAAAAGCAGCCATATAATTTTTTAAAAAACCATTTAAATTTTTGGATGAATGCCGATAACAAATTTAGGCAGAGCTTCTATGGGTTTTTCTGCAAGGAGAGCTTATGCTGGCAATCAACGGAACTCATATGGCTTACATGAAAGCCGGCAATGAGCCGGCAAACAAAGAAGAGGTGTAATTCAAGATAGTAAGTCAATGCGGCCGGTTGACTTATTATAAATTATAAATATGGACAAGGAGGTCCATATAACAAAGACCAAGGGAGGTCATAATAATGAGAATCAACAACAACATCATGGCTCTGAATGCCCATAGGCAGTTGGGTATGAATCAAACGGCTGCATCGAAGTCCATGGAGAAACTCTCCTCCGGCTTTAGAATCAACCGGGCTGGTGATGATGCAGCAGGTTTGGCAATCTCTGAAAAAATGAGAGGTCAAATTCGTGGCTTGAAGCAGGCACAAAGAAATGCGCAAGATGGCATTAGCCTGATTCAAACCGCTGAAGGTGCACTCAACGAATCCCACGCTATTCTCCAAAGAATGCGTGAACTAGCAGTACAGGCAGGGACAGATACCAATACGGCAGAAGACCGCAAAGAAATACAAAATGAAATAGATGAGTTGGCCAAAGAGCTCACGCGGATTGCTAATGACACCGAGTTTAACACTCAGAAGTTAATTAACGGCAGCATCACTGAAGACAATCTGGGTGAACTTGGATTCCATGTCGGAGCTAACCAAAACCAACGGGTATTCTTGGGAATTGGGGCCATGGATGCTAAGAGTTTACAAGTCCATAGAGACGTCATTGGTGCAGAAGTAGAAGACGGTGCGGTTCAGGTAACTGGAGCCGAGGTAGAAGGTTCACCTGGAGCTGCAATTGTAGATGGTGCTAAGATCTATATAAGTGCACAGCTCGTTGCCGGTGCAGATACTTCCGCCCAAATTACCGGTGGAGCCGCAACTTTGACAACGGATTTAAGCGACGTATCAGCAGATACAGTGTTAACAATCACAGTTGACGGAACTGATTATACGTTAGACCATACTGCTCTAATTACCTGGGATGGCGAAGGAGATGCAGAAGTTGCCATTACGCTATTAGGTAATGCAGTTGATGTAGATGATAAAAAATTATCTACTGTTGCCACAATTACCGGCGACGAAACAAGTGGATTTACGATTACCACGAATAGTGCAGGGGCAACCTCATCGGTATCTATTTCCATTACAGGTGATAACTCGACCGAAGTTGCCGCAGCCTTTGGGTTGACCGATGGGCTCAGTGGTAGTGGTACTGATGCGGGAGCAAATACGCTTACCATTACATTCTCTGATGGAGAAACACAAGTAGACGTAACAGGCGTTGCGTTAGATGCGACTTCGGTAGCCGGTACAGATGCTTACGAGGGGCTAACATTGACTTTGGAAGGCACCTTAGATGCTACTCTGGCCGCAACTGTAACGATTGAAAATGTAGTATCTACTGCTGCCACATTTGCAAACGGCGATATTGATGAACAGGCTTTTGCAGCAGCGGGAATCGATGTGTCTTCCCGTGATGCCGCAAACAGCGCGGTTACTACTATTCAGAGCGCTATTGACAAAGTATCTGCTGAACGTTCTAAACTTGGCGCAATGCAGAACCGTCTAGAACACACTATCAGCAACCTCGGCACTTCTGCTGAGAACCTGCAAGCTGCTGAATCTCGGATCCGTGACCTTGACATGGCTGAAGAGATCATGGCATTCACCAAGAACAACATTCTCCAACAAGCTGCAACCGCTATGTTGGCTCAAGCTAATATGGCTCCTCAGAGTGTTCTGCAGTTGCTTGGATAGTTTCATCTGTAAGTTCATTGAAGGGCTCCGCGAGGGGCCTTTCTTTTATAGTGTATTTGATTGTTGTTCTACAAACTGTTG
>DUQX01000144.1 GCA_012837615.1 Bacillota bacterium | reverse complement strand
TAGGTCTCCACGAAGGCAGGGTCAACGCCTACATGCCTTTGTAGATCGCCCCATCCTTCTTAACTCCCAGCACCAACCCCCGACTGGGCTTCGGCAGCCAGCACCAGGAACTTCATCGATATGCCCTTAAACGGATTTTTAGCCCCGTTTTCAAAAACGATGTGCCAACTAGGATACTGCACCACCTACGTCCTGATAAAATTATAGCATACCTTGTCGCCTTGCTCAAAGCAGAACTAGTAGTTCCTGTATAAGATAAAACGGGTGAGCTCACGCAAAACATCGGCTTTGTCGCCAAAATCGTCCAGTTCTTTTAACGCAAGCTTATAAAGCTCTTCTCTGCGTTTTTTTGCACCTTCAAGACCATAAAGGGAAACATAGGTAGGCTTTTGGTTTCTGGCATCCGCACCCTTTGCCTTTCCCATTTTTTCTTCGTTACCTTCTATATCCAGCAAATCATCGACAATTTGAAAAGCATTTCCCAGCAGTCTGGCGTACAATGTCAACCTGTGCAGGTCACGATTGTTCGCCCCTGAAAGAAGTGCACCCAAGCGAACTGATGCTGTAATTAAAGCCCCTGTTTTATGTTCCTCAATATACTCCAGTGTTTCTTTAGTAATGCTTTTTCCTTCAGATTTCAGGTCAACTACTTGGCCGCCGATCATCCCTTTTGTCCCGGCTGCCACAGCTATTTCAAAATTAACGTTTAATTTTACCTCCGGGCTAACATTACTCCAATAATCGCTTTCATACTCACCGTATTTATCCTTTGTGCCTGCCAGGATTTCAAAAGCCAGGGTTAAAAGTGCGTCTCCGGCCAGAATAGCCATCCCTTCTCCAAAAACTTTGTGGGAGGTAAGGCGGCCCCTTCTATAATCATCATTATCCATTGCGGGTAAATCATCGTGAATCAGCGAGTACGTATGGATTAACTCCAGGGCACATGCTGGCGGAATAATTCTTCTCCAATTCGGGGAAAATAATTCCGCAGTCTGCAGCGCTAAAATAGGCCTGATACGCTTCCCTCCTGCAAAAACACTGTAATGCAGGGCCCGGTGAATGGTTGGAGGGTAATCCGTTTCGTCCGGCAGAAAAAAACGTAGAGCGTCGTCGATAACTGCTTTTTTTTCTTCCAATAGTTTGTTCAAATGCATAACGTTATACCTCTTCAGCTTCTTTAAACTCTTCAAGTTCACCGTTTTGTAAAATCTGCTCCACTTTAAATTCCGCTTCAGCCAAGAGCTTGCGGCAGTGCTGTGTAATTTTCATGCCCGTTTCAAAATGACGTAAAGATTCACTCAGAGAGAGCTCTTCATTTTCCATTTTTTCTACGATTTCTTCCAGCTTTTTCAAAGCTTCTTCATAAGTCATCTTCGATAAGTCTTCTTCGTGCACAATAAAACCCCTTTTCAATGATCAGCTATCCATTGATTCAAAAATAATATTCTTTCTTATTTCCCTGACACGGCAATTTGCCTCTCCATCGCAAAAGATAACTTTAATATCCTGATTTTTCCGCAATCCGGAAGTGTTTTTGAGAAGCCTGTTATTTTCATCTACAACAAAAGTATACCCCCGCCTCATAATTTTTAACGGGCTGAGCGCTTTTAGTTTTTCTTCATAATTGCGCATCTCAACCCCCTTGAGCTTGAGATGGTAAAGGATTATTCTCATCATGCGCTGCCACTGCTCGTCAATTTGCTGATGGCCATGATTAATTATTTCCCGGGGATACCGCCGCAGCGCCGCCCGTTTGAGATTATCGAGGGCCATTATTTTTTCTTTTAAACGACTTTGTATCCTGCCCCTTAAACGGTCCTCCTGCATTTCAAGGCGGCGTATCAGCTCGCTTTTTTCTGGAGCGATAAGTTGGGCGGCAGCGGTTGGAGTTGAAGCCCGTTTATCAGCGACAAAATCGGCTATAGTAAAATCCGTTTCATGCCCCACCGCACTAACCAGAGGAGTATTCAACTCAAAGATGGCCCTGGCCAGGGATTCTTCGTTAAAAGGCCAGAGCTCCTCCAGAGAACCTCCCCCCCTTGTTAGCACTATCACATCCAGCTTGTTCAGGGAATCCAACTTGCGCAAAGCTTCAGCAATTTGGGGCGCCGCTTCAGCACCCTGCACTGCAACAGGGAAAAAATAAACTTGTACACAGGGAAATCTTCGCTTTAAAGTAGTTAAAAAATCTTTAATGGCGGCTCCTGTAGGGGATGTTACCAGGCCGATACGCCTGGGAATCAGGGGCAGGGGCTTTTTGTTTCCCTCATCGAATAGCCCCTCTTTTTGCAGTCTTTCCTTCAATTGCTCAAAGGCAAGGTAAAGTGTTCCAATACCCTCTGGTTTTAGCTCATCAACATAAAGCTGGTAATAGCCGCTGCGCTCATAAAGGGAAATATTTCCCCTGGCTATCACCATCATTCCCTCCGATGGAGAAAACCGCAGATATCTGTTCTTGCTGGAGAAAAAAACACAGCGTATAATGCTTTGCCTATCTTTCAAAGTAAAATAGATATGCCCGGAAGGTTTATGCAGTTTGAAATTCGAAATCTCACCGATGATATTTATATTTTGCAGCAGCCTGTCCTTTAATAAAAGATTTTTCAAATAGCTGCTAACCTGTGACACTGTAAAAATGCTTATTTTACTCATAAAACTTTTACAGCCTTTACTAAATTATCGAGCAGCATGGCGATGTTTACAGGCCCTACTCCACCGGGGACAGGTGTTATCCAGCCGGCAATCGGCTCAACTTCTACATAGTCGACATCGCCGATTAGGCGGGTACCAACACGGTTTTCACCGGCGTCAATTACAATAGCGCCTTCTTTAACCATATCTTTTTTTACTAGCTGCGGGTGTCCTGCAGCTGCAACCAGGATATCGGCATCTTTTGTTAACCGGGAAAGATCTGCAGTGTGAGGATGACAGATAGTTACCGTAGCGTTTTTATTTAATAACATCAATGACAAAGGGATATCCAAAAGCCTGCTGCGACCGATTATTACGGCTTTTTTCCCCTTCAGTTCCTCCCCGGTAAACTCAATCATTTTCATTATGCATTTTGCCATGAAGGGCGCCACTTCATAATCCTCTGAAAGGAACCGCCCCATGTTCAAAAAATGCAGGCCCTCAACATCCTTGTTATAATCAACAACCTGAGAAATTCTTATTTGGTTGGAAGGATCTGTAAAGGGATGGATGTTAATACCATGGATCTCTTCTGAAAAGTTCAGCTTTTTAACGAGCGAGATCACTTCCTCAACTGTTGTAGTGCCGGGTAGATAATGCATCTGGCATTTTATTCCCAGTTGACGGCAGGTCCTTTCTTTTAAGCGGGCAACATGAACCCGGGAAAGGGGATTTTTGACAACGATAACCGCCAGACCTGGGGTTATATTTTTTTCTTCTTTCAAAGAAGCAACTTCTTTTTTCAGATTGTCCCGCATTTCCCTGGCAATCTGTTCTCCCTTAATTATTTTTGCAGACAACAACTATACCTCCAATATATTAAAAGAAAATAGGGAAAGAGGAAGAGAACGCCCACCGCCGCAAATCTTAACGTAAAAACCAGAAAAAACGTTAGCGATCTTCGTTTTCTTCCTCTGTTATCCCTGTTTTGTTACTGCTGTTGACTAAGCCTGATTGCAGATTCTACTGTGTTATAAAGAAGCATGGTAACCGTCATAGGACCTACCCCGCCGGGAACGGGAGTTATAAAGGAAGCCTTTTCGGATACCGGTCCATAATCCACATCTCCAGCCAGGCGGAAACCTTTTTTCTTAGAAGCATCAGGAATTCTATTTACCCCAACGTCGATCACTACTGTACCTTCCCTAACCATATCCGCGGTGATAGCCTGAGGTCTACCCATTGCTGCAACCAGGATATCGGCCTGCTTTGTGTAATAAGATATATCCTTGGCACCGGTATGAACTACTGTCACGACCGCATTGGCGCCTTTGGCCTTTTGCATCAGGATAGCAGCGAGCGGCTTGCCAACAATATTGCTCCGTCCGCAGACGACAACATGCTTACCCGAAGGATCGTTTCCTGAACGGACTAAAAGCTGCTGTACGCCATGAGGAGTACAGGGCAGCGGGCAAGGCTCGCCTCTGAGCAGTTTGCCCAGGTTTACGGGGTGAAATCCGTCAACGTCTTTTTCAGGCGAGATATAATTGATCACCTTTTCCACGCTGATGTGCTCCGGTAGCGGAAGCTGGACAAGGATACCGGTAAATTTGGGATCTTTGTTTAAGTTATCGATTACCTTTAATACCTCATCTTCCGCAACATCCGCGGGCAGGCGAATAGTCTCTTCAAACATTCCTATTTCCTGAGAACCCTTTGCTTTGCTGGTTACATAGGATACCGAAGCGGGATCTTCTCCCACAAGAACAACACCCAAACCAGGGAAAATACCCTTCTCTTTTAATTCTGCGACCCTTTCCTTCAACTCCGCCCTGATCTCCGCTGCAACTTCATTACCGGAAATTATTTTTGCCGCCATTTAATAAACCTCCTTAATATTATAATAGTTTCCGGATGTTATTACCAGCCAAAAGGCAAAATCCAACCTTTATTAAATATGTCATGCGCAATATTATAAGGTGCTCAGGTAGCGATCAATGGCTCTGGCCGCTACTTTTCCGGCGCCCATAGCCAGGATTACCGTTGCTGCTCCGGTGACAATATCACCGCCGGCAAATATTCCCTTACGGGTAGTAGCGCCATCGCTATCGGCTTTGATTGTACCTTTTTTCCCTAGTTCCAATCCGGAAGTTGTCTGCGGAATAAGCGGGTTGGGGCTGTTGCCAATGGCAATCACTACAGTACCGACATCAAAAATAAATTCTGAACCCTTAATCGGTACAGGACGGGCACGGCCGGACTCGTCGGGTTCGCCCAGCTCCATTTTAATGCATTCCATACCTTTTACCCAGCCGTTCTCATCAGCGATAATTTTAACCGGATTGGTCAATAAGTTAAAAATAACCCCTTCTTCTTTGGCATGTTCAATTTCTTCCGCACGTGCCGGCATCTCTTTATCAGAACGGCGATAGACGATATGAACCTCTTCCGCGCCCAGTCTCAGGGCAGTACGGGCGGAATCCATCGCCACGTTCCCCGCGCCGACAACAGCCACTTTTTTGGCCAGCTTTATCGGCGTATCCCATTCGGGAAACTTATAAGCTTTCATCAGATTGGTCCTGGTTAAAAACTCATTGGCGGAATAAACACCGTTGCAGTTTTCTCCAGGAATGCCGAGAAACTGAGGAAGTCCTGCACCGGTACCGATAAAAACAGCATGAAAACCTTCTTCATCAAACAGTTCATCAACAGTAATCGTTTTACCGATAACGACATTAGTTCTGATATCCACACCCAGACTGGCGATATAATCCACCTCGCGCTGCAGGATCTTTTCCTTGGGAAGGCGGAACTCGGGAATACCGTAGCGTAAAACACCGCCGGTAGCATGAAATGCTTCATAGAGCACTACCTCATGCCCCATCCTGGCCAGATCTCCGGCAGCCGTAAGCCCGGCAGGTCCTGAACCGACAACGGCTACGCGCTTGCCTGAAGGCGCCGGTTTTTCAGGCTTTTCCACTCCCTTGGCGAGCTCATAATCAGCCAGAAAGCGCTCCAGGCGGCCGATAGCCACAGGCTGTCCTTTTTTACCCCGCACACAAAAAGACTCGCACTGGCTTTCCTGGGGGCAAACCCGGCCGCATACAGCCGGAAGGTTGTTCTTTTCTTTAAGCTTCTTAATACCTTCATCAAATTTTTCTTCCTGGATCAATTTAATAAACCCCGGAATATCCACCTCAACCGGACATCCTTCAACGCACTTGGCATCCTTGCATTGCAAGCAGCGCATCGCTTCTTTAACAGCGGTCTCCTGGTCATATCCAAAGGGTACTTCGTCAAAATTTTTGATCCGTTCACGGGGATCCTGTTCAGGCATAGGGTGTTTCTCTTTTAATTTACGAAGTTCCTTAATTGTTTCTTTATCCAGCGACATTATTTTCCACCTCCACATCTGCAGTCATGCTCAAATTTTTCGAGAGCAATTTTTTCCTCATCAAGATATGTCCGTGAACGCCGGGTAAGCTCGTCAAAATCTACTTCATGGGCATCGAAAACAGGGCCGTCAACACAACTGAATTTCGTTTCTCCACCCACCGAAACCCGGCAGCAGCCACACATTCCAGTGCCATCCACCATAATGGGGTTTAAGCTAACCAATGTTTTGACCCCATAAGGACGTGTCTGATTGGCGATAACGCGCATCATCGGCAGCGGTCCAACAGCAATAATCTCATCGATCTTCTGACTTTTATCGTCAAGCATCTTCTGCAAAATATCCGACACAAAACCATGGTGGCCTTTTGTCCCATCATCGGTACAGATATGTAGCTCTTTGCTCACAGCGCGCATTTCATCTTCAAGAATTAATAAATCTGCTGTCCTTGCCCCGATGATAGAGACTACCTCCATACCGGCATCGTGGAATGCTTTTACTTTAGGATATATGGGTGCAATCCCTACGCCACCCCCTACGGCAACAACCCGCCCGGGTGCTGTCGGCAGCTCCATCGGCCTTCCCAGCGGCCCTACAAAATCGCTTAAATATTCCCCGACTTCCAGCGTTCCCAGCTCTTTGGTGGTTTTGCCTACTTCCTGGAAGATGATTGTAATAGTGCCTTTTTCCTTGTCGCTGTCCGCTATAGTAAGGGGAATTCTTTCGCCGTTTTCACGGACACGAAGGATGATAAATTGCCCTGGCTGTGCTTTTCGGGCAACCAGAGGCGCCTCAATTTCCATCAGCTTATTTACTTCGGATAATACTTTTTTTGTTACTATTTTGAACATCAAGAACCAACCTCCCTTGCGTAAACATTTTTTATCGTTTATCTTCGCCATAATTACAAAAAAGTCCTTTTAAAATATAAAGATGCTAAATATTTATTAATTAAAAATATTTGGACAAACGGGGCTATAATTATTTCTTTTCTTTTCCCGCTACCATATCTGTTTTCATTTTATCCAGAATACCATTTACAAAACGAGAGGACTCATCATCTTGATAGGTCTTGGTCATCTCTATTGCCTCATTAATAGATACTACTGCGGGGATCTCGTCCAGAAAGAGCATTTCAAAAAGAGCCAGCCGCAAAATATTGCGCACTGTTGCAGCAAGCCGATCGAATTGCCAGTTGACCAGGTAACCTGTTAGCATCCGGTCCAGTTCTTCTCTTTTTTCCATTACTCCATTGACCAGCCTTCTACAAAAAGATTTTTCTTTATGGGATAGATCTTTTGCTTCCTCTAATACATAATTTAGCGCCCCGCCGTAATCGTTGTCTCCGATATCAACCATAAACAAGGTTTTAAGGGCGCACTCCCTGGCCATTCTTCGTTTCAAGCTATCCAACATCCTTTCGCTGTTTAAAATAAAAAAAACGCCCTTTAAAAGGAGGCATGAAAATTAAAAATTATCCCTTTGGGATAGGATCCTGTCCCAAAGTTTTTTAAAGCCACCGTTGGTTTCAATTCTAGCCCCGATTGCTACACCCGCCAGGACACACAGGATAATAAAAACACCCCTCCAAAAACCAAATACGACGATAATAATAGCTATTAACAAGCCGATTAAACCGCCGATTATCTTACCGGGATTTTCTTTGGCAAATTTTAAGAGCTCATCCAATTGCTCCACCCACCCTTAGCGAACATTCTTTTGGATTTCCTGGGCGATATTTTCAACCAGCACCTTTACTTCCGCAACGTTCGACCCGCTTATTTCCTGAACATAGTCGCGCACAACGGTCTGCAACTCATTTACCAGCCCGGGAATAGGCAAATCAGGTATTACTTTTACGCGCATATAGATTACCAGCCCTTGTTCAACCGAATCAATACGCGTGTTTACTTCTCGAATGCCTTTTACCTTTCGTGAAGCAGATAAAACCATATTTTCTATTGCTTTAAAGGATACACGTATTTCGCCAATTTCGGAAAAACTGATAATACTGCCGCCTCCACCTTTCCTTTTAGCACCTGATCCGGAAAAAGCCATGAGCAGAACCCCGGCAATCAAGATAATAAAACCCACGGCAGCATATTGCAGATTGCCCACAAAAAATTCGAAGTTGTACGCGCTAAAATATGATAATTCGTTAAAGACTCCCAAAGTCATCAAGATTAAAGAAAGACCGGCCAGCAAAGCCAGTAATCCAAGTACAATCAACAAGATACGCCTTCCCGTCTCCATAGGTACTTCTTCTCCTTTCAAGAAAAGCAAACTAACCTCCTGTAAATTATAAATCCAGGAGGTTAGCGCCGGCAAAATTATCTTACTGTTTCCTCTTCTTTTTCCTTGGCCTGTTGAGGAAAATTAACTCCCTGGACGTGAACGTTTACTTTGATTACTTTCAAGCCGGTCATGTTTTCAATTGCCTTTTTTACATTTTCCTGAACTTCCCAGGCAACATCGGGAATGCGCGAACCATAGCGTACTATCAAGAAGAGATCGACAGAAGTTTCTTCTTCGCCTACCTCAACTTTTACTCCCTTGGAAAAATTTTTTCGCCCTAGTGCTTCTGCAATACCTCCCGCTATTCCACCGCTCATACTCGCCACGCCATCAACCTCAGTTGCGGCCAGCCCGGCAATAATCGATACAACCTCATCAGCAATACGTATAGCTCCCAATTCTGAAGGAAGGTTGCGCCCTTCATTCATTGATATTCCTCCTTATTAGGGATATTATCATCATTTATCGCCTGTTTTTCTATTTCTCCCATATTATATCAAACACATGATAATCTTTCAAATAATATTTCCAATAAAACAGCCTGTTTATTTAATTTTGCTGGATAACTTGTACCTGCTCCCTGGGTACCCCGGTTACAGCGGAAACCATTTCAGATACCCTTAAAAAGTCATCTTCGCTCAGTGCATCAGCGTGTACCATTACAGTTGAAACTCCTTTTCGGGTAAAAAGTATGGCATCGGCATAGCCCTGAGCTTTGAGCATATTTTCTATAATAAGTTCCTTTTCCATCATCTCCACCAGCGTTAAAAGCTGCTTCTCCGCCTCACGGCGCGCTTCCTCACCTACCTGAGGATTGTTAATCATATCATTGAGCATTTCCATCTCCTGCTCGCGCACCCTATCTCTTTCCAGACGGTACTCTACAAAAAAAGCATGGGTATCGTCAAATGTCCATTGAGATGGATCTTCGTTCAGATTATTTGCCAGGATAGGTTGAAGCATATCCTCATCGGGGACCATTTCTATCCTGGTCATCTCTTTTTCCACGCCAGTGATAAAAAAATAAGTAACTGCTGCAACCAGCATAATGCTGAACACCCAAATTTTTTTCCTGTCCATTTTTCAATCTTCACCCCCTTTCGGGACCAGGACTAATTATCTCCGCGGGGCAAAACAGCAATACGGTGAACCGGTAAATCGAGGAGGCTTTGAATCGCGCGAACTACCCTTAAACGTAAAAGGCTGTTTTCCATCCCTTGAGCCACGACAAGGATTCCGCTGAGCCGGGGCATGTTCTCACTTATCAAAAGCGGCTTTTCGCTCCCGCCTGCATCGCGCAGTAAGACATATTCCTGATTTAAATCAATTTCATTGATCTCCCTCGTTCCCCCCTCGCTATCGTTTTCAATTGTCTCGCGGCTGCTTTCATTTTGAACCAGGGCAAAGATGGACTCCCCGCTTGTCTCAAAGTTAATGAATACTTCAACTTTGCTGATTCCCTCTATCTGTTCCAAAACCGCTTGCAGCGATTTTACCAGCTCTTTTTCATAGTCATCCTTGGGCGATTCCGGAATGAGCGCACCCGGTTGGAGTTGAGAAGGGGTTTTTTCCGATGAAGGACCCCAAAAAGAACTGCTAAACATCAGTATTATCCCCAGAATTAGTAAAATCAATAATAAAAGATTTTTATTTTTTCCTTCCTTACCTCCTTCCCAAAGATCTTTAAAAAAGCTTAAGATACTGCTTTTTTTTATTCTCCCGGACACCCTCTCTACCCCCTTTAAGGCAAAATTGTTACATGCACGTTCTCAACGGGAAGACTGAAATATGCTGACAGGTACCTCCTTATTTCTTCAACCCCGGCCTGCCGGGAACTACCCGGTACCGTTTGATGATGAAGATCACCGTTCGCTCTATTATAGGATTCTTCATCGGGGATGCCTGTTGTAAACAGGCCGCCAATTTTTTCCTTTACTTTTTCCGTTACTTTTTCTGCTGCGTCTACTGATATTTTGATTTTTTCAACTTTTCTTGTTGCCTTATTTATCGCCGCAGGCTGCAAATCACGGGTTACCACAGCGATATCGGTTAGTACCCCAAAATCCCTGCTTTGGGTATTTTCTTCCATTCCAACCTCCAGCTGGACCAGATCCTGGGAAAACTCGCGGGAAAGCTCATTTTTCAGCAATTGAAAGATTCTTTGATGGTATTCCTGGGGTACTTTCTCCATGCTGTCCCTGTATATCTTTTCCCCGCGCTGGAGAATGAGCTCCAGCTCCCGATTATTCTCCACACCTTCAATTACGGGCATTTCCCAATACGGAGCAATACGCATAATCTTTTGGATAGGATTTAATAAGGTAAGCACGAGCAATATCCCCACAAAAACCCTCAAATACCGGCGAAACACACCCTGGGGCAAGATCATCTCCAACAGAGCGGCCAGGAAAATCAAAATAACGATATAGCGGATTAATTCACCGACAGTACTCAACATTTCTTTCACCTTTTCAGTTCCTTGAATTTAGCGCAGCATAACAGCGGCGTTGCTGGCGCCAATAATAATAGCGATACCGATAAAAAATGCCAGAGCTACAGTAGCCACTGCTGCAAAAACCAGGGCCAGGCAATTTCCCATCGTTTGCAGTGCTTCCCCCAGTGCTGTTTCGCCCAATGGCTGAATCAAGGCGCCAGAAAATTTAAAGATAATAATCAATGCCAGGAGCTTGAGCAGGGGAAAGGCAATGATAATAGAAAGGATGACCAACCCGGCAACAGTGGCACTGTTTTTTAAAAGGAGAGAATAGCCGGCTACTGTTTCCACAGCATCGGCCAGCATTTTGCCAACCACAGGAATAAAAGTCCCGGTCATGAACTTGGCTGTCCTTAAAGTAAGGGCATCCCCAATTCCTCCGGCAACGCCCTGTATTGCTGTCAAACCCAGAAAAAAGGTCAACATTAACCCCAACCCCCAGGCAGTAAGCTCCTTAAAAAAATCTGCTAACTTGTTAATCTTAAAATACGGTGAAAAATGGCTAATCAGATAGAGAATCGTGGTAAAAAAAATCAGGGGAAAAATCACGTTGCGAACCAACTGTGCCATAAAATTGACGGAAAAAATAATCAGCGGATGGAACAGGGCTACCGAAGTAACATGGCCAAGGGAAGCCATCAAGGTTAACAAAACCGGAATTAGGGCCAGTAGAAAATTTACCATATTCTCAACCGCTCCCCTTCCTATATCCACCGCGATTGTAAAGCTCTTAAGGGCAAGTCCAAGCATTACAAAAAAAGCTATCGCCTCGGTTAAGCGGGCAACATCCTCACTGCCAAACGAACCCTGTAAGTTTTTTAAAAGCGCGGCCGCCACTGCCAGAATAACCAGCTGTCCCATCAGATCCAAATTGGCTACTACTTCTGCTAAGAGAAAGCGGAAAAAGCCTTCCAACAGCTCCCCCAGATGGGAAAGCAGCCCCCCTCCACCGTTTTTCCAGATATCGCGATAGCTCCAGGCAGGCAAAAAGTCCCCCAGCTCCCTTTCCAGTTCTCCCCAGTATCTTTCTACCTCTTCCCAACCCTCCAGGGAGTAGACGCCCTCACCGCCAATGGGCTCTATTACCGGGTTTACTGTTCCATTTTCACCATGAGCGGCAGCAGTGGAAAAAGTAAAGAATAATAAACAAATGATCATCATGAATAAGTATCTTCTATAAATGCTAATTCTTTCTATCTCCTCTCCGCTAAGGTATAAAATTTATAATGCTTTCTAAAACCGCAAGGAGAATAGGTACCGCCATTATGAGAATAATAATTTTACCTGCAAATTCAACCTTGGCGGCAATGCCGTTTTCTCCAGCGTCACGGCATATTTGTGCACCGAATTCAGCCAGATAGGAAACCCCTATTACCCTTAACAGCGTTCTCAAAAAAACAGTGTTTATCTCCGCCTCCAGTGCCAGGTCTGTTATAACATCGATGATCATTCCCAGGTAACCCAGGACATAGACAACGATCACAACCCCTGCCCCTATCGAAAGCAGATGGGCTATATCCGGTCTGCTTTGCCGGACAAATAATACGCTCACAGCTGCAATTACCCCAAAACCTACTACCTGAATTATCTCCATATAAATCCCTTCTTATCTTAAAAACAGGCTCAAAGGTTAAATATGTTTCGGAAACTGTAGAATAGTTCTCCTATCAACTGGATAACCATTAAAAATACAATTACTACCCCAACCAGTGTGAGCAGCTGAGCCTGCTCCTCCTTTCCCGCCTGCTTGAGAACAATATTGAGAACAGAGATAAAAATTCCTATACCTACAATTTGAAAAAGGAGATCGACTCTTAAAACGTTCATTTTTTTACCCCTTTCCCTGGATATACTCTAAGACCTTAATGGGCCGCTCGCTCGCCTAAAGGTGTCAGAGCAAAAATAACACCAGGGTTATCCCTCCCAGCAAACCCAGATATTTGCAGATTTTCTCATTTTTTTGATGCTTTACCTGGGCTTCTCCGAGGGCCTGTCTCAATAATTCCTGTATTAAAGCTATCTGCCTCTGCTGACCGTTTTTGTCGCTTCTGCCCCAAATTAACCCCAACCTGTCCAGTAAATCCATATTATTTCGGGTTAAATCCAGATCCCGGTAATTTTTTTTTATAGCACTTCTCCAACATTCACAGGCGCTTAACCCCCTGTTTTGCTGCATTAACTTTGCCGCGTCGAAAAAAAGCCCTCCCACCGGCCGGCTAATTTTCTCTCCTATGCTTATAAATGCTTGCGGTAGCGGAGTCAGGCTGTAGTTTACCTCCGTTAGAAACATCTCCAATGCCATTAAAAGCTCCTCAAGACGGCGTACCCGGTTGTAATACATAAAGGATAGATTATGGCCATAAAGGTAAGTTGCAAGTATAATCAACACTGCACCAGATATTTTCAGATACATTTTGCTATTCCTACTCTCCTCCGCCCCGGGCTGAGTAAAGAGGTAACCCCCTTTCTCCTTCCACGATCATTTCCAACGTACCGGGGCCTTTGCTATTGCTAAGGAAAACAAGGCGCTCAAAGTAATTATTTTCCAGCATTAATCCCAGGACGGGCCTCCGGCAAATTTCATCCAGACTGGAGCCGTGTGCCGATGCAATGACGGATACACCAACATGAACGGCATCCTCGAGAGCCCTCACATCCTCGTCTCTTCCTATTTCGTCCGTAATGATTACCTGTGGGGAAAGCGAGCGCAACATCATCATAATTCCCTCGGCCTTGGGACAGGCATCCAAAACATCCGTCCTTATACCGACATCGAGCTGGGGAACCCCCTGAAAACAACCGGCAATTTCCGAGCGTTCATCTACTATTCCCACCTTCTGGCCTCCCTGGCCAAGAATACCGACACCGTTACTGATTAGACGAGCCAGATCTCTTAATAGAGTGGTCTTACCGCCCTGAGGCGGAGATATTACCAGGGTATGATATATTCTTCCTGCATGGCGGTCAAACAGGAAAGGCAGCACCTTTTCACCCGCTCCTAAGATCTGTCGTGCAATACGGAAATTTAACGAAGATACATTACTAATTGTTTTTATGCTGCCCGACTCAATTACAACTCTTCCCGCTACACCCACGCGATGCCCTCCCGGAATAGTCAAATAGCCCCCTCTCAGCTCCTCCTCACAGGCATAAAGAGAATAACTACAGATTAGCTCCAATGTGCGCTCCAGATCTTCACCGGTTACCGTATAGGCCTCCCTTAAAGATGGGGTCGGCCCTCTTTTGCCGAGATACGATTCGCCCCCCGCCCAGTATAGAATCAGAGGTCGTGAATGCCGCAGACGAATTTCTTCCGTTTTTGCCAAAAGATCTTGTGGCAGGAATTCAATGATTGAGCGCAAGCGGGGAGCCATAAATGTACAGATTTGCTTTTTTATTACATTTCCTATGCTTTGCACCGGCCTTACCCTCCAATTACTCCTTATGGAATAGATATTTCAAAAGCAGCTCTTTTATGCAACCGGCAGATTATTTTCATAAAAAAACTCCCGGCTAATGCCGGGAGCAGCTAAATATTTGTTGGGAGTGCCCAGATGTTTTTAATTAATCATCCTCTTCTTTATTTTCCTCCTCATATTCCTCCTCATCATCGGGTTCTTCCAGTTCCTCTTCCCAGTCTTCATCGTTTATAAAAACTACACGCCCGCAGTTAGGGCAGAGGACTTCCAGCGATTCTTCATCTTCCAGAATATCCTCATCAATTACTACTTCCTGGCGGCACTCCGGACATTCAACGGTAAAGCTGACGTCATATTCATCCTCTTCTTCATCATCATCGTCATAATACTCATCGTCATATTCATCTTCATCTTCATCATCTTCATCTTCAAAGAAGCCGTTTTCCAAATCGGTTAGATCCTCGTCTATCGCCTCTACATAAGAAAAAAGCTCATCGTAATCGTCTTTTATGGCCTCCACTGAGCTAACGATATCGCCCAGGATATCAATGATTTTGCCGATAACTTTTCCTTCTTTTGTATCATCGGAAATATCCAGCCCATCAGCCAAACCGCGTAAATACCCAATTTTAGCATTAAGATCATCCATTAATAAAACCCCCTTGGGAAAAATATTGTCACTGCATTATATTCTTAACTAAACTCGCTCGATATAAGCACCTGTCCGGGTATCAATTTTTAAAACGTCACCTTTGTTAATAAAAAAAGGAACTTGGACAACAAGCCCTGTTTCCAGTGTCGCCGGCTTGCTTCCGCCAGCAGCTGTATCGCCTTTAAACCCGGGTTCGGTATCAGCAACTTCCAGCTCAACGGTATAGGGCAACTCCAATCCGATAATCTCTTCCTTAAAAAAAAGTAAGTTCAGATGCATATTTTCCTTGAGATATTTTTTATTATCCCCCAGATATTGAGAATCAAGAGCAATCTGTTCATAGCTTTCCGTATCCATAAAAATATATTCTTCTCCGGAATTATAGAGATACTCCATCTCTTTTCTTTCAATCATAGCACGGGAAACCTTTTCGCCGGCCCGAAATGTCTTTTCAGTAATCGCGCCGGTGCGCACGTTTTTTAAACGCGAGCGTACAAAGGCAGCACCCTTTCCCGGCTTGACATGCTGAAATTCCACCACCGTATACACTTCTCCGTCCATTTCAATTGTTAAACCCGTTTGAAAATCATTTGTAGATATCATGCATTACATCACTCCCGGTTAATATTTATCCTATTATGAAGCTTTTACCGGTTTTGGTCAGGTTTTGTACACCATCAGAGCGCATTACAACCATATCTTCTATCCTGACTCCTCCCCACCCTTCAATGTAGATACCGGGTTCGAGGGTAAACACCATCTCTTCTTTAAGCAAGCTCTCCCCTTTTGGCGACAGGGTAGGAAGTTCATGCACCTCGAGCCCAACCCCATGGCCAAGCCCATGCCCAAAAAATTCACCATATCCCAACTGCTGAAAATACCCGCGAACAACGGCATCAGCATCAGACGCTTTTTGCCCGGGTTTAATCGAGCTCAAGGCCATCTCCTGCCCCTGAAGGACTGTATCGTAAATCTCCTGCTGCTTTGGTGAAGGGGTACCGAAAATAAACGTCCTAGTCATATCTGAACAGTAACCGCCATAAACGGCGCCAAAATCTACTGTAACCGGCTCTCCTTCCCTAATAATCCTTGGGCTGGCCACCCCATGAGGCAGAGCAGAACGTTCACCGGAGGCAACAATAATATCAAAGGGAAGCTTCTCCGAGCCGCCCTTGCGCAGCCGGTATTCCAGTTCACCGGCCAGGTCCAGTTCACTCATTCCCGGTTTTAGCAAAGGCAGTATACTTTGGAATGCTTCATCAGCTATACGGGCTGCTTCGGTGATTAGTTTTACTTCCTCATTATCCTTTATTGCACGCATTTCTTCAATAAAGTTAAAAAGAGGAACAATACTGCCGTTTCCGTGATAAGAATTCTTGAACCGGAGAAAATCTCTCAGGGATACATGAGCCTCTTCCAGGGCGATATTCTTCAATCCTCTATGGGAAATATGTTGCGCTGCAGCCGCATAATCAGCAGTACTGTTTACCTGCACAATCTCGAAGGCGGGCGCTTCCTCCCTCGCCTGCTGTATATAACGAAAATCGGTATAGAGTAGGGCCTCCCCGAAAGTTAAGAGCAAAAACCCGCTTGTTCCTGTGAAACCGCTTAAATAATATACATTGGGACGGTGTGTTACAAGCAAAGCATCGATATTGTTTTCCTCCATTTTTTGCCGTATCCTGGTCAGCCTTTTATTAAATGCTAACACCCCCATTCATGTTTCCATTCTTTACTATTTCCCATAGCTAACATGTAAATTCAACTCAAAGAAGGAAATTCCTGCTAAAGTTTTACACATCACCAATTATTTTCTAATCCTCCTGCCAGTGTTCCGGGGGGTCCCTCGATATCCTAATCCGCCCAGTAACCGGAGTCATAATAATATATACCTTTTCGCCGTCTGACGATTTTAGCACAACCGTCCCGCCGGTACTAGGATGTCCAAGCATGTTGAAGTGGACAGATGGGGGCTTTCCCGGAAAGGTCGTTAAACCTTTAAAAGAAACCCCCTGCGGGAGATATACCGTACTGTTTTTTTGGGATAAACGAAGCTCGTAGCTGTTGCTATAGATATAAAAAACCACTTTGCTATATCCACCGGCTATCGCTTCCTGGCGGGCAAGGCGCAAATTCCCCACCAGTATTTTGGCGGCTCCATTGAGCTTCCAGCGGGAAAGAGTCCCAACATGGGGCAGTGTAATTGCAACCAGCACCGCCAACAGGGCAAGGACGGCCAGTAATTCAAGCAAAGTAAAACCTTTTTCGCCCTTTTGTATTTCATCCTCTTGTACACACTTTAGGTTATTTTTATATAATCTCATCATACACCCCCCACGCAAAATCGCGCAAGATCGGGGACGGTTCTCTGACACATTTTG
>DUQX01000143.1 GCA_012837615.1 Bacillota bacterium | reverse complement strand
CTTGTTTTCACGTGGCGCCCCGGCAAATAACCCCACCGGACTGTTTTTACCCAGGCAGCATTTTTTGTATTTTTTTCCGCTTCCACAGGGGCAAGGATCGTTTCGCCCGATTTTCTTGGTCATAATAACTCTAATACCACCTTTGCTTAAATTAGGCATGATATTGGTTTATCTGTGCAGGTTAGTCTTTTTTAGAATATTATATCATCAGCGTCAAATATTTACCGGTTTTTTGGGTTTGATTTGTGCTGAGCAGGTTTGGATATGGTAAAATATAAAGAACAGGTAAAAAGCGGAAGGTAGCATTCTTATGATTAAAAAAGAACCGTTATCTCTATTGATGATAATATTTTGTATAATATTCTTTTTTTTAAGCGGTTGTTTCTTTGCCCCAGCCCAAAATAATAAAATTGTGGAAAAAACTGAATTAGAGCATGAAATAGAGCTGTTCGATGATTCATTAGAGAAGGATCTTATCGATATCAATGTCAATAAGGAAGATAAGAATGATATCAGCCAGGTGCTGCTCGCTGCGGTTGGGGATATTATGGTGCACAGCCCGCAGCTCTCGAGTGCCTACGATCATCATAAGGGGGTTTACAACTTTCACGAGTGCTTTACTGATATTGCTCCCCATTTGCAAAAAGCAGATTTTGTAGTGGGAAATTTTGAAACCACTCTTGCCGGTGCTGAAAAGGGCTTTAGCGGTTATCCCCGTTTTAATTCCCCCGCAGAACTGGCCGCTGCTTTAAAAGATAGCGGTTTTGACTTGCTGTTTACCGCAAATAACCATTCCATGGACAGCGGTGCGGATGGAGTGATAAAGACTATTGAAAATCTGGAAGCTGCAGGGTTGAGCTATGCCGGCACGGCGCGCAGCCAGGAGGAAAAAGAAAGAGGTTTTGTTTTCTTGGAAAATGACATTAAGATTATTTTTTATGCCTATACATACGGGACAAACGGAATTCCCCTGCCGCCCGGTCAGGATTACCTGGTATCGCTAATTGATGAGGAGCGAATTAAAAGCGATGTTTATCGTGCCAAAAATATTGAAAAAGCGGATTTGGTTATCGTAAGTATGCACTGGGGAAACGAGTATGAGCGTTTACCTGCCGCAGGGCAGAGGAAATTGGCCGAAAGGTTGATTGATTCTGGAGTAGATGTCATTATCGGGACTCATCCTCATGTTATTCAACCGATAGAGATAATTAAGACCGAAGATTCTAAGGGGATTGTTTTGTATTCGCTGGGTAATTTTATTTCCAACCAGAGATGGCGTTATTCCGATGCCGGTATTATTGTATATCTCCAGATTAGAAAAAATCTGGTGTTAAATGAAGTAGAGGTGGCGGTTCAAGATATTACCCCTACTTGGGTTCATAAATATCAGGAAAACGGAAAGTGGAAATTCAAAGTTCTTCCTGTTGAGGATACATTAGTGCGGGAGACATTTAACGTGGAAAGCGCAGAAGAGGATAATAAGCTTACCCTCCAGGATTACGAGCGCCTGAAGGAGATTCCTGGAGAAACAGAGGAGATTTTTTGGCGTTACCAGCAATGTGGCAGCTAAATGGTCTGGATGCGCCTACAAATGTTCACAAGGTTATTATTAAAGCTGACTAGCCGTTTTTAATAAAAAAAGTCTAAAAGTGCTGCTAGAATTTTGGCACTTTATCCGGATATTTATCTGTTTTTTTATGAGGAACTCAGAAAAAGTCATTTTTAGATAATATCACTTTATTTGACTTCCATTGCTTTTATTTTTTGTTTTTGTTATACTAACTAGGCCGGACAGGCGAGGAAACGGCGAGGAGAAGAGGATGTTAAGATTTACGGTACGGTCTCACCCGGGGTGTATTCGTGATAAAAACGAAGACTGCTATTTTATACCTCCCGAAAAGGGACCTTTCATTTTTGCTGTAGCCGACGGCATGGGCGGACATGCTGCAGGTGAAGTGGCGAGTTCGTTATCTATTGAAGCTTTAGAAAAAAATATCGCCAGGTTTTCAGACAAATTGCAGAGCTACAGCTTGAATGAAATGAAAAATTTTTTAAAAGAAAGTATTCTTAAAGCAAACAAAGAGATTTTTGATATACAAAGTCAATCGTCTGATCTTAAGGGAATGGGCACTACTTTTACTGTGGCCGTTTTTTTTCATCAGGAGTTGCTGATCGGCCATATTGGTGACAGTCAGGCTTACCTTTTTAATGAATCAGGGTATGTTCAGATTACCGAAGACCATTCCCTGGTAGCGGAGCTGCTAAAAAACGGGGAAATTGAACCTGATGAGGTCTACGATCATCCACAGCGCCATTTACTTACTAGGGCGTTGGGAACATCTTCTTCTTTAAATATTGATTTTTACACAGAAGGTATAAAACCTGGCGATTGTATTTTGCTGTGTACGGACGGATTAACGAATGTGCTCAGGCCAGCCGAGATAAGGGATATAATTTTTGAATATGATTATCGGGAAAGTAATAATTTAGAAAAGGTAGCTGACAGACTTTTAAATAAAGCAAATGAGCTTGGTGGCCCAGACAATATTACTTTTGAATTGATATGTTATGATAAGTTTTGAAGGGTGAAAAATTGTGAAAAAAATGCCCGAAATGCTTTTGGGGAATCGTTATAGAATACTTGAAGGTATCGGCGAAGGCGGAATGGCCAGGGTATACAGGGGAATGGATGTGAAATTAAACCGCCCCGTGGCTATAAAGGTTCTTTACGAACAGTTTGCCGGTGATCCGGATTTTTTACGCCGTTTTAAGCAGGAAGCAAAAGCGGCGGCCAAGCTGTCCCACCCTTCCATCGTGAACGTATATGATGAGGGAGAGGAAGGTAACATCCATTATATTATTATGGAATATGTGGACGGCTATACTCTGAAAGAAGTTGTCCAGCGAAACGGGCGGCTCAAACCCGCCGATGCGGCACAGATAATTTTACAGATATGTGATGCCTTGGTCCATGCCCATAGTCAAAAAATAATTCATCGGGATATTAAGCCGCAAAATATTATTATAACCGGTGATGGCAGGGTTAAGGTTACCGATTTTGGCATAGCGAGAGCTACCGTAGATGCAACTATAACATATGGGAAGTCGCTTTTGGGGTCGGTGCATTATTCTTCTCCGGAGCAGGCCAGGGGTTACTGTGCCGATCAAAAGTCCGATATCTACTCTTTGGGCGTTGTTTTTTATGAACTGCTGACAGGTGAAGTTCCCTTTTCCGGAGAGAGCCCTATTTCTATAGCCTTAAAGCATTTACAGGAGGATATTGTTCCTCCCGGGAAGTTGGTTGAGGGGCTGCCGGCAGAGCTAGAAAATATTGTAATGAAGGCTACGCACAAAGAACAGAATTTGCGTTATTCTTCCGCAGCGCAGTTCAGGGATGAACTGGAGGAATGGCTGAAGAACGAAAAGGATTTAAACTATGGAAATAATTCTCTGGTTAAGAGAATGCGGTCGTATACATTGTATAAAGATCGTCAGGGATTTGACAAGGATCCCTTCGAGGAGCCGAAAGAAACAATGCCGGATAAAAAAAGGTATCTAAGAAAGAAAAAGTATTTCTCAAAAAAAATATTAATATATACCGGCCTGCTTGTATTCCTATTTACGATGCTTTTTGCCGGTTATAAATTTATCCATAACTTTTTGCATGTGCCGGAAGTCTCCACGCCCGATTTGCAAGGTAAAAGTTTGGCGGAAGCGGAAGAAGAGCTCGAATCTTTAGGGCTGAGTTACAGAATAGCCAGGGAAGAATATAACGAAACTGTACCTAAAGATCACATTATTTCACAGGAACCCCCTGCTGAAAGAAGCGTAAAGCGGGGAAGAGAAATTGATCTTGTGTTAAGTCTCGGCCCTGATTTGGTAGAAGTGCCTTATTTAATCGGCAGCACGCAGCTGGAAGCGCGTTTGATGTTGAGCGAGCTGGGCTTAAATATGAAGGTTGATAGGGAATACAGCGATGAGATCGCTCCCGATTATGTGATCAGGCAGGATCCAGGTAAAGGTTTTCAATTGGCCAGGGGAGAGGGAGTCCATGTCGTGGTGAGCGATGGTAAAAGGCCTTTTTCGCTGCGCGATTTCCGGAATTGGGAACTGGAAGATGTGCGGGAATGGCTCAATCTCTACGAGCTTGTTTTACGCAATATAGACGAGGAATATTCCGATGAGATCCCTGAGGGGCGGGTAATATCGCAGTTCCCCGCGAGCGGTGAAATGGTCCAGGCCGGTGATAATGTGGATCTTGTTATCAGCAAGGGGATAGATCCTGATTCGTATAAAACATATACTTTTGAAATTGATCCCCTGGTTTCCCCGGGTCAGGTTATTAAAGTTTATGTAGAGGATGTAGAGGGAACAAAAACGGTATTCGAGGGAACATATCTAGGGGAGCTGATAACTGCCGAGGGAGTTGGTTCGGGACAGGTTGTTTTGATGGAGTTAAGAAATGATGAGTACCAGATTATAGATGTATTGATTTTTCCATGATTTCTTTAAAGGGGGGGTACTGCTGCAAGGTCGTTTGGTAAAAGCAAAGGGTGGTTACTACTTTGTTAGGGATTCGAGCGGTTTTGTTTTGCGCTGCCGTGCCAGGAGAAAAATCAAGGAAGCCGGAACAAACTTGCTGGTGGGGGATCTGGTTGAGGTAAACGTTGCTGACGGGGTAGTTGAAAAAGTATATCCCAGGAAAAACAGTATTGTCAGGCCCCCGGTTGCCAATGTCGATCAGGTTATTGTTGTTATGTCAGTCAATGAACCACCCGTTGATCTGTTTCTTCTTGATCGTATTCTTATTTCAGCAGAGTCGCTGATGATCGAAGTTGTCCTCTGCCTGAACAAAATGGACCTGAGCAGCGATCTGTCAAATAACATGATCAAGGAGATTGGGAAAGTGTACGAAAATTGTGGGTACAGGACTATTTTTTCCAGTGCGGTTACCAAACAGGGTTTGCCTGAGCTGGAAAAATTTTTAATGAATAAAGTAAGTGTTTTTGCCGGGCCCTCAGGTGTAGGTAAATCCACTTTGATCAATAAATTAAAGCCGGGGCTGGGGCTGAAATCGGCTGCGGTAAGTTCAAAGAGTGAAAGAGGGCGCCATACGACGCGCCATGTGGAGTTGTTGGCGATTGATAAAACTACTTTTGTAGCGGATACCCCGGGTTTTCAAAAACTTGATTTGAAGGGGTTATCTGGGAAAGAGCTTCCTTCTTGCTTTCCAGAGATGGTACCTTTTGCGGGTTCATGCCGTTTTACGGACTGTACGCACAGGGTAGAGCCGGGTTGCGGAGTTAAGGAAGCGCTTCAAAGGGGAGCTATAGCTTCTTGGAGATATAACCACTATCTCATGTTTTTAAATGAAATCCAGCAAGCGGAAAAAAAATATTGAGTTTAAGGAGAGTATTTAACTATGGTTAGAGTTGCACCTTCTATCCTTTCGGCAGATTTCTCCTGCCTGCTGGAAGAAGTAAAACGCATGGAACTGGCAGGTGCCGACTGGCTCCATCTGGATGTGATGGACGGGCATTTTGTTCCCAATATTACCATGGGACCTCTGGTAATAAACGCCTTGAAAGATAGGGTGGATCTCTTTTTTGATGTACACTTGATGGTCATGAATCCCCAGCAATTTATAGATGATTTTTACCGGGCCGGTGCCGGAATGCTTACTGTGCATGCTGAAGCCTGCACACACCTGCATAGGGTTGTTCAGAGCATAAAAAAATTAGGCTGTAAGGCGGGTGTGGCAATAAATCCAGCTACACCCCTGAATTATTTGGATTATATTTTAGAAGAACTCGATCTCGTCCTGATCATGTCTGTAAACCCCGGTTTTGCCGGGCAGGAGTTTATTCCCGGGGTTTTGCCGAAGATTAGCGCCCTCGCGGAAGAGAAGGCAAAACGCGGGCTGTCGCTGGAAATTGAGGTTGACGGCGGTATTAATGAGCAGACAGCCCCTCAGGTTTTGAACGCCGGGGCAGATATACTTGTAGCCGGCTCTGCACTTTTTAACGCTTCCGAGCCTTCAAAGCTGATCAATGCGTTCAAGATGTTTCCGGCAAGGAGAAAGGGAGTTTAAGGACGATTTTCTTTATGTTATAATTGTATTATATTTTAGACATTTTAAGAGGTGATGAAACTGGAACCGGATGAACGGTATATGTGGATGGCTCTCGATCTCGCCCGCCGGGGTTTGGGAAAAACCAATCCCAATCCTATGGTAGGAGCAGTCATTGTTAAAGGCGGGGAGGTTGTCGGTACGGGTTTCCACGAAAAGGTGGGGGAAAGGCATGCTGAAGTCATCGCCTTGGATGAAGCGGGAGAAAGGGCCAGGGGCGCCACATTATATGTAAACCTTGAGCCCTGTTCGCATTTTGGCCGAACACCGCCCTGTGTAGACGCGATTATCGCGGCCGGAGTGCGCAAGGTAGTTGTGGCCTGTGCTGATCCCAACCCGCTGGTTGCCGGAAGCGGGATTCGCAAACTTCAGGAAGCGGGTATAAAAATAAAAACCGGCGTTCTTGAGGAAAAAGCAATCCGCCTTAATGAAGTGTTTTTCAAGTATATTACGACAAAAATGCCTTTTGTAGTAGTAAAAGCTGCGATGACTCTAGATGGTAAGATAGCTACGGTTGCGGGAAAATCGCGCTGGATAAGCGGCGAAAAATCCCGCAAGTTTGTTCACCGGCTCCGCACAATGTCGGATGGTATCATGGTTGGTATAAATACAGTATTAAATGATGATCCGCAACTTACTCCCAGATTGGGCGATGAAAACGGTCGCACCCCTGCTCGAATTATTGTTGACAGCAGGGGAAGGCTTCCTTTGGATGCAAACGTTGTTCGGACTGCTTTTCGGACAAAAACTATTCTGGCCACTACGGGGCTTGCTTCCCGTGATAAAATTGAAGCTTTGCGATCTTCGGGCGTTGAAGTTCTTGTTTTACCCTCCCGGGACGGCAGGGTTGATCTGCACGAGCTTATGCTTGCTCTGGGGAAAAAAGCGATCAGTGTCCTGCTGGTTGAAGGAGGCGGGACAATTAATTATTCCCTGCTTGATGAAAATCTCATCGATAAGGTATATTTCTTTGTGGCCCCAATGTTTTTGGGAGGGGAAAGCGCTCCGACACCCCTGGAAGGTGCCGGCGTAGATCAGGTGGATGATTCATGGTTAGTCGAAGATATGGAAATAAGGCAGCTGGATAAGGACCTGTTAATTATAGGTTACCCTGCGGGGAGGGAAAAGGTTGTTCACAGGGATAGTGGAAGAATTGGGAATAATATTGGGTCGGCACCATTATAAAAACAGTATTGCATTATTATTAAAAGGAAATAAGGTGATGGATGATCTCCAAGAGGGGGACAGCATAGCGGTAAACGGAGTCTGTCTTACGGTAGCCCGGAGATCAGCCGTAGATTTTTATGCCGATGTCATGCCTGAAACCCTGCGCAAGACTAACCTAGCCGAGCTTAAAGCGGGGGAGAAGGTTAATTTAGAAAGGGCCCTGCCTGTGGGGGGGCGCCTGGGAGGACATTTTGTAAGCGGGCATATTGATGGAATTGGAACGATCACGGAGGAAAAAAAGGAAGGCAACGCGTTGATTAAGCGCATCGAGGCCGGGAGCTGGATAACCCGTTATCTGGTGGAAAAGGGCTCTGTTGCGGTGGATGGCGTCAGCCTTACGGTGGTGGATGTGGGGGAGAACTCATTCAGCGTGTCTCTCATTCCACATACGGCGAAGCATACGACTCTAGGTTATAAAAAGAACGGTGATAAGGTTAACCTGGAAGCTGATATTCTCGGAAAATATGTTGAAAAAATATTATCAAACCCGGCTGTAAACCCGGTTGCTACAGATGATTATGCAGGAAAAGAAGCAGGGGGTATTACATTAAGCCTGTTGGAGAAAAAAGGCTTCCTGTAATAATTAAGGGGGAGTTGGGGTTTTTGGAGATAAAATTTAACGCTATCGAAGAGGCTATCGAAGATATTAAACAGGGTAAAATGGTTATTGTTGTGGATGATGAAGACAGGGAAAACGAGGGAGATCTGGTTATGGCGGCCGAAATGGTTACGCCGGAAGCTGTTAATTTTATGATCCGCTATGGCCGCGGGTTGGTTTGTGTGCCCCTTACCGCGCAGCGTATCGAGGCTATAGACTTACCGCCTATGGTCGCTCATAACACTGACAGCCATGAAACCGCCTTTACCGTTTCGGTTGATGCCAGGAATACAACCACGGGCATTTCAGCATTTGAAAGGGCTTTAACTATAAAAAAGCTGATTGATCCGGATGCTGTTCCCCAGGATTTTACCCGTCCGGGTCATATTTTTCCTTTGAGAGCGAAAGAAGGCGGCGTACTGCGCAGGACAGGCCATACTGAAGCTGCGATTGATCTGGCAAGGCTGGCGGGTCTCTATCCGGCAGGGGTTATCTGTGAGATCATCAATGAAGACGGCACAATGGCGCGTGTTTCGCAGTTGATGGAGTTTGCGCGTGAGCACAAGCTAAAGATTATTACCATTGCCGATTTAATTCAATACCGTATGAAAAAAGAAAAACTGGTCTGGAGGGCGGCGGAGACTGTTCTGCCAACCGCATTTGGCGATTTCAAGCTGATTGCCTATGATAATTCTGTAGACCAGAAAACCCATATTGCGCTTGTAAAAGGAGAGATTAAAAAGGATAAACCGGTACTGGTGAGGGTTCACTCGGAGTGTTTCACCGGGGATGTACTCGGCTCTCTGCGTTGTGACTGCGGCAAGCAACTTTCCCAAGCCATGAAGCAGATCGGTGAAGAGGGCTGCGGCGTGCTGGTCTATATGCGCCAGGAAGGACGCGGTATTGGCCTGGTGAACAAGATTAAGGCCTATTACCTGCAGGATTGCGGTAAAGATACTGTTGAGGCTAATGAAGAACTTGGATTTCCTCCGGATCTCCGTGATTATGGTGTGGGCGCACAGATCCTGGTTGATCTGAACGTAGGAAAAATGCGCCTTCTTACAAATAATCCAAGGAAGATCAAAGGGCTGGAGGGCTATGGGCTTACCGTTGTAGAAAGGGTGCCGATAGAAATACCTCCCGGCGAACATAACAGGTTTTATTTGAAGACTAAAAGGGATAAAATGGGGCATTTTTTAAATTCCGGGGCAATTAAACAATAAACAGAGCTAAAGGTGGTGTAAAAACTGATCAGACAAATTGAAGGGCATCTTAATGCTAAGGGGTTTCGGTTTGGCATAATAGTGAGCCGATTTAACGAATTTATATCCGGAAAACTTCTTACCGGTGCTTTGGATGCTTTAAAAAGGCATGATGCCAGGGATGAGGATATTGAAATATTATGGGTTCCCGGTGCCTTTGAAATTCCACTTATTGCGAAGAAAATGGCCAGAAGCAAGCGTTATGAGGCTGTTATCTGCCTTGGGGCAGTAATAAGGGGCAGTACCCCTCATTTTGAATATGTTGCTGCCGAAGTATCCAAGGGAATTGCGCTGGTGGGCCTGGAAACCGAAATACCGGTTATGTTTGGAATTATAACGAGCGATACGCTGGAACAGGCTATAGAAAGGGCTGGGTCAAAAGCCGGCAATAAGGGATGGGATGCAGCTCTTGGAGCGATTGAGATGGTAAACCTTATCAAGAGTTTTGAAGTATAGTGAGGTAAAAAGAAACAATCTTTTTATCTTATGTTTCGGACGGGGGTTTTAAAGGATGGGAAAAAGTAATACCGGGGGCAAATTTTTGATCATGGACGGCCACAGTCTTGCTTACAGGGCTTTTTTTGCGCTCCCCCTTGAACTGCAAACAAAAAAAGGCTTGCACACAAATGCAGCCCTCGGCTTTACGCGGATGTTGCTGCGGTTGCTGGAAGATGAATCACCAGATTATCTTTTGGTCACATTTGACTACCCTGCGCCGACTTTTCGTCACCAGGTTTATAGCCAGTATAAGGCTACAAGGGAAAAAACTCCCGAGGAAATGACCGAGCAGATACCGTTTATCAAAGAAATACTACGAGCTTTTAATATTGCCTTTGTCGAATTCGAGGGGTATGAGGCCGATGACCTTATCGGAACGTTTGCCGTAAAAGGGGAAGAGGCCGGTCTGGACACCTTTATCGTAACCGCTGATGCGGATGCCTACCAGCTGCTCTCTTCAAAGGTGAAGGTGTTAATTACGCGGAAGGGTATCAGCCAGCTGGAAGTTTTTAGCGTGGAAAGCCTGCAGGAAAAATATGGGCTTACACCTGAACAGTGGATAGACTTTAAGGCTTTAAAAGGGGACAGCTCCGATAATATTCCCGGAGTACCCGGAATCGGTGAAAAAAGAGCCCTGCATTTATTAAAGGAATACGGCTCGTTGGATGAAGCGATTAGGTGTGTAAATGATATTCCGGGCAAAGTCGGTAAGAGTCTTTCCGCTTATACACAGCAGGCTTTAGCCGGCAGGGATTTGGTAACGATTCGAAAAAATGTTCCTTTGGATTTAGGAATCGAGGACTGCCGCTGCAAAACACCTGATTGGCAAAGCCTGTATAGGATATTTCGTACACTGGAGTTTAATAATATCATTAAGACTATACCGGAATTATCGAAGTTAAGGAAGGAATTCGAAGGTGAAAAAAAGACAAAAGGTGAAGGGATAAACAATTTTTTTCAACAGTCTGTACTATGGGATGTTAAAGAAGGACGGGATTCCGGCAAATTTCTACCGGATAACGGGCCGCGGCATGAAGGGATTGAGGGCGAAGAAACAATTCCAGGTACGGATAGGAGAGGAGCCCCCGGGCGGCTCTTCAAGATCGCTGATCCTGATGCTTTGCAAGTGTTGATAAAAAAAATAAAAGAAGCTGATGCATTTGCTCTTCTTCCGGACAATATTCCTCACCGTGAAAGCGGTTTTTTCTCAGGCTTGTTCTGTGCCCTGCCGCAGGGAAAAGTCTATTATATTCCCCTGAGTGAGCGGGAAGCGGTTTCCCCGGGGCGGGTTTTAAATGAATTGAAGCCGGTTTTGGAAAATCCTGATGGTCTGCTGTTGACCCATGATTTAAAACCGCTGATGAAGTACCTTTTGAAAAACGGGGTTAATCTTCGGTGTCCTTTTTTTGATACCCTCCTTGCAGCTTATCTGCTTGAACCCGAACGGCCTGCTTATCCTCTTTCACTTTTGTATGAGGAATATGAGGGCCTTTCCCTGCCTGAACCGGATAAAGGGGTGGAGGAAGACCGGGCGAAAAAAGAGAGATTTTATTTTTTAAGCCTTTGTGTTCGCCACCTCTTTGCTCTGAAAGAGACCCTTTTAGCAGGGCTGGAGGTAAGAGGTTTAAAAGATCTTTTCTTTAAGCTGGAGCTACCGCTCGTTCGTGTTCTGGCAAAGATGGAGCTCAGAGGTATAAATGTTAGGGAGGATGTACTGGAGAGGCTTGCTGCTGGTATTGAAAAAAGTATGGTTTTACTCGAAGAGGAGATTATGGAGCTTGCCGGGATAAAATTTAACCTTAATTCACCGAAGCAACTGAGCAAGGTTCTATTCGAGCATTTAAAACTGCCCGTGATTCGGCGCATTAAGACGGGATATTCAACCGACGCTCGGGTTTTGCAGGAGCTTTCCTCTTATCATCCTATAATAGGAAAAATCTTGGAGTATCGCATGTTATCCAAGTTAAAGACCACCTATCTTGAAGGGTTAAGGCCGCTTATTACCTCGGGGAAAATCCATACTACATTTAACCAGACCGTTACGGCTACCGGCAGGCTGAGCAGTAAGGATCCAAATTTGCAAAATATTCCTATCCGTCTCGAGGAGGGGAGGCGCCTGCGTAATGCTTTTACCCCTTCAGGTGACGGTAATCTGCTGTTAGCGGCGGATTATTCGCAGATAGAATTGCGCATTATGGCTCATCTTTCCCGTGATTCCGGTTTACTTGATGCCTTTCGAAAGGATCAGGATATCCATACAAGAACTGCTGCAAAGGTCTTCAATGTATCCCTTGAAGAGGTTACTCCTGAAATGCGCAGCAGGGCAAAAGCGGTAAATTTTGGGATTATTTACGGTATTAGCGATTACGGGCTTTCCCAAGGCCTTCATATTTCAAGGGCTGAGGCCAGGGAGTATATTAAGAATTATTTTGAACGTTATCCCGGTGTAAAAAACTATATCGATGAATGTATCAATGAAGCCAGGGAAAAGGGATATGTAACCACAGTGATGAAGCGGAGGCGCTATCTGAAGGATATTAATCACCGTAATTATTCTCGCAGGAGCTTTGCCGAGCGTATGGCCCGCAATACGCCGATACAGGGTTCCGCGGCGGATATAATTAAGGCTGCCATGATTGCCATTGACAAATATCTGGAGGAGCAAGGCATGCAGGCAGCTATGCTCCTTCAGGTTCACGACGAGCTGATTTTCGATGTCCCGCGCAATGAGCTGGATGAAATTGCACCAAAGGTGAAGAGTTTGATGGAGAACGTTCTACCTCTTTCTGTGCCTTTGAAGGTGGACTTAAAGGTTGGGCGGGACTGGTATCATTTAGAACCTATTACAGGAGGCTAGCTAGTTGTGCCGGAATTGCCGGAAGTTGAATGTATAGTCAGGGATTTGAATAAATATCTTAAAGGAAAAAAAATTACCGGCGTTTTCTTTATCTTTTATCAAATGTTGCAGGGTGTAAGCCCTGAAGTATTCGGCAGGGAAATCCGGGGGGAAGTAATCCAAGAGATCAAGAGGAGGGGCAAGTATATACTCTTTTTTTTAAGCAATGATAAAATTTTAGAGGTCCATCTGCGTATGACCGGCCGCCTGTATTATTATTCCAACTCCGTTGCTCCGGAGAAGTACACAGGGGCTGTCTTTTATTTAGATGGCGGAGATGAACTGCATTATCAGGATATCCGCAAATTTGGCACTTTTCGACTCCATGTAAAACAGGATTTGTCCCAGTTAAAGCCCTACCTCCTGGGGCTCGATCCCCTGGAAGATAATTTTACCCTGAATTCCTTTTTGGAGATACTAAAAAGAAATCCGGGGCGAAAAATTAAGCCGTTTTTGCTGGACCAGAAGAATATTGCAGGCATGGGGAATATCTATACCGATGAGACCCTCTTTAGAGCGGGCATTCATCCCCAAAGAAAGGTAAACAGCCTGACTTTGCAGGAAATTAAGAAGCTTTTTGAGTCCTTGTTGAGCACATTAAAAGAAGGAATCGAGTGTCGGGGTACCAGTGTCTCCGATTACAGGGATATCCGCGGGCAAGAAGGTGAATTTCAGAAGAGGTTAAAGGTTTACCGCAGGGAAGGGGCTTATTGTCTGCGGTGTGGAAGCACAATTCAGCGTAAACTGCTTGCGGGCCGCGGTACTTATTTTTGCCCTTCCTGCCAGCCTCTTTCATGTAATAAGAGAAGGTGGGAGCAATGAATGTAGTAGGGTTGACGGGCGGGATAGCATGCGGTAAATCCACGGTTGCCGCGATGTTGGTACAAAAAGGAGCCTTATTAATCGATGCGGATCGATTATCCAGGGAAGTAGTGGAACCGGGAAGCCGTGCCCGGGAGGAGATAGTCAGGTGGCTGGGAGATAGTATAATTGACAAAGAAGGAAAACTGGATCGTAAAAAAATTGCCTCCATTGTATTTAACGACGAAAAATCCCTTGCAAAATTGAACAGTATCATTCATCCCCGGGTTTTGGAGCTTTTTTATCAAAAAAGTAGCGAACTCGGGAGAAAATATCCCGGCAGGCTTCTGATCTGGGATATTCCGCTTCTGTTCGAAGCCGGATATGAAGACAGGGTTGATTATATTGTAGTAGTGGCCTGCAAAGAAGAGATTCAAATCAAAAGGATTTCGGAGAGAAATGGGTTGTCCCGGGAAGAGGCTTTAAAGCGCATACGTTCCCAGATGGAACTAAAGAAAAAAATTGAAAAAGCTGACTATGTAATTTACAATAACGGTACAAGAGATTTGTTGAAGAAACAGGTGGATTTGCTGTGGGAAAAGCTACAGTATTTTTATAGATGAGAGGTGCTGTTCCTGAAAAAAAGTCAGAGAAACCTTAGGATATTATATTTAGTGCTTTTTTTATTGTTGTTTTATTTTTTTATCACCCAGTCTAATTATCTGGTGAGGTTTTTTTACCCGTTTCCTTACCGTGATATTATTATTGGAGAGGCGCAAAAAAATGGTCTCGAACCATTATTGGTAGCGGCCGTTATAATGGTGGAGAGCAGTTTTAATGAAGAAGCAAAATCGCCTAAAGGAGCCCTGGGGTTGATGCAGGTAATGCCGGAAACCGGGTTCTGGGCAGCTGAACAGATGCAGTTGGAATTATTCTCGCTAGAACAACTTTTTGATCCGCATATTAACATAGCCATCGGCACATGGTACCTGGCAGGGCTTTTTCGCCAATTTAACGGCAACTTATATGCCGCTCTGGCGGCGTATAACGGTGGCAGGGGGCATGTAAGCCGTTGGTTGCGGGAAGGGATCTGGGATGGCACCAGGGAGAGCCTCAATGATATCCCTTTTCCGGAAACTTATAATTTTGTTTTGAAGGTAGAAAGAACATATAAGCAGTATAAGCGTATTTATTAGACAAAAAAATCAAAAACATGAAGGATTACTCAGCTCAAAGCAGAATATACTTATGTCAGTGTACGCAAGGGGGGTGGTTTTTGCGTCTTATTTTATTTCTTGATAATATAGGAGATATTATACGTGAAGGAGGAAAAAGGAAGGAGCATAGGAAATGAATAATTTTTTTCGATTGAAAGAACACAATACAAATTTGCAAACAGAAATTGTTGCCGGGATTACTACCTTTATGACGATGGCCTATATTCTTTTTGTTAATCCCGATATATTAAGCGCTACGGGCATGAACTTCGGTTCTGTAATGACGGCAACAGCCCTTGCTGCCGGTATAACTACAATTCTGATGGGTATCGTGACCAATTATCCTTTTGCACTGGCAAGCGGAATGGGCCTTAACGCATTTTTTGCTTTTGTCGTGGCCCCCATAGCCGGATGGGAAGTTGCCCTGGGGGCGGTCTTTATTTCCGGAGTAGTTTTTATATTGCTTTCTGTTTTTCGTGTTATCGATATTATTGACTCGGCTGTTCCAGTATCTTTAAAAAGGGCGATATCCGCCGGTATCGGCCTATTTATTGCTTATATCGGATTGCAAAATGCCGGAATTATTATTAGTAATCCAGATACGCAGCTAACACTGGGTGAATTGACCAGCCCGGGGGTGATTCTCTCACTTATCGGCCTTGCTGTCATCGCAATTTTGATGGCCCGCCGTGTAAAGGGTGCCATATTGTTGGGGATACTAATTACGACAGTAATCGGGATGTTTATGGGCATAACCCAGGTCCCAAGCGGTATAGGAGATATCATCGGCAGGCCGGAGAGTATCGCGCCTATTGCTTTAAAGGCGGATATCGCAGGGGCACTTAAGCTGGGCTTCATGGTAATCTTTGCTTTTGTCTTTGTGGATGTTTTTGATACGATGGGAACCTTGATGGGGACCGCCGCCCGGGCGGGTTTTCTGGATAAGAAAGGACGCCTGCCTAAAATAAAAAACGCAATGCTGGTAGATGCAATAGGAACTGCAGGAGGCGCGTTATTGGGAACAAGCACTGTGACAACCTATGTTGAGAGCACTGCCGGCATTTCAGAAGGTGGACGCACCGGCTTAACCTCTGTTGTGACAGGAATACTGTTCTTGCTTGCGCTTTTTTTGGCGCCGTTGGCCGGCCTTGTCCCATCGCAGGCTACCGCGCCTGCCTTAATAATAGTAGGTGTTTTGATGGTCGGAGCGGTATCGGAAATAAATTTTGAGGATTTTACGGAAGCTTTTCCCGCTTTTTTGACGATGTTGTTTATGCCACTGGCTTATAGCATTGCCGATGGGATAGCTATTGGATTTTTATCATATCCAATTGTTAAAGCCGTCGCCGGAAAAGCGCGCGATATACACTGGTTTGTTTATATTCTCGCTGTTGTGGCATTTATCCATTTTTTCCTGTAGTTCAATAGTGTACGGTCTGCGTGAGATAAAGTCCGGGCGTTCTCACGGGAAATTCTAAAGAGTTTAGCTCTGGGGCATAGGGTGTATAGATCCATGGGGTACTCCAAAGGAGGTACTACATAAAGGCCCTCTATAGGGGGCAACTTCTTCTTCTGTCGGAGGTGTATCCACCACAGACTTAAAAGTGAAGATGAAGTCCCCCGCTGATTAATAAATGGCCTTTTCGTCGTTTGATTTGATGAGCGCTATCTCGTCGCAATTGGGGAATTTTGGGCAGTTCACGCACTCTGTCCAGACTTTTTGCGGCAGGTGTTCTTTTCCTATACGGGTAAATCCGCTTTTTTCAAAAAAGGCGGGTTGGTAGGTTAAGGTAAATACTTTCTCTATGCCCAGTTCCCGGCTTTCTTGAAGCAGCTTGCCAACAAGAGCTTGCCCAAGACCGTTATTTTTATAACCGGGATCGATGGCCAACGAGCATATTTCCGACAGATCTCTCCATAATACGTGTAATCCGCCTACACCTATGATCTTATTATTTTTTACGATAAGGGTATAATCCCTTATTTTCTGATATAAGGATGGGAGGGTGCGGTGAAGCATAAGCCCCTGTTCTGCATAATAATTAATTAACGAAGCCATCTGTTCAACATCTGATATCTTTGCTTTTCTAAAAATCATACTGTTTGACCACCTTTCTTTTCAATATTTTAACTTACAATTAGATAATTGAAAAGTAAATTTATCCTTAAAATAAATTGCTGGAGTATTACTGGAGTATTAAATGAAAAAATTAAAGGATTATATGGGAAAAAGAAACTTTTTAAATACCCCGGAGCCGTTCCCGGGCATTCCAAATAAAACGGAAATGGAGGGGGACGGCCGTTTTGTAGTACAGGAACATCATGCCCGCAGGCTTCACTGGGATTTTCGCCTGGAGGTGGACGGTGTATTAAAAAGCTGGGCATTGCCAAAGGGATTGCCGCGTGAAAACGGTGAGCGCAGGCTGGCGATAGAGGTTGAAGACCACCCTCTGGAGTATTTAAATTTCCAGGGAGTTATTCCTGAAGGAAATTACGGGGCAGGGGAAGTAATTATTTGGGACAGGGGTTTTTATGCCTTTCTCGAAAAGACTTCGCGAAAAATCAAGATCGTATTGAGCGGAGAGCTTATCCGGGGGGCTTATGTCCTAATAAAAACCGGAAAAGAGGAAAATCAGTGGTTGATGGTTAAATATCAATAAGCCATTATAAAATAAAGAAAAGGGAGGGCGATAATCCATGAAAGAAGAGTTGCTTTTCCATGAGGGTAAAGCTAAACTACAAATTATCAAGGGAGACATAACGGAACAAGATACAGAGGCGATTGTCAACGCCGCAAATAAAAAGCTGGCCCCGGGCGGTGGCGTAGCGGGGGCCATCCACCGCGCAGCAGGACCGGATTTGTGGGAAGAATGCAAAAAGCTTGGCGGCTGTGAAACAGGACAGGCTAAAATTTCTGGCGGTTACCGGCTCAAAGCAAGGTATGTCATACATACCGTGGGACCTGTATATAATAATACGCCTCAGAATGCAAGGGACCTTGAGAGTTGTTACATGAACAGCCTTCATCTGGCTAAAAAGAAAGGAATTAGGAGCGTGGCATTTCCTGCTATTAGCACAGGTATCTTTGGTTATCCTCTCGAAGAAGCTGCTGATATTTCTTTGCGTACCGTAATAAACTTTATTCAAGATAATAACCTTCCGGAAATCGTCCGCTTTGTCCTTTTTGGTGAAAAAGATTACAAAGTATTTACAAAGGCCTTTCAAAAGATTATCTCTTCAAAGGATTTTTAGCAGTAAAATATCCCGTTTTTTGGAACCCTTGCGGTAAATATTATTTTTGCAAAATTGCGGACCGGGTAGTAGATCCGGAAATCTTACTGGAAAATTTATTTCCATTTTCGATTATTCTGTTATATAATTTTATAAAACAATCGGCACGATCCCTGAAGGGGCAGGATTTAATGGATACTGATCATAAAATTGCTATTTCACCTTATTTAAAATTGATTGGAGTAAAACTTGAGGAAGCGGAATATCCCCGGGCTAGAATAAGCTTACAGTGGAGAAAAGATCTTATAAACCCAATGGGCACCCTTCACGGAGGGGTAATTTCTTCGTTGGTAGATGCTGTTTTGGGCTGTGCCTTATTGAGCAAAAAAGAAGTAAAGGGGATAGCGACATTAGAATTGAAGGTAAATTATCTTAACCCGGTAACCTATGGTACTGTCGTAGCAGAAGGGGAGATAATACACCAAAAAGGCCTGATGGCTTATGGACAGGCATTTATTTATTGTGAGAAAAGGCTTGTTGCTGTTGGCAGCAATACAAACAAACTTACTCTTGAAAAGTGATAACCTTTGCTAAGAACGCTTAAATCGGTGTTTAGCATACTCAACGAATATTTACAATTAATGTTTTTATTTCTTGCCCGATCATCCCCTCATAGGGATAGAGGTAAAAGTCGTCTTACTTTTTGATATCCTTTTTCATTTTCTTCCTTTCCTGTTCTTCTTGCTTTTATGTATTTTATTAAGCTATAATTGTTGAGGGGCAGCCCGTTTTTGAGTAAGCGTGTTAAGGCAAAGGTGTGATTTGATGAAAAAAATAACTTTTTATGATAAATTATTCATCGCTCTTATTTTAGTTTTTAGCGCAGCGGGTTTTTTATTTAATTTCAGTCTTGATGCAGAGGCTGAGCAAAAATATATTACTGTCCATGTTAATAACGAGCTTGTGATGGAACTATCATTTAATGATAATACTGAACAGAGGGTTTTCTTTTCCTTTGGTGATAATAAAGAACATACTGCTACCCTTGAGATAAGCCGGGGCATGGTGCGCATGCTTCCTCTGGATGAAGAACTGTGCCCCCACGGTATTTGTTCCCATACCGGATGGATCAGTCGCAATTACCAGAGCATTGTCTGCGTTCCTAACCGTATCATTGTTGCCTTTAACGATAAAAAGCTTGAAGGAGTGGATGGGGTTACGTATTAGCCCTAATATAATATCCAGAGGTTTTTCTCCCCCACCAATTCTTGACAAAAAAGTTTAGGCTCATATATAATTAAGCTTGGTTTTAAGAGGTGAATCTGTTTATGAAGCTGAATGTCCCCGACCTCAGGAAGGCAGAGGGAAAATTTGTCTCCTACAATAGTGCTCTAAGGTTGAACATTGCCGGCAATGAGGATGATCCGATGCTGAAAATCAACTTGCAGGCAGCTTATGTTCCCAAAATGGTACTGATTAAAGGAAACTGGGAGGCTGAGATAGAGGGTGAGTGCAGCCGTTGCCTGGAAAAATGCAGGTATCTTCTCACAGAGAACTTTTATGAAGAATTTAAGCAGCTTAACATTTTGGGTGAATCATCGGGGAAGGATAACGGAATTATTGCGGAGGAAGGGGAGATGTTTGTTTTCAGGGGAGATACGCTCAATTTAAATGAATATTTCAGGCAGTCGTTTCTTATGTCTCAGCCTTTGAAAATTCTTTGTCGGAGTAATTGTAAAGGCCTCTGCTCTGTTTGCGGGGCAAATTTAAACTACAAGCAATGCAATTGCTCAGAAGATGATCTTGATCCCCGCTGGAATCTTTTGCAAAAGCTCAAGGAAGAACAATGATTTTTTGCGTGAAGGCTATCTTGGCTTCGATTGTACGAAAGCATTTTTTTTATGTTTGTGCCTTTTTTCGACTACATCGGATATGTAAGTGTCACAACTGTGCTTAAGGCTGGAAATATAAAATTTGAAGGTAATTAGTGATAGCAAACAAAGGAGGTGCCTTTCTTGGCAGTACCTAAAAGAAAAACGTCTAAAGCAAGGAGAAATAAGCGCAGGGCCAATTGGAAACTGGCTCTTCCCGGTTTTTCCGTATGCCCACGGTGCCGTGAGACTAAGTTAGCTCATAGAATATGCCCAAACTGTGGTTATTACAAGGATAAAGAGGTTATAAAATAGTCTTACAATGGGTATAATACCTGGTTTAAGCCATGCCTCATGGTTTAATCCGGGATTTCTTTTATTTATATTGAATATTTTTTGTATTTAGGAGATGGGATCTGTGTTGCGTGTAGCGGTTGATGCTATGGGGGGCGACTATGCCCCCTCCGAAATCGTAAGGGGAGCTGTCTCTGCGGTAAAAAGGACCAGAGATTTGAAAATATTTCTGGTTGGTTCTGCAGAGGCAATTAAAAAGAGCATGGGTGGGGAAAAAGATTTTTCCCGTATTGAAATTATTAACGCTGAAGAAGTAATCGGCAACAATGAGGAACCCGGCCTGGCTATACGCTCCAAAAAGAAATCCTCGATGATTAAAGCCATCCAATTGGTCCGTAGCGGCGATGCTGATGCGGTGATCAGTGCCGGAAACACCGGTGCGCTGATGGCCGGAGGGTTGCTTTTCCTGGGGAGGTTAAGCGGGATCAAACGACCTGCGCTGATGACTGTGTTTCCTTCATTTAAGGGCCAGGGTACAGTGGTGCTGGATATCGGGGCTAATATGGATGCCAAACCAGAGCACTTGTTGCATTATGCTCTGATGGGCAGGATTTATGCCCGTGAGGTCCTGGGAAAGAAAAACCCTCGAGTAGCTTTGTTGAATGTAGGCACTGAAGAAAGCAAGGGAAACAATCAGGTAAAAAATGCATTCCGTTTGATTCAAGCTAATGTTGATCATTTTATCGGCAATGTGGAGGCAAAAGAGATATTTCAAAATGTAACCGATGTTCTGGTGTGTGACGGTTTTGTTGGCAATGTGTTATTAAAGACTGTCGAAGGGCTTTCCAGAGATATTTTTGGTTATTTACGTGAAGAGATAAAAAAGGATTTTAAAGCTCGCCTTGCCTCCCCCCTGTTTCGTTCAATTTTCAAGAAAATTAGTGCCAGCCTGGATGAATCGGAGTATGGCGGGAGTCTATTGCTAGGTCTGAAGGGTGTTTGTTTTAAATGTCATGGTTCCTCCAGAGAAAAGGCCATAAACCAGGCTCTCATTAATCAGGTTTACCCGTTTATGCAAAAAAAAATTAATAAAAAAATAGAAGAAGCACTCAAGCAGAGTTGTTAGTTGAGAGGGAGGCAGGGTATGCAATCTGCAACAGCTGTTGGTATTGTATCGACGGGAAAGGCCTTACCCGTTAGCCGAGTTACGAATTTCGATCTTGAAAATATTGTGGATACCAGCGATAAATGGATTCGTGAAAGGACGGGGATTGAGGAAAGGTACATTCTCAGCAATGATGAGACAAATTCAAAGCTATCGTTAACCGCATCCAAGATTGCCCTGGATAAGGCCGGGTTAAAACCCAAAGATATTGATTTAATAATTGTAGCTACCGTAACGCCGGATATGATATTTCCTTCAACGGCATGTTTAATTCAGTCTGAACTAAATGCCTGTAATGCGGCGGCATTTGATCTTGCTGCAGGCTGTACGGGTTTTCTATATGGCTTAAATGTTGCGGAGCAGTATATAAAAACCGGGGCTGCAAAAAATGTCCTTCTTGTTGGAGCCGATACTCTTTCCCCGGTTATAGACTGGCAGGATCGCAATACATGTGTCCTATTTGGTGATGGTGCTGGAGCTGTGATATTAAGTGAAGTGGAAAGAGGACGCGGCCTAATGGCAAGTAAGCTATTTTCAGACGGCAGTAAAGCGGGTTTGTTATATGTTCCTGCCGGGGGAAGCCGTGCTCCGGCCACGGTTAGAACTGTTGAGGAAAGAATGCATTATATAAAAATGAATGGTCCTGAGGTTTTTAAATTTGCCGTAACAGTTATGATCGATTCTACAAAAGAAATACTGAACCTTTGTGAAAAAAAACCCGAAGATCTTGATTATTTAATTCCGCACCAGGCAAATGTGCGTATTATTAATGCCGCTTCTAAAAGATTGCGGCTAAAACCGGAACAGGTCCTGTTGAATATCCAGCGTTATGGGAATATGTCTTCGGCCTCTATTCCCGTTGTATTGGATGAAGCGGTAGAAGAAGGGAAAATTAAACCGGGCAATTTAATAGCTTTGGTTTCATTTGGCGCTGGCCTGACCTGGGGTGCTGCTCTTTTAAAATGGTAGCTGAGGAGGTAAATTATGAGTAAATGTGCATTTCTTTTCCCTGGTCAAGGTGCGCAGTATGTGGGTATGGGCAAAGAAATGGCGGAGAACTATCCCTCTGCCAAAGCTGTTTTCGAGGAAGCAGATGAGTTGCTGGGATATAAAATCAGCAAAATAATTTTCCAGGGAGAAAAAAAAGATTTAAGAAAAACGGAGATAACTCAACCAGCGGTTTTAATAACGAGTATAGCCGTTTTGGCAGTATTAAGGGAAGAAGGCATATATCCAGAGGGTCTGGCGGGTTTAAGCCTGGGCGAATACAGTGCGCTTGTATGTGCCGGTGTTATTAGTTTTTCCGATGCACTTCTGATTGTACAAAAAAGAGCGCAGTATATGCAAGAGGCAGTTCCCTTAGGGGAAGGGGGAATGGCGGCCATACTCGGGCTGAGTCCTGAAGAAGTAAGGGCGCTATGTAAGGAGAGTATGTCTTATGGGCATGTTGAACCGGCAAACTATAATTGTCCGGGTCAGATAGTAATTGCCGGGCACATGAAAGCGGTAAAAGAAGTATGCCGGCTTGCAAAAGAAAAAAAAGCCAGGGCAGTAGTGCTTTCTGTCAGCGTGCCTTTTCACTGCCGGTTACTTTTTACGATAAAAGAGAAGATGGTAAATTTACTCAGGGACATATCTTTTAAAAAACCTGATATTCCATTTGTATCAAATGTGTACGCCGATTATCTGTGGGATCCGGAAGAGATCAAGCGTGCTCTTGTTACCCAGGTTTATTCCCCTGTTTATTGGGAAGACTCGATGAGGCTCTTATTGAAAGATGGGTATGATCTTTTTATCGAAACGGGTCCTGGCCGTGTTCTTACGGGGTTCATGAAAAAGATATCCAGAGAAGTTCATGCCATTCATGTTGAAGATAGGTTAACTCTTGAGAGGCTGAAAAAGCTCTTCAAAGGGGGTGTAACTCTTGACTCTTAAGGGAAAGGTAGCTATAGTAACAGGGGGATCAAGAGGAATAGGAAAAGCGATAGTTCTTGCCCTTTCCCGGGCAGGTGCTGCGGTGGCCATCAACTATCAGGAAAATGAGGATGCTGCGCGGGACACTTTGAAAATAGTTGAAGAAGCCGGCGGGGAAGGAATGGTTTACCGGGCAGATGTAAGGCACCTGTCGGAATGTGAAAAAATGGTTAAAGCTACTCTTGACCATTTTGGGGGAATTGATATACTAATAAATAATGCCGGTATCCGCAGGGATAATATCCTGGCGTTAATGAAAGAGGAAGACTGGCAAACGGTTCTTGATATCAACCTTAAAGGAGTATTTAATTGTTGTAAAGCTGTTTTAAGGCCTCTCCTAAAACAGAAAAGAGGAGGTAAAATAATAAATATTGCTTCTGTTGCCGGCATGGTTGGAAACAGCGGGCAGTCTAATTATGCAGCTGCCAAAGCGGGAGTTATCGCTTTTACCAAGTCGCTGGCAAAAGAACTTGGAAAAAGGGAGATAACGGTAAATGCCGTTGCTCCGGGTTTTATTGAGACGGATATGACAGAAGATCTGCCGGATCAATTTAAAGAAATAATTCTTCCCAGGATAGCTCTGGAGAGGTTTGGAAAACCTGAAGAGGTAGCGGAAGCAGTGTTATATTTAGCTCAGGGTGCAAATTATACAACCGGATCTGTAATCCTGGTTGATGGGGGACTTATGCTATGATTTTTAGATAGTACATCTTCACCATAGTACTACGTATACCCGCTGCGTATACCCGGAGGGGAGGTGAATTGAAAGGTGGATGTTTTTGGAAAGGTTAGAGCATTGATTTCCGAACAGCTTGATATAGATGAGGAACAAATTACTCTGGAAACTACCTTTGAAGATATTGATGCCGATTCTCTGGATGTTGTAGAGCTAGTCATGGCACTGGAGGAAGAGTTCGATCTGGAGATTGCCGATGAGGAGGTAGAGAATATTCAAACGGTCGGCGATGTTGTTGGTTACATAGAAAAGCATCTTTCTTAGTAATGGTAATAAGGAAGTCCTGCTTTTTTGCAGGGCTTCAAAATAATCTAGGTGTGTTTTTAGCGAGGTGAAGTTGGTGCAGAATCAAGTGGTTGTAACAGGGATCGGCGCAGTTACACCTATCGGCACCCGCAAAGAAGAGTTTTGGGAAAACCTTAAAAAAGGCAAAAGCGGCGTTACTGTCATTGACCATTTTCGTGAATATCCAACGTATATAGCCGCGATTGTCCAAGATTTTGAACCGCAGCTTTATATGGAAAAAAGGGATATAAAAAAAACGGACCGCTTTACCCAATTTGCCCTGGCGGCAGCCCGGATGGCCCTGGAAGATGCGGCGCTTGACCTGGATAAAACGGACAGAGAAAAGATTGGCGTTATTATTGGTTCGGGGATCGGTGGCCTTGATACGATAGAGAAGCAATACAAAATCCTTCTTGATAAAGGGCCCCGTCGGGTAAGCCCTTTTCTGGTCCCCATGCTTATTGCCAATATGGCGTCGGGGTACATTTCCATAGTATACGGAATTAACGGCCCTAATTCAACAACCGTAACTGCCTGCGCCAGCGGGACACATGCCATCGGCGAGGCCTTTAGGGTTCTGCAAAGGGGCGAAGCGGATGTGATGATTGCGGGGGGAGCTGAGGCTCCGATTACTTCAATTGCTTTTGCCGGTTTCTGCGCAGCCCGCGCTATGTCTACATGCAACGAGCAACCCGAAAAAGCTTCCAGGCCGTTTGATGCAAAACGCGATGGTTTTGTTATGGGAGAAGGAGCCGGTGTTTTAATCTTAGAGACTATGGAGCATGCCCTGAAGAGAAAAGCAAAAATCTATGCGGAGATTATCGGCTATGGAATGTCGGGAGACGGCTATCACTTTACCTCGCCCGATCCCCAGGGGCAGGGAGCCTTCCTTTGCATGCAGAGGGCTTTGGAAGATGCCCGCCTCTTACCTGAAAGCGTTGACTATATTAATGCTCACGGTACTTCTACAGTTTACAATGATAAAATAGAAACGCTTGCCATTAAAAGGCTCTTTGGCCATCATGCTTATAAAGTAGCCGTAAGCTCTACTAAATCCATGATCGGGCACTTGCTTGGTGCTGCGGGAGGCGTTGAAATGGTGGCAACAGTTTTAAGCATGAATTACGGTATTATACCTCCAACCATCAATTATGAAGATGAAGATCCGGACTGTGATCTCTACTATGTGCCCAACGAATGCTGTCGAAAAGATATTAACGTGGCGATATCGAATTCTTTTGGCTTTGGAGGAACAAACGCCTGTCTTGTAATAAAAAAATATTTTCCTGAAGGGAGGGGCAGCTAACGGTTTTATTTAAAGATACAAAAGATACACTTGAATTATTAGAAACAATCCGCTGGCCGGTTAAGAATTTAGCCCTTTACGAGGAAGCGCTGAAACATTCATCCTATGCATATGAATCAGGGAACCCGAAGAGCAATGAAAGATTGGAATATTTGGGGGATGCGGTACTGGAACTTGTGATTTCAGAATATTTTTTTAAAGCTTTTCCCGATTATCCTGAAGGAAAATTGACTTTAATGCGCCATAATATTGTCAATGAAAAATCGCTGTTTCAAATTGCGCAAAGCATGGATTTGGGTTCCTACATAAAATTGGGAAGAGGTGAGTCCCTTAGCGGCGGTTCTAGCAAACCGTCCCTGCTTGCCGATGCCCTGGAGGCACTAATTGGGGCTCTTTTTATGGATGTGGGGTATGATAGGGCAAGGGATTTAGTTTTGGAACTTTTCAAACCTTTTTTAGAGGCTGTTGAACAGGGGGATGTACCCTTATTGGACTACAAGACTATGTTGCAGGAAAAATATCAGTCCGGGCAGGGAATACTTCCTGTTTATCGAATAATTGCTGAGTACGGTCCTCCTCATGATAAATCATTTGAAGCTCTGGTAGAGGTGGATCATAAAGAGATTGGGCGGGGCAGGGGGAAGAGTAAGAAAGAAGCGGAACAATCAGCGGCTAAATCCGCCTGGAATTCCCTGACAAAGTTGGAGTGAATTATATTGTATTTAAAGTCCCTGGAAATTACAGGTTTTAAATCTTTTGCCGAAAAAATTGAACTTAACTTTTCTTCCGGTATTACTGCTGTTGTAGGCCCAAACGGGTGCGGCAAAAGCAATCTTGTAGACGCTATCCGCTGGGCTTTGGGCGAGCAGAGCGTAAGGATAATGCGCGGTACAAAAATGGACGATTTTATTTTCAATGGAACCTCCGGACGCAAACCCCTTAATTATGCGGAAGTGTCCTTAATTTTTGACCGCGCGGACAGGTTTTTGCCTGTTGATTACCAGGAGATAGCGCTAACCAGACGGGTTTTTCGTTCGGGGGAAGGCGAATATTTTTTAAATAAAATCCAGTGCAGACTTAAAGATATTACCGAACTATTTTGGGATACGGGTATAGGAACGGAGACATATTCGTTAATCGGACAGGGAAGAATTGAACAGATGATTAACGCCAGGCCTGACGAACGTCGGGAGCTTTTTGAAGAGGCCGCAAAGATTCACAGATACAAGCAAAAAAAGAAAGAGTCCAGAGCAAGGCTGGACGAGATGGAGCAGAACCTGTTAAGAATTGAAGACCTGCTGGCCGAATTAAAAAGTCAGGAGGAAGACCTCTCTGAAGCTGCCGCTCTTGCAGGTAGATACAGAGATCTTTCCTCCAGGCTACAGGAAATTGAAAAAAAGATTGCGTGCAACCGCTGGCGGGATAATAAAAGCATCTTAGAGAAATTAAAAATAGAAAAACAAAAGATTGAGGACGATTTGCAGGAGAAGAATAAAAACCTGGTTATGCTTGAAGAAAGGCTCCGGGAAATTATTGTTAAGGAAAGCGCAAAAATAGAGGAAAAAGAGAAGTTAAAGGGCTTTTTCGATCTAGCTAAGGCAGAAAGGGAAAGCCTTGCAAGCAAATTAAGGTTGTTACAGCAACAAAAAAAATATCTGGATGAGAAAAACGAAGCTAAGGAAGAAGCCTGCCGGGAAGTTGACGATAGAATTTTCGGGTTGCAGGAAACGATGAGAAAAAATGAGGCCGAATTGAAAAACGTTTTGCTTGAGCAGGAAGAACTGGGTAGAAAAGCCGCGAATATTAAAGACAGATTAACGCAGTTGCAGGCGGGTAGAAATATTATAAACCTGGAAGGCCTACGACAAAAAAAAACGGAGTGCAATTTTAAAAAAGTGTCTCTGGAGCAATCCCTGGAAGCTGACAGGCTACGTTTCAACGAGCTTGCCGAAAGAAAAAAGGAATTGGAGGGGATATTAAAAGTAGCTGCAGGGGATTTGCAGAAGTTGCAAAACACCCGAAATGAAATAGAGGCTCTTTTGCACAGGTATGAATTAGAGCGGGAAGATAAAGAGGAAAAGTCCAGGATATTAAGGCAGCGCCTCCAAGATCTGGAGGAGCAGAAAAAAGTGAGGAAGGATAGCCTGGATGTTTTGGAAATAGAACTTGAGAAAAAAAACGCCCGCTTAAAGTACCTGAAGGAGAGCCAGGACAGTTATGACTATTATGGGGGCGGCGTAAGGGCGATCATGAGGGCTTCAGCGCAAAGCCCCTTGCTAAATAAAGGTATTTACGGACCAGTTGCGGATCTCATTAACGTTCCGTCCGGGTTGGAAAAAGCCCTGGAAGCGGCTTTGGGGGCCAGAATACAATTTATTGTTGTTCGGGATGATGAAATAGCGCGCAGGGCAATAGAGTACTTAAAGAAAAACAGGTCTGGAAAGGCGACCTTTTTGCCTTTAAATCTTTTAAAGGCGCCGGGGAAAAGAGAGCTTCCTTCTGCTTCCGGAGAGGATTTTTTGGGAGTGGCTTCGCAGCTGGTGAAGGTGCATCAGCAGTACAAGAAAGCGGTTGATTACCTGCTTGGACGTATTCTGGTATTAAAAAGCCTTGAGGCTGCGCTTAAGCTTGCCCGCGATAATAGGGGCGGTTGGACTATAGTAACCCTGGATGGTGAGGTTGTATCTCCGGGCGGTGCAATTTCCGGAGGCTATCATTCCCGGGAGCGTACCGGGTTCCTGGGTCGCAAAAGGGAGATAAAATCCGTAGAAAGCGATATTCTGGGGATCAAAAAAAAGCAAAAGAACATGGAAACGGAGCTGGAAGAGTTTTCAAACCATTTACGGGGCGTTGAGAACGATTTAATTGATCTGGACTTATTGGGAAGAAAGCTGGAAAATGAAAGAATCAGGTTGCAAAGCGATCTGGAGAGGACCTCTGCCGAGATATTAAGGATTGAACAGGAAACTAAACACCTCAAAGGAGAAAAAGCAAAACTTATAGCTAAGCAGGATAGCCTGAAGCAGCAAATGGTTGCGAAAGAAAAAGAGCTGCAAGTGCTTGAAGATACACTTTTTGTTATTGCCGCCGACCTGGAAAAGATGAACAGTATAGTTCGTGTCGACGAAGAGCAAGTTAAGGAACTGGAAAAGGAATTGGTCGAAATCAGAGTAAGATTTTCTGCGCTGCAGGAGAAGGAAAGCTCTTTGCAGGAAGCGCTTGGGAGGCAGGCTGAGGAAAAAGAGCGGCTGGAATTGCTCGCAGCGCGTCTTTTAGAAGAAAAGAGCAGGTTAATAGAGGAAGCGAGGGAGCTCGATGCTGAAGAAACCGTCACCAAGGCTGAGTTCGAAAAGGCAAAGGGAGAAGTACAGAAAATTGAGGAACTGATTTATCTTCTTAGGAAAGAGCTCTCCTACCTCAAAGAAGAAAAAGAATCTTCGTCTTCAGATTTGCAAAAAGGACAAAAAGCGCTTGAAAAAAATGAAAGGCGGCTGCAGAATTTATCCCTGGAATTGATAAAAGCAGAAGAGGCTGGAAAGTATCTCGAGGAGCAGTTGCTGGAAAAATTTAATCTGGACCCGCAGGGTGATCTTATCTCGCTAGTTTCGGGTGGTGACACAGAGAAGCAGTTAAAAGAGAAAAAAACAGTCCTGGAGGAGCAAATTGCAGCGTTGGGAGAGGTCGATTCCGGTGTTGTTGAAGAATATGAGCGGTTACAGAGGAGGATTGCTTTTCTTGAAGAGCAGAAAGAAGATCTGCTAAAGGGAGAAAAGGGTGTTAAAAGAGTACTGGCAGAACTGGACCGGCATATGAAGAAAAGGTTTACAGAAGCGCTGAGCGCCATTGAAAAAAATTTTCATGATATCTTTAGGAAACTTTTTGGTGGCGGCCAGGCCTTCTTAAAATTAACCTACCCTGAAGATGTCCTCGAATCCGGGATAGAAATTATCGCGCAGCCGCCGGGAAAGAAATTGCAGAGCATTTCCTTGCTCTCCGGCGGTGAAAAAGCTTTAACTGCTATAGCCTTGCTCTTTGCTTTACTGCAGTATAGGCCGGTTCCGTTTTGTGTTCTTGATGAAATTGATTCAGCCTTGGATGAAAGCAATTTGGAGAGGTTTGTGCAATATTTAAAAAAATACTCCGACAATACCCAGTTTATTCTTATTACACACCGTAGAAAAACTATGGAAGAGGCCGATGTTCTTTTAGGAATAACGATGGAGGAACAGGGCGTTTCCAAAGTTGTATCCTTGGATTTGAATAAAAAAGCAGGGTGAGATAGAATGCTAGATCAATTTAAAAAGGGTTTGCAAAAAACACGGGAGGCTTTAAAAAACAGATTTGAGAACCTCTTTGGGGTAAACGAACTCGATGAGGAATTTTATGATGAACTGGAAGAAATCCTTGTTTCAGCAGATGTTGGTGTAAAGACAACGGAAAAGATTATTTCGCTGCTTCGGGAGCGTGCAAAAAAAGAGAAGGCCAGGGAGCGATCTGCTGCCCGGAAAATGCTTAAAGACTTGCTTATTGAAATGCTCGACGACAATCACCGCTCTTCCCTTGCTACTGCTGCTTCTCCCCCAACCGTATATTTGATTTTAGGGGTAAACGGGGTAGGAAAAACTACCGCTATTGCTAAGATTGCTTACCAGTATTCCAGGAAGGGGAAAAAAGTATTGCTCGCAGCGGGTGATACCTTTCGTGCCGCGGCGATAGACCAGCTCGATGAATGGTCCAGAGCGGTAGGGGCAGGGATAATTAAACATCAGGAAGGCGGAGATCCTTCGGCGGTAATCTTTGATGCTGTAAATGCGGCCAAATCCAGAGGCGTCGATTTATTGTTATGCGATACCGCAGGGAGATTGCATACGAAAGCGAATTTGCTGGATGAAATGAAGAAAATTTACAGGGTTATTCAAAAATCCTTAGGAGAAGCGCCCCACGAAACGCTGCTGGTAGTTGATGCAACTACCGGGCAAAATGCTATCGCGCAGGCAAGGCTTTTTCAGGAAGTAGTACCCATTTCCGGCCTTATTTTGACAAAGCTTGACGGCACGGCGAGAGGCGGTATAGTTCTGGCCGTGAAGGATATTACGGGGATTCCTTTAAAGCTTTTAGGGGTGGGTGAAAAAAAAGAGGATCTGGAACCTTTTAATGCTGTCGAATTCGTGGAAGCCCTCCTCGCTTAAAGATACAGGGGTGAGGAGCCTTTTACCCTGAATTTTTTCTTCCATTTCGGATCGGTAGGATAGCAATGTGAACGGTTTAAGGAGAACCTGGCAGTATTATTGTAAAGGGTATTTACTTTACAGGAGAAATAGTGTATAAATGTTAGAGAAGATAAACAGGCTAAATTATCTTTTTGATTTTTACGGTAATTTGTTAACGGATAAGCAACAGCGGGTTATTGAAATGTATTATAAAGACGATTTTTCCCTGGCGGAGGTGGCCGAACATTTAAATATATCCAGGCAGGCCGTCTATGATATTTTGTCGAGGACCGTTTACGCCCTTGAGAATTGGGAGAAGAAGCTCAAGCTTTACACATCTTACCTTCAGAGAAAGGAAGACGGGCTAAAGGCCCTGGAGTTGCTTGCCCGCAGGCCGCTCCAGGAAGAAGATCTTAATAAGATTAAAGAAATTGTTCGGCGTAATATGGTTGAAAACTAATAAAGGAGGCAGCCCCGGCCCAGCCGGGTAATAAGGTTTGTTATTCAGCGGATTATCAGAAAAACTGCAGGATACTTTTCGGAAATTGCGTGGAAAAGGTAAATTAAGCGAAAAAGACGTTGACACTGCGCTGCGGGAGGTCCGGCTGGCACTTCTTGAAGCCGATGTTAGTTATAAGGTTGTCAAGCAGTTTACTGCTTCTCTTAAAGAAAGAGCCCTTGGTGCGGAGGTCTTAAAAAGCCTCACTCCCGGCCAGCAGGTTGTAAAAATTGTTCATGCCGAACTGATTAAGCTTATGGGCGAGACGCAGAGCAAAATCTCTCCTGTTGATAACCCTCCGGGAGTTGTAATGATGGTGGGGTTGCAGGGGTCGGGGAAAACCACTTCTGCAGCAAAGTTGGCGCGATTATTGAAAAAAAACGGCCGTAAGCCCTTGCTGGCGGCTGGGGATGTTTACCGTCCGGCCGCGATCAAGCAGCTGGAAGTTCTTGGAAAAGAAATTGCTGTTCCAGTTTTCAGCCTCGGTAAAGAAGATCCTGTAATAATTGTTTCCAAGGCTTTGAGAGAAGCGGCCAAAGAAGGAAATGATTATGTTATTTTAGATACCGCCGGCAGGCTTCACATTGATAAAGAACTAATGGATGAGCTGTTGAGAATTAAGAAAAAAACAAACCCGTTGGAAATTCTGCTGGTGGTGGATGCTATGACGGGCCAGGATGCTGTAAATGTGGCCCAGGCGTTTCATGAGCAACTGGGGCTGACCGGGGTTATTCTCACCAAACTGGATGGTGACACCCGCGGCGGAGCGGCGCTTTCTGTCAGAGCTGTAACAAACTGTCCGATTAAATATGTCGGCACGGGTGAGAAATTTGAAGCATTCGAACCTTTTTATCCGGACAGGATGGCATCCAGGATCCTTGGAATGGGCGACGTGCTTACCTTAATTGAAAAGGCGGAGGCTGTGGTCGACAAAGAGAAAAGGCAGGCTCTTGAAAAGAAGTTGCGGAGCCAGACGCTGACCCTAGAAGATTTTTTGGAACAGCTGGGGCAGATAAAACAGATGGGCCCGCTGGAAGATCTTCTGGGAATGATACCCGGGCTGAACAAGGCCGCCAGACACTTAAAAACACTTTCATTAGATGAAAAACAACTGGTACAAACGGAGGCCATCATCCAATCCATGACCAGGGAAGAACGTCAGCAACCGGAGATAATCAACAGCAGCAGAAGGCGGCGAATTTCTCAGGGCAGCGGGACGACGGTTCAGGATGTCAACAGGCTTTTAAAGCAATTTGAACAGATGAAAAAGATGTTGAAGCAAATGAATGCCCTGGAGAAAGGAAGGTATAAACGCAAGGGGATGTTCCCCTTTTAATCAATACAAAGAAAATAGCTAGGAGGTGTTTGTTTTTGGCAGTGCGCATTCGGTTAAAGAGAATGGGAGCAAAGAAAAGGCCTTTTTATCGTATTGTTGTTGCAGACTCCCGCGCTCCCCGGGATGGAAGGTTTATTGAGGAGATAGGCTACTATAACCCCCTTACGGAACCGACAACAATCAAGGTCGATGCGGAAAAAGCCCAAAAGTGGCTTTCAATGGGGGCCCAGCCTTCTGATACCGTAAAAGTTTTGTTTGCTAAAGCAGGATTTCAGAAAAAATAACTGTAGTGCTAGGAGTGATTTCAGTGAAAGAATTAGTAGAACTTATAGCCAAGTCCCTGGTGGATAGTCCCGAGCAGGTTGATGTCAAACAGGTAGAAGGGGAACATTCAATAATCCTCGAACTAAGGGTTGCTCCAGATGATATGGGAAAAGTGATTGGAAAGCAGGGGCGCATTGCCAAAGCCATTCGTACAGTTGTTAACGCCGCGGCAGTAAAGGATAAGAAGCGGGTGATGGTGGAGATTGTGCAATAGGGAGAATTCCCAATGTCTTTAGAGATGACGACTATTGGAAAAATTGTTTCTCCATTTGGTATAAAAGGGGAAGTAAAAGTCTACCCCTATTCAGATTTTTTGGAGCGTTGTTTTCTCCTGAAGAAAGTAAAATTAGAAGGGGAGAGCTATTGCGGTTTTAGAGAAGTTAAAAAAGCTTACATTCATAAAAAATTATGGGTGTTTCATTTTGAGGGTTGTGACAGCAGGGATGATGCTCGTGCCTTATCCGGGCTTCTGGTCAAAATATTTTCTTCGGAGAGAGTGCCGCTGCCTCCGGGGAAGTATTATTTTGATCAGATTATCGGCCTGAAAGCCTATACAATCGGGGGGGAAAAACTCGGTTATGTAAAAGACATAATCAGATCCAGCAATGACGTTTATGTAATCAGCAATCAGAAAGTAGAGGGTGGAACAGGCAAAGGAAAGGATATTCTCATCCCTGCCTTAAAAACTGTCGTAAAAGAAATAAACCTTGATAAAGGCTATCTAATTATAGATCCAATGCCGGGGCTTTTAGATTAAAATGTAGCAAGAAATTGCTTGATCACGATATAAGGTGTGCAGTATAGTGCTGATCGATATTATTACAGCCTTTCCAGGACTCTTTGGCGGTGTTTTCAGTGAAAGCATGATCAAAAGGGCTCAGGAAAAAGAACTGGTTAAAATCAGGATTATTGACCTGAGGGATTATTCGGATGACAAGTTCCGCAGGGTTGACGATTATCCTTACGGTGGCGGGCCGGGGATGATTTTAAAGCCTGAGCCTTTCTTTAAAGCTGTATCGGCTGTAAAAGGTAAATCTCCGGGGGCGGGGGTGAGCAGAACTATTCTCATGTCGCCTCAGGGAGAGTTATTAAGCCAGGACAAATTGGAAGAAATGCGGAGATTGGAGCATTTAATAGTGCTCTGTGGGCATTACGAGGGCGTGGATGCCAGGGTGCGTTCCTTTTTAGCCGAAGAGGAAATTTCGATTGGGGATTACGTCCTCACCGGCGGCGAGATACCCGCCATGGTGCTGGTCGATGCTCTTGTTCGCCTGATCCCCGGGGTGCTGAACCCCCCTTCTTTAGAGGACGAATCCTTTACCGATGGGCTGTTGGAGTATCCTCAGTACACCCGCCCACAAGAATACGAAGGAATGCGTGTTCCGGAAGTGCTTTTATCGGGGAATCATGAAAAGATTAGAATTTGGAGATACAATGAAGCGTTAAAGCTTACCTCCATGCGCCGGCCGGACTTACTACAGAAAAAAGGCATTGCCGTTGAAAAGATAAATGATCCTGATAAAAAAGGCCTTCCGGATAATAAATAGGGCGATGTGGCCTTAAGCGGATAATTCCTAACCGGGGCAGTTGAAATTATTGTTTGAATCGGGATTATATGTTATAATGTCCCTCGGTGTTATTCTGTAAAGTCAGGTATCTGGTATGTTGAAAGGAGTAAACATAGATGAATTTAATCGATCAGGTCGAAAAAGAATATTTAAAAGAGAAGATTACCCCTTTTTCCCCCGGTGATACGGTTAGGGTGCATTTTAAGGTTGTAGAAGGTAACAGAGAAAGAATACAGATCTTTGAAGGTGTGGTAATTCAGCGTAAAGGCAGCGGGTTAAGAGAGACCTTTACTGTTCGCCGCGTTTCCTACGGAGTTGGCGTGGAGAGATCGTTTCCGCTTCATTCACCTAAAGTAGAGAAAATTGAAGTTGTACGCAAGGGCCTAGTCCGGCGTTCAAAGCTGTATTACCTGCGCAAGCTAAAGGGTAAAGCCGCCCGCATAAAGGAAGCCAGGAGATAAGTTTATAGGGCTTTTTTTATCACGAAAAGAGGCGACTTGTACACATGGAAAGCGATAATAATAAAGAAACCGGTCTTGAAGAGAATAAAAAGTATTCCTTGCATAAAGAAATAAAAGAATGGGCCAGGTCTATTATCCTGGCGGTGGCTCTGGCAGTGATAATCAGGATGTTTTTTCTGGAGGTTTTTTTAGTGGAAGGGACGTCGATGTTCCCTACTTTGCACCACCACGAGCGCCTGATTGTCAATAAAGCGACTTACTACCTGAGCAAACCGGAGAAAGGCGATATCATTGTCTTTAATTTTTCTCCCCGGCGAGACTTTATTAAAAGGGTTATTGCCCTGGAGGGAGATGTTGTTGAACTTATAGGGGGTTGCCTCTACATCAATAATGAACTTGTAAATGAACCTTTCGTAGAAAATCACAGCATGACGGATTTTGGTCCAATAGTGGTTCCGGAAGGACATGCTTTTGTCCTTGGAGACAACAGGAGCAACAGTATGGACAGCAGGGATTCTGCAGTTGGCTGTGTTTCCCTTGAAAAAGTAAAAGGAAAGGCTTTCCTCGTTTTTTGGCCGCCATTTAATGCTAGGTTGCTCTAATGATCTCAGGTGGTGTATCCTAAATAATGATAAAGAATTTTTATGCAGGCTCAGCGCTGAAAGAAGAAAGAAGATTGAAAGAAAACCTTAAATTTATCGATCTTGTTCTCGAGGTGCTTGATGCCCGCCTTCCCCTGGCCAGCAGGAACAGCAGGCTGCAAAGAATGCTGGGCGGGAAAAAAATAATTACCATTCTTAATAAATCCGATCTTGCAGATAGGGAAATAACGGGCCGCTGGCTGAGTATCTTGGCCGCTGATAAAAGGCCCGTTTTAGCGTTTGATGCCAAAAAAACGGGTGGGATTATAAAACTAGAAAACCTGCTTTTGGCGAACCGCCCGCAACGTATGAGATACAGGCGGCCGCTACGCTTAATCGTAGTCGGTATACCTAATACGGGTAAATCCACGATTATTAACCGGCTTGCGGGTAAATTTGCTCTAAGAACGGGCGAAAAACCAGGAATAACCAGGGGACCGCAGTGGCTGAGGTTGAGATCAGGGTGGGAGATGCTGGATACCCCCGGTCTGTTGCCCCCCAGCTTAAAAGGCAAAAGGACAGCGAGCGTTTTTGGACTCGCGGCTATCGGTGCGCTTGATTCTAATGCTTTCGACGAGGAAGAAGTTGCCCTGTGGCTGCTGGAGCGTTACCTGGCCGGTGAAAAAACCCGCCGCTATCTGTTTAAGTGTTATTCACTGGAGAACGACGGTGCTCTTGACTTGGCCGGGGATTTGCTATATGCCATTGGGGCGCGGCGGGGATGTTTGATAAAGGGCGGCCAGGTGGACAAAAAGAAAACGGCCTGGATAGTGCTGAGAGATTTCAGAAAGGGGACGCTTGGGCGTATAAGCCTGGAAATGCCGGAGGACTACAATGGGATACCTTCCGAGGGATAATCTTTCTTCGCTTACAATCAACGAAATTAAGGCTTACCTTTTTTCAAAAGAAAAGCTCTCTGCCCGCGAATTGGACATTCTTAAAAGCGATCGGCGCAAAGGCGTGCAAAAGCTTCTTTCTTCGTTTCTTAAGCAGAGGAAAAAGGCCCGAAACGAGGAGGAATATTTACATAAATTGATGGCGAAAGAACGGTTATTGCATGAGCGGGGCTATGAGCTGATAGCTGGGGTGGATGAGGCCGGAAGGGGGCCCCTGGCCGGCCCGGTTGTGGCGGCGGCGGTAATACTGGATCCGGGAGAAAATTGCTGGGCTGGAATTAATGATTCCAAACAGCTTACCCCACAGGTGAGAGAAGAGCTGTATGAGATCGTTGTAAAAAATGCAAAGGCAGTTGCTACTGCGGTAGCGGATGTTTCTTTAATAGATGAAATCAACATTTATCATGCTTCGTTGCGGGCTATGCGGCTGGCGGTAGAAAAGCTAATGCCGCAGCCGGATTATGTTCTCTTCGATGGTTTTAACGTTCCTGAGGTGTATATACCGCAGGAGGCGGTCATCGGCGGTGATGCCCGGTGCCTCTCAATCGCAGCCGCCTCTATTGTTGCCAAGGTAACCAGGGATAAGATCATGTTGGAGTACGATAGAGAATATCCAGGTTACGGATTTGACAGAAATAAAGGCTACCCCACCGCCGAGCACAGGGAAGCTATAAAAACCCTGGGGCTATCCCCTATTCACCGCAGGACATTCCAATGCTATAAAGACAGATAGGTATAGCAAAGCAGGTATGTACGGCAGGCAAGTATGGATAAGAGTACAATTAAAGGAGCCGTCTCATCGGCTTAACGATCTATCGGAACAGTTTTTTATTTACTATGGTGGTAGTAAATATAACGTTATAAAAAGGGGCTTTTGTCTTGCAAAGAGATGCGGGATATAAAAAGAAAATGGGCGCCCTGGGCGAAAAAATCGCCGGGGAATACTTAATAAATGCGGAGGGCTACAACATAGTTGCCAGAAATTATACCTGCCCCCTTGGAGAGCTGGATATCGTAGCTTATGATGGTGAAACGCTTGTTTTTGTTGAGGTCCGGGCCGGTAGCACTTCTTCGGTGGGTTATGCCGAAGAATCGATCGGTTTTCGCAAACAAAAGAAACTGCGGCAGCTTGCCGCTTACTATTTAAAGGAAAAGGGAATGCCCGATTGTTTGTGCCGTTTTGATGTTGTTATTGTATTGTTCGAGAGGGGAAGATCGAGCGCAAAGGAAATAAAACTGTTAAAAAATGCGTTCTAAAAATATCTTGAAAGGTGATTGAGGTTGCTAGCAAAGGTTACCGGCTGTGCACTTATCGGCATAGAAGGATATGAAGTATCCGTAGAGACAGATGTAAGCCGGGGGTTGCCCAATTTTCACCTGGTAGGGCTGGCTGCCCCTTCGGTTAAAGAGGCTAGGGAGAGAGTTCGCGCGGCGATCACAAACAGCGGTTTTAAGTTTCCTTCTAAACGTATTACTGTGAATCTTGCCCCTGCAGATTTAAAGAAAGACGGCTCCGCTTTTGATCTGGCGATTGCTGCAGGAATACTGGCTGCAACCGGACAGGTTCCCGAAACTGCCTTGCAGCAAAAAGTCTTTGCCGGCGAGCTTTCCCTGGATGGAGAGTTAAGGGAGATTCCCGGAACAATGGCTATCGCCGTTTCCCTAAAAAAACGGGCTGAAATGAAGGATATCCTGGAGCTAATCGTGCCGCGGGGGAATGCCCTGGAGGCTTCAATGGTTGGCGCGGTCTCGGTAAAGGGCGTTTCAAATTTAAGAGAGCTTGCCGCCTACCTGAAAGGGGAGAAAAGCCTGCCGGAAGTTTCATGCGGCCTGCCGGATGATATTCTTAAGAATGAGGAAAACAACGAACAGCCTGATTTTAAAGAGGTAAAAGGCCAGTTAATGGCAAAAAGGGCGCTGGAGATCGGGGCTGCCGGCGGGCACAATGTCCTCTTGACGGGGCCGCCAGGCACGGGCAAAACGATGCTGGCGCGCAGGATCCCTTCGATTTTGCCTTCCATGACACT
>DUQX01000142.1 GCA_012837615.1 Bacillota bacterium | reverse complement strand
GGGCAAATATCAATATGATTATGTGATACCCGGAGACGTAATCGGGCCGCTATATTTTGAGTTTGTAGGCACAATTGGGGGATTGCCGATTTTGGGACGGGCTACCATAGACAGGAGGTGGATATAAGGTAATGGCTAATATCAACATCGACCAGCTGGCTGCCGAAATTGCCAGGGGCCTGGCTGAATATTCTCAGGACGTGGTCGAGAAGGTCAACGTATCAAGCGAGAAAGTTGGAAAAGCCGCGGTCAAGCGGCTCAAACAAACGTCCCCAAAAAGGACCGGTGCCTATGCGAAAGCCTGGGCGATGAAGACCGAAAAAGCAATCGGTCAGCCACATACACGCATCATCCATGCCAAGGCCCCACACTATAGGTTGACGCATCTTTTAGAATACGGCCATGCTAAGGTGGGCGGTGGCAGGGTAGAGGGGAGGCCGCATATCCGGCCTGCCGAGGAAGAAGTAATCCGGGAATTTACCCGTGAAGTAGAGGAGGTGATTAAACGTGGATGAGGCGACACTGTTCACATTACTCAAAACAATCGGGCTGCCGGTGGCGTATCACCATTTCACGTCGCCGCCGAGCCCGCCGTATATAGTGTACTTGGTAGACAATGGCGAAGGACGTGGCTCTGATGAACGAAATGAAATCAAGCAAACAGGTTACATCGTAGAGCTGTATACAGCTAAAAAAGATTTGGCAAGCCAGGCTAAAATTGAAACATTGTTTGATGAACGAGGTATAGATTATACGTTTTACGAAACGTTTTTAGAATCTGAAGGCCTCTATCAAGGGGCGTACCACATTGAGTCTACAACCAAGATAAGGAGGAATTAGCATGGGAAGTGAAAAGATCGTACTGGGTAGCGGTAAGCTGTATGTAGTTGAGTTCTCAGGAACCATCCCTGAAAATGCCGTATTGGAAACTGAAGAAAATCGCCTGGGCTATATAAAGGGCGGGGCCAGTATTGAGTATACGCCTACTTTTTACGAGGTAAAAGATGACCTGGGACGGGTATTTAAGAAGATACTTACCGAAGAACAGGCTACTCTTAAGAGCGGTATTCTAACGTGGGACTTAAACAAGTTAAATAAGCTTTGCAACACCGGGTCAATAACTGAGGATGCCGTAAATAATATCCGAACCCTCAAAATCGGAGGCATAGGCAACTATGACGGAAAAAAATATGTGATCCATTTTCTGCATGAGGATCCCGAAGATGGCGATCTGCGGGTAACAATCGTTGGTAGCAACGAAGCAGGCTTTACGATTGCTTTTGCTAAGGACGCAGAAACTGTTGTGAATGCTGAGTTCAAGGCGCAACCGGCTGACGATGACGGTACTCTTATAATTTTACAAGAGGACATCATTGCAGATACTACGCCTGCCAACACCAAACTGGCGGCACTGACAATTGGCACAAAGAACTTGACGCCGGCATTTACTCCCAACGTTTTGACCTACACTCTGGCCACAACTACTATATCTGAGTCCATTACGGCAATAGTTGCAGACCCAGATGCCACTGTCGCCATAACCGTAGAGGGCGCTGCACACGTCAACGGAGCAGACGCCACCTGGGAAGAAGGAGTAAATACAGTATTGATTACAGTGACTAATGGGGACGCAACCAAGACCTATACTGTCACCGTGACCAAATCCTAATAGGAGGTTTAATATGCTGGATTTAAGTAAGCGAAGTAAGAAATACTTTGACTTGGTCTTACACGATGGTACCAAGCTGCAAATCCCGCCTCCTTCCCGGGGGATCTACGGGGAAATGTTAGAAATTAGCAAAAAGGAAATACCGGACGAGGAAGAGCTTGGGCGACTTGTCACCATGGTGTTGCAGACCAATAAACAAGGTATAGAGATCACGCAGGCTCAAGTTGATGCTTTCGATCTTGATGATATGGCTACTTTTTTTGTTGAATATGCTCAGTTTACCCAGGAATTATTGTCCGACCCAAACTCCAAATTCCCCATTGCCCGGTAGACAATGGGGAGGATAACATTAAATATCTAATTGAAACATTAAGTGAAAAGCTGGTCTGCGATTATGCGCGGATCAGCTTTTTAGATTTACCAGGAATGCAGGTTGACGATTATATGGCTTTGCAACGCGATGCTTACATCCATAAACTCATTCAGACAGAAGAAGGACGGGAGTATCTTGAGAAGTGCTGGATCCTTGAACAGACTAAACCAGATAGACAAAAATTACGGGACAGGTTCAGTTAGTTGTTTTTTCGGCGGTTTGAAATGGGTATTTCCAGGTTTTTTTGCAGTCCTGGCATTGTAATTGGTTTTTTGCAAATGGAGATATAGCCATGAACAGCAGACCAATAATAATTCCTGCAATTCCGACTGGCGGAATTATCAGCAGCCAGATGCTTACACCTAATAAGCAGAAACCGAGAACAAAGAAAAAGCATCCTCCCCGGGACTCAACTTTGTTTGAACCACATCTGGGACAAGGCTCCCAGGTTTCTTTTTTGGCCATGTAAAACACCCCCTCAAAATCCATTATAAACCAAAGGTGGTGAGTAAGATAGCTGGGAAAATAAAAGGAATCACAATTGAAATAGCGGGTAATACTCAGCCACTTAATAAGGCTCTTGAAGATGTGAATAGGAAAACCCGTGATGTACAGTCTGAGCTCCGCCAAGTAGAAAAACTACTTAAATTAGATCCTGGGAACACTGAACTGCTGGCTCAAAAACAGAAGCTTCTTGCTGAGGCTGTGTCTAATAGCAAAGAAAAACTTGATCGGCTCCGGGCTGCCCAGGAACAAGTGAATCAGCAGTTCGCTAAGGGTGAAATTTCCGAAGAACAGTACAGAGCCTTCCAGCGCGAAGTTGTAAAGGCCGAGCAAGAGCTTGAAAAGTTTGAGAAGCAACTAAGAGAAACCGGGCTTACTGCCGAGCAAGTAGGCAAAAAACTGCAGGATGCCGGGCAGAAAATGACCGGCATAGGGAAAGACCTGTCCATGAAAGTTACTGCGCCGCTAGTTGCAGCAGGGGCAGCAAGTTTCAAAATGGCCGCTGATCTGGAAGACGCTATGGGAGCCACCGAGCAAATTTTCAAGGACGCTTCGGATAACGTTAAGTCCTGGACCGATAATCTTGAAAGCTACTACGGAATAGCGGAAGGGGAAGCACTGGAATACGCCAACATGATGGGTTCCATGCTGGTCAATATC
>DUQX01000141.1 GCA_012837615.1 Bacillota bacterium | reverse complement strand
TTTGGGACCAAGAGGTCGCAGGTTCAAATCCTGTCGCCCCGACCATGATATAGGGTTTTCGGGGGTATATTTTCCCCCGGAAATCCCTTTATTACAAGATACAAATTAGTCTATTCCAAAAAGGGGGGGTATTTAATATCTGTAAACATATCTGAAACTCTTATCAACAAATCTCGATCGTAGTTTGTTTTTATCGGCATCTCCAGATAATAATAGGGGGTTTTTTTATTTACTATCGGTATGCACTGCAAAGCATATTATTACTCAAACATAGCGGTAAGGTCAGAAATTATTAAATAAAAGGGGTTTAAATGATGGGTTTATTTCAAACAAGGTCAAAAATGACAGCAAGGATTGATTTCAAAAAACTGTTTCTTGTATCCGCAATAATTTGCCTGATGTTTCTAATGGTACTTGGAGGCGGCTGTTCTCAGGGGCAAGAAGCACCACCGGTGGATGAAAATGGCCAGGAAGAAGCTGCCCCGGAAAACGGCGAGGCACAAACTTCTGAGGATGAACAAACTTCCGGGGATGAATTTATCGTTCTTGCTACTACAACGAGTACTTATGATTCAGGGTTGCTGGACGAGCTGCTCCCGGTTTTTACAGAAAAATATGGTATTGAAGTGCGAGTGGTTTCCCAGGGAACAGGGCAAGCCCTGGAGACGGGCAAGAGGGGAGATGCGGATATTCTTCTCGTTCATGACCGCGCTGCGGAACTGCAACTGGTCGAAGAGGGTTACTTTACAGATCGGCAGGATGTGATGTACAATGATTTTATTATTGTCGGTCCGGCTGCAGACCCGGCAGGGTTAAAGGGAGTGGAGAAAGTGAGCGATGCTTTCGTTGCTATCGCCTCCGGCGGGCATATCTTTGTTTCCCGGGGGGACGATTCGGGAACGCACCGCAAGGAGCTATCCATTTGGGAAAATACGGAGTTTTCTCCGGAGGGAGACTGGTATTTATCGGTTGGACAGGGTATGGGTGATACATTAATCATGGCCGGTGAAAAACAGGGTTATACCCTGACAGACCGGGCCACCTACCTTTCGATGAAAGACTCACTTGACCTGGAAATTCTTCTGGAAGGAGATCCTGTCCTCTTTAACCAGTATGGAATTATGGCCGTTAATCCCGAAATGCATCCCCATGTTAAGTATGATAGCGCCTTGAAACTTATCGATTTTATGATGTCGCCTGAAGGGCAGGAGCTAACTGCTTCTTTTCAGATTAATGGAGAAAGCCTTTTTTTCCCGGGTAAAGGGGTAGAATAAGCCGGAGAGATTTAACGCGGCAGCAAATTATTTGTTTCGTTATTATTAAAGCCATGGGGATGTTTTACCGCCTTCCAGCGTTTTTGCGCAACGCTTTCAGGGGAGTGTTTAAACTATCCCCATGGCTATTTTTGAATGCAAGATTATCAACGAGAGCTTGCCGGTATCCTTGTAGCAATGGTCAGCTCGGCAGAACAGGAACAAATGCTTTTATAGAAAAATGCCTTGGACATTTTTATGCCTTGAACGTTTTGCAAAATAGGCCTAGGAGTAAGGAGTGGTCGGTTGCTCCTGTTAGAAGGAATTATCGAAGCATTTTCGTTAATCTTTACCCTCGATCCCAACCTGGTTCGGATCGTGTTGCTTTCCCTCCAGGTTTCATTGCTGGCGGTGGTCTTTGCTACTTTGGCAGGTGTGCCCCTGGGGGCATACTTGGGGCTGAAGCCGCCGGAGCGGACCCGTTTTGTCAGCAAGCTGCTTTACACGTTGATGGGACTGCCGCCGGTGGTAGCCGGACTGGTTATTTACCTTCTTATATCCCGTATGGGCCCTCTAGGTTTCCTTGGACTTTTGTATTCTCCTACAGCGATGGTTATGGCCCAGTTTGCCCTGGCTGTTCCGATCATTGCTGCTTTGACAATGATCGGCATCCGCAGCAAGGGGAAAGAGGTACAGGAAACGGCGCGTACCCTCGGGGCGGGCAGGTTTTTGACCGCCTGGACGGTGGTGCGCGAATCCCGTTTTGCGATCTTCGGGGCCGTTGTAACCGGTCTGGGAAGGGTGATTGCCGAAGTGGGTGCCGTGATGATTGTTGGGGGCAATATTGAAGGGCATACCAGGGTCATGACCACAGCCATTGTCTTGGAGACCGGCAAGGGGAACTTTGAACTGGCCCTGGGGCTGGGGTTGATTTTGTTGCTTATTTCTTTTTTTATCAACTCTCTGCTTCACTATTTCCAGGGGGGAGGCAAAGGTGGTGTTTGGTAGAGAGATTATCCTCGAAGTGAAAAACCTTTCAAAGGTTTATGACAAAGAAGTCCTTCATATTGATCATCTTGCTCTGCGCAGGGGAAGGATTTATGGCATAATCGGGCCCAGCGGGGCGGGCAAAAGTACCTTGCTGCGCCTTGTAAATTTGCTGGAGCCTCCCAGCGGGGGTGAAATACACTTTCTGGGCAGGCCCATTTCTATGAACGGGAACGTCAGCCGCACCGATGCTGCACGCAGGGAAATGACTTTGGTTTTTCAAAAACCTTTGCTTTTTCAGACCAGCGTGGAAGAAAACGTTGCTTTTGGCCTTAAGGCGCGCCGTTTTACCAGAGAAGAGGTCAGAGCACGGGTAGATATTCTGCTGGGAAAAGTGGGTATGAGGGAATTTGCCGGGAGGCATGCCGGTACCCTTTCCGGAGGTGAGGCCCAGCGTGTGGCTTTGGCACGGGCAGTTGCCTTTGAACCTGCTTTATTGCTACTGGACGAGCCCACGGCTAACCTCGATCCGTCAAATATTGAGCTGATCGAACGGCTTATCCTGGATTTAAACCGTGAAACAGCTATGACGATCGTCATGGTGACTCACAACATTTTTCAGGCCAGGCGGGTTGCAAGGGAGGTAATATTTATGCATGAGGGGCGCGTTGTGGAGACCGGAGAGACGGAAAAGATCTTTACCTCGCCGGAAGACCCACGCACCAAGGCTTTTGTGGAAGGGCGCATGGTTTACTAAACTCTGTTATGTATGCTGGTAATGGCTACCTACAACATTGTTGATACTATATATCGTTGCAAGGCTGGGTAGTGAAGCAATTGCCGCGCTATTCGTAGCCTGAGTATTTCACATCACATTGGCATAAAAACACTCTGTATCCGGGAAGTATCCGGGAAAACTAAGCCTATTTTAGAAATGCTGCCGTATCGAATTATCAAAAAATATAATTCTTATTTGACTGCTCAGACACTTTCCATTGCCATGGCTTTTAGCGGTTACTGTTTCTTAAATAATGATGGTTCATTATTATTTCCCCAACAAATGACTGATACCTACCACTTTTCCTATTTCAAGAACGAAAGCTATACCCTTTCCAGGTTTATATAAATCTGCTTTAGCCACGATTGCATCCAGGACTGTTTGAGTGAGTTCTTTTTTGATAAGTGTTAAAATCAGCTCTTTTTCCGGCTCAATGGAAATCCCAAATAGTTTAACTTTTTCATGGATGCCGGTTCCCCTGCCTAAAACAATGGTTCCTCCCTCTGCCCCTGCTTTTTTGGAAGCTTCAACTACTTTTTCAGCTTGCCCTTTGTTAACAATGGTAATAATTAAATCAAATTTTATGTTGCCGTCCATATAGTTTTCCTCCTTGAGCGTCAATTACTAGCTTTCAAGCTCGTTTTCCTTCTCTTTTTTATTATAAAGGATTCCAAGAACTAGCACCGCTATAATCGGTGCAAGAACTACTAATGCTGTCATGCCGAAACCATCCAACAGTGGATTTCTGCCCGGGATTGAAGAGGCGACACCTAAAGCAATCGCCATGATAAAGGTTACCGTTAGAGGCCCTGTGGCAACTCCGCCGGAATCAAAAGCGATGGAGACAAATGTACTCTTTGTAAAATAAATCATAATAAATGCAATCAAGTATCCGGGGAGGATAATGTACCATAAAGGAAAACCTAATAAAATCCTGGTCATGGAAGCGGCAACAGCTGTTCCTACCCCAATAGATAAAGTATAGAGCATAAATTGACGGCGGATATACCCGCTGGAAACACTTTCTACCTCAAGGGTCATAATACGGACAGTAGGCTCGGCCAAAGTGATCACAAAGCCCAGTAAAAATCCGATAGGGATCAGTATCCAATTATAGGATTTGCTTCCCAGGGCTATTCCTATTGCCTGCCCGACAGGTAAAAATCCCACTTGAACACCCTGTAGAAATAAAGATAATCCGATAAAAGCAAGTATTACTCCCTTAATGAGATTGATGATCTTATCTTTAGATAGCTTTAAAAAAAATACCTGAAAGATCAAAAAAGATATAACAAGGGGAGTTAGTGCCAGAAGAACTTCTAGAAGTACATCTCCAAATCCTTCAAATATTATAACTGTGTTCAATAATAAATCACTCCCAATAGCAGTACGGCTAATATTGGCCCGAGGCATGCTAATGCAATTAATCCAAAACTATCGGAGGAAGAACTTTTCCCGGCTAATACTGAACTAAATCCTACGCCCAAAGCAAGAATAAAAGGAACTATCAGTGGCCCCGTGGCGACTCCGCCAGAATCGAGGGAGACCGGAATAAATTGTGAAGGAGCAATGAGAGACAAGATCAAAACCAGGCCGTATCCGGCGATCAAAAGCCAGTGCAGAGAAATGTTCAGTACGATTCGCAGCAGGGCAAGTCCTACAAAAAAAGCAATCCCCAACGCGACGGCAATAATGAGTATATTTTTTGAGATTAGCCCCTCGGAAACCATATCAGCCTGTATTGCCAGCACTTGTACATCGGGGTCGGCAACTGTAATAACAAATCCTAAAAGCAGGCCAAAAGGTACCACCAGCCATAACTTGCCTGTTTTTGCTAAAGCTGCGCCGATATATTCGCCCATAGGCAAAATCCCTATCTGAGCCCCGAGCAAGAATAAAATAAGCCCGCTGCTGACCATGATTATACCAATAAAAAACTGAAGAAAAGTATTGACCGGTAGCTTAATAACTATAAATTGTAACACTGTTATCAATATAGTAATCGGTATTACTGCGGAAACAACCTCAAGTGCGATTTCTTTAAGTTTTTGCATTATTACTCCTTATATCTTTGTGGAAACATGACGTTTGTTGTTAACTTATCACTGGGAGAATATTTTCTCCCAGTGATAAGATCCCTATATTATATCGTGTATGTCGATTACTTCTGCATATTACTTCTACACATTTTATAAGATCTCCTTCTATATACACTTTGGGGGAATAATGATTTAATGAAATGAATAATATTGCATTGCGTATATTACGGGTATTATCTCCAATTCTTCTTTAAAATAGATTTTATAGACGGAGAATAATTGTCGGGGTTGCACTTATGGGAAGAAGGGGTTATAATATAAAAGCGAATTAAAAGAAGCCGAATTATTTTCCTGATTTGCGGGTGTAGCTCAATGGCAGAGCCCTGGCCTTCCAAGCCAGTCGTGTGGGTTCGATTCCCATCACCCGCTCCATTTATTTTTTGCAACTTGTCCTGTTTACAGACACGCAATTTTTAAAGTTTAGGGATTTTATTACTTAAGGAGGTTCTATCACGATGCCGGAACGAAGAATAAGCTTTAAAAGCGACGGACTGGAGCTTGAGGGCTGTCTTTCTTTGCCCGAAACATCACATCCCATCCCGGGGGCGGTGCTCTGTCACCCTCATCCGCTTAACGGCGGGAGTATGGATAATAACGTGATCCTGGCGGTCAGCCGGGCCTTGGCAGCGAGAAATATAGCGGCTTTGCGCTTTAATTTCAGGGGCGTGGGTAGGAGCCAGGGGTCTTATGATGGGGGAGTTGGTGAAAAGGATGATGCGCTGGCTGCTCTTGCCTTTTTGGCTGACAGGGATGAAATAGATTCATCCCGCCTTGGACTGGTGGGGTATTCTTTCGGTGGCATGGTAGCTCTTTCTTCGGGTATTCAAAACGATCTTGTTAAAGCGGTAGCGGGTATTTCTCCGGTTCTACCCCGTGGTATTCTCGAGAAAGTGTTAAAACCGCTGATAATTATCTATGGTACAGAAGATGAGATCGTTCCCCCATCGACAATTATTAAGGAAACGGCTGGTCTGGAGCAGGGAAGTGTTCAGGCTGTTGAAGGCGTTGATCATTTCTGGTGGGGGTATGAAGCGAAAGCCGCTGAAATTGTAGCCGATTTTCTTATAAAAAATCTTATTTAATTATTATAATTACCCATATAATCGCTCATGAACATGTTTAATTTTCTATCCAACTCTTTTGAGATTAAAAGCACTTCGGGGTGAGAAAGGCTGTTATATTTTTTTACTTTTTGTTGCAGTAATATCTTAAGCTTCTGAATGTCCATATCCAGCTTCTGTTTCTGCGTATCATTTTTCTTCTGCATCTGTGTTCTCCTCGTTAAGCAGCGGTTTCGCATGCATATTATGCAGTAAATTCATCATATAGATACCCTTATCATTAATGTTGTACAGGCAAATAATTACTATATCCATGTCCTTTACGCAACGTGTAAGGTTTTCTTCCCAGGTAATAAGATCTCTGTCTTTCAATAGCAAAGATGAACCGTCCAGGAGAATTCTGATTGAAGTAAAACCATCCCGGTAAGCTTCGTCCAGCAGCTTTTTAAAGGCCTTTTTTGTTTCAAATTCTGTTTTGGCTTTTCTTTTGATATATTTTAATAAATTATCAAGGTTTATTAACTCGGGCATTTGGTTTTCTCTAATAATATTCTTCAGCTTTGTGCCCCGGTACGGGTACTGATTTATTTCCTTGAGAAGCATATCTGCTTTTTTCTCTTCGGTAATAAAGAGGCATTTTTCGTTATTTGCTATACCGGCTGCAAGATAAGCTGTAGCTTTAATAGTAAAATGGATGTCCCCGCTGTAAAAATCTACATACTGGTGTCCTTTTAAAAAGCTGCCTGGCAGATAACCCGCAGGTACTAGCAGGGTAAGGTCCTTTGGCCATTCAATTAGCCGGGATATATTTTCATATTGACTGAGGCAGTTTATAAAAGCATCTACGATAAACGGGTCGAAGCGGATCCCTTTGTTTTGCCTTAAAATTTCTATTCCTTCTTTAATAGTTTTTCCTTTTTTAAAAGGGCGGTCCGCTGTAATTTGATCAAAGGCATCGGCAATCGCTATTATCCTGGCGCCAAGGGGGATTTCCGCGCCTTTTAGGCCATAAGGGAAACCTTTTCCATCAAAACTTTCATGATGATGAATGATAAGCGGTAAAGCTGGCTCCATTTTTTTAAAGGGTTTAATAATTTCCGCACTCCAGAGCGGGTGTTGGTTTAAAATGGCCTGCTCTCTTACTGTGAGCGGTTCAGGTTTGTTGAGTAATTCCCGTTCAATTTCAATTTTACCGATATCGTGGAAAAAAGCAGCATATTCAATCGCAGGTAATTCCGTAGAAGATAAATTTAATTCTCTGGAAATAACCTGAGTATAAACGAGGACTCTTTCACTATGTCCGTAGGTAAATTTGTCCTTGGCTTGAAGCACTGATAGAAGGGTTTTGACAGTGGTAAAAAATTCATTTTCAAATTGCGGTTTTTTCCCGCTGAGCCGGTCAAAGACCGAATAATAAACCTGCACCCGGTTTCCTTTTGTCATTTTCGCCTTGAATAGGGCTTCATCAGCTTTTTGCACCAGGCCTTCCAGTTCCTCGGCGTGATCCGGGAAAAGTGCGATTCCAAAAGAGGCTGATAAGTTCCAATCGCTACCCATGATATTATTCCCGTAAGCATTAATCTCTCTTCTAATTTTCTCGGCTTTTCCGACAACCTGGGATACTTCATGGGTTGGGATGACAACTGCAAATTCGTCTCCGCCATAGCGCGCTGCAAAATCATCTTTTCCAAGGGCATTATTAATAGTGGAAGATATTTTTTGTAGCAAGATATCTCCGGAAAAATGCCCCAGCACTTCGTTATATTGTTTAAAATTATCCAGGTCTATCAGGATTAACCCAATTTTTTGATGGCTGTTTTCTATATTGTTCTCCCTTATCATTTCCTTTAATTGCTGTCTAAAGTAACGGTAATTATAAAGCCCGGTCAACTCATCCCGAACTACGGCCCTTGAAAGGCGCTTTCTGATTGTTCGCTCCAAGTCAACCATGTTGCCGATAAGCCAGCTGAAAAGAAAAAACATGCCTATTAAAACGAGATCTGCTTCCAGGTGAATAAAATCAGTTTGCAGGTTTAAAAGTTTGAAATTAATAATCATGAATGAATTTAACACGGAAATAAAGTAACCCCATCTAGATCCAAATTTCAAGCTAAAAAAAATAACCGGAAAGAGGTATATAATTTTATAATTGCTTTCGTTTCCACCTGTTACATAGACCAGCAATAATGTTAATCCCAAAAAAACAAACATTTCCAAATGGTCGGGTATAAGGGGGTTAATGTTTTTAAAACGTTTGTACAGCTTGTCCATACTCATTAATCCCAGGTAGAGCAGCAGAGGAATGCAGAAGACAGGCCAGTAGTAAAAAAACGAAAAATTTGAAGGGATATGCTCTATAATAATTAAGGTCACAAAGAGCACTGTAGCTATACGTATCATGGGAATCAGCTGTTCAATTTTTTGAAAACGTTTTTTTTCTTCGTATCTCAAAAGAAGATCAACTCCCATGAATTTAAGTATTGGAGGCAAAAAGCTCTTTTATTAAATTTACACCCTTTATAAAACCATAGTTCCTATTGAACACGAGATTTGGGCCTATGGTTTTTTAATTTTTTCAAACCCAACGACCTTCCTACAATCGCTAGCAGTATAAGTATTATAAGGGGGGGCAGGCTTAATTTAAGCATCTCAGGGTTCGATAATTTCCCCATTTCTGCCAGCGAAAGCCCATGCAATTTATTTAAATAAAAGTATGAATTTCCCCATTCAAGTATTACAAGTAAAACAGTAGTTGAAAAAGTGGCAATAGCGGCCTGGTTAATACTCAAACCAAAAATAGTATGGTAGTAGATTATCATTAAGGTTAAGGAAATTAACGTATGAATGCCAAATTTTATGGGGAGCATTCTGATGAGTAGAATAACAATGCTATGCGCTATGCTTACCGGTAATACTTTCTTGGAGGGTAGCAATTTATATGTGGTAAAACCTCCAATAGTAAGAAGGCAAAATATTTCAATGCTATGTCGTAATAATAAAAGCAAGGTAAAGTACACGTTCATATTTCTAACCTGCTGCGATTTTTGTAGTTTCTGCTCATTTTAAGTCGTAATTAATTGATATCAAGAGAGCTACTCCCAAGGGAGTAGCTCTTTCACTTTCATTATTATTTATATTTCGCTAAAAGGTCTAAATATCCTTTTAAAAAAAATTATTTTTTTTTAAAATAGTATTTAATTCAAAAATAGTTTGCCGATATTATATTATGAATGATACTACATTATTTTGTGTTTCTTTATATCCATAAAATATCTGCAAACAAAAGCCGTAAATCTTTTGACGAAGTTGGCTCATAGAGAAAAAATGAAACAGGAGGAGTATAATGTACGGCCTTGCAAATATTCTAGGGAACTTTATCGCCTCCAAGCTAAATTTTGACCAGGAGAGACGCGAGGTTATTATCTACGGGGCTTTTGTCTTCATGCATAACCTGGCAATTGTCCTGATTGTTCTGCTGGTTGCATTTATCGCCGGCATATTTAAAGAAACTGTTATTATAATACTGGCCTTCGGCCTGCTGCGGAGATTTGGAGGAGGGATTCACGTTAGCTCCCCTTTATTTTGTATGGTTTCTTCGATCATTGTTTTCCCTCTGCTGGGTATACTAGCTGCTGTTTTTTCTGGCTATCTCCTCAATGTCGCTCTGTTTGGCAGGTTTGTTTTTTTTCTTTTGATTTCCAGTGCAGCTTTAATCTGCGTATTATTCTATGCCCCGCGGGAACATCCCAATCATCCCTTTTCAACCCGCATGCGTGTCAGATTGCGAGCGCTTTCACTGGTTATATCATTGATATGTACAGGGTTTTTGTTGCTCGGTGTGCTCTGGGGGAGCTTTTTGAAGGAAGCTACGGCTGTTGGTATGGCGCTTATCTTTCAAGCATTAAATTTGCTGCCGGCGGGAGGATGGTTTATGGATAAGCTGGATAAAGCCTTTTCTCACTTTTTTCAGAAGGAGGCAAAAAGCCCATGAAAAAAACAATGTTGTTTACCGCTATTGCCACGCTGTTAATGCTGCTGGCCAGCGTTAGCGCTGCCGGGGCATGTCATTGGATGTATTATCAACCGCCCATGCCTAAAGCGCTGCGCAAAGCTTAAAGCGCTCGGTAAGAATTATTTTTACTCCCGCCGGCGGCAAGCCAGTCTAAAAGTTTGTAACGGGGCGCTCATATGCTACGAAAAATAGTAGCAAATATAGAGTTTTTAAAAAGCTTTCATAAAAAGAACGCTTATGACTCGTTTTTACGAGTCTTTTTTTTGATAATTTCTAATACTGAATGATACTATGCTTCTCGGGCAAATTATATTAGGTATGATATTTAGATTAAAAAGTTTCTGAAGAGGTGTGGAAAAAACTGTACCACCAGAAAGAAGTGGAAGAAGTTTTTCGTGAATTTAATTCCGGACCAGAGGGTTTATCCGGAGCCGAAGCACTGAAACTATTGGAAAAGTATGGGCCGAATACTCTTGAACAAGGTGAAAGGCTAAACATATTGAAAATATTTATCCGACAGTTTGCCGATCCTCTTATTTATATCCTGCTTATTGCTGCTGTCTTTACCGCCTATATCCAGCAGT
>DUQX01000140.1 GCA_012837615.1 Bacillota bacterium | reverse complement strand
TGAATTGCGCATGTAATTAATTCCACCGAAAGGCTCGGAATAAGGAAAATTATTTGTTGTGGTATAAGCATCCAGAATCCAATAAATCCCCCCGCCGGCTATTACCGGGTAGGGGTCGGCATCATACCTTAAAAACGGTGCTATCCGGTAAGCCCTCTCCCTGACGGGCCGGTTAAGCATGATCCTGCTCTCATCCGTTATCTCGCTGGAAATAAGAATCCGGTAATCAGAAAATTTAAGCGCATAAAGCAGCCTCCTCCCCAGGTTGCTCAGCGGAATGCCGCCTGTACCCTCATACCTGGTATAGACGTTGGTATCGCCCATGGGGTAATCGAATTCACGGGTATTGCTATTTACAATAACATAATCGCTGCTAAGCTCCCCGTAATAAATCTCCGGTCTTGATAGTTTCAGCCCCCCCTTAACAACCGGAGGTATATCCCCGATAGTAAATTCCGGCAAACCCTGGGGGGATACCCCTGTGACGGGGCTCATCGTCAATCCGTAACCGTGGGTATACTGCAGGCGCGTATTAACCCATGTCCTGGCTTGCTCTGCAAGCTGCGTCTGATCCATCTCCCGTACCGAAAGCATTACCTGCCTGTACTGCCCATCCAGGATATAGCGATCTGTATCAACACTTGCAAAGTCATAATAGGGACGTATTCCCTGCAGCTGTTTATAGGTATCCAGTAGCGGGCGGTAATCCCAGAGGCGCACGTTCTGCAATGTGTCCGCATCCTTTTCCAGGTCTTCCCACTCAAGCTCCTCTCTGGCAGGATAATTCTCTGTTCTCACATCATCCAGTCCATAAGCTTTCAAGGTATAATTAATATTGTGTTCGAGAAAAGGACGCTCGTAAGCAAATTCGTTCGGCTCTACCCGGAATTGCTGCACCAGGGAAGGGTAAATGTTTCCGACAACAAGGGAAGCTCCGATCAGAATAGCGACACTTGAAAAGATCAGCCGCGACTGGCGCCGGTAAATATTATAAATAAGCACTATACAGATACCCAGGGTCAAAAAAAAGAGAATCCACAAGGCAGGAAGATTGGCGTTCAAATCCGTATAACCGGGACCAAAAATAGCGCCCCGGGGTGAGAGCAACAACTCGAACATTTTCAAGCGGTAGTCCCAGGCTTTTAATATAAACGCAAACGTGAACAAAAGGGAAAGGTGCCCCTGCCCCCGTGAGGGGAAGAAAATAACTTTCCTGCCTACCTGAACCGGTGGGTCGGTGACAAAATAGATAAACCCTGCAACCAGAATCGTCAATATGACCATGGTTTGCAAATAAGTGTACAGTAAGCGCCAAAAAGGGAGCTGGAAAACATAAAAAGAAGCATCCAGATTAAAGATAGGATCGGTCACCCCAAAGCTAACTCCTTGTAGAAACTGCTGCACCTCCAGCCAGAGGCTCCCCGTATAAGAAGAGAGAAGAAAAGAAACGACAAGGCTGGAAATAAGGAAGAAAAAGGTAATTCTTTGCGGGGTAAACATTCTCCCGAGAACAGTTCCAAAAACGCGCTCCCTTAACTCCAAGTTAAGCACGTTTATAATTGCGCCGCGCATGAACATGAGATTGACAAAAAGAAAAAGGAAAAAAACCAGCCAGGCTGCAAGGCGTACGCCCCATTCAGATAAAAATGTGGTGAAAAACACAGAAACGTAATTAAGATGATTAAACCAGAGGTAGTCAGTATAGAGTTCCGCAACCCGAAACAAAAAACCCACCAGGACAATAAACAATACAATTAATATAGTTTTTAACCTCATAATAAAACCTATAAACCCTGTTAATTTTCAGGGTCTTTGCCTCCCTCCTTATCCGGAAAAAAAGCTCAATAACTCGATCCTCGATCTATAACGTATAAGATAGATTATAGCAAAAACGGCCGACTCGGCCAAATCTTTTTCTACCGTACAAAATATTTAGTTTTTTTTACACGGATTCCTTCCTGAATTTGAATTTATTTTTAACTTTTTAAAAGAAGCAGTGAATCAAACAGTTAAAAGCAGCAAAATTAATAAACCTTTAAACCCTGTAACCACTCAGAGCAAAACAATAAACAGGTCATAGAGTACGGCAGGTGTGTGAAAAAGCAAGGTATGAAAAATTGAATTGTCACTTGAAACGTACTTGTCACTCTGAGCGTAGTGAAGAACCAGGATCCTTCGCTAACGCTCAGGACAAGGATCTTTCGCTAACGCTCAGGATGATAGCCTTGCGCATAGCTGAGCAATTACTAAACTTTTAATAAACCGTGATCAGATCACCCAGATTTTCCAGGGTTTTTTCTCCTATGCCGGTTACCTTTAGAAGATCATCAACACTCTTAAATGGACCGTTTTTCTCGCGGTAATCGATAATGCTTTGGGCTTTGACGGAACCTATTCCCGGCAATGTCTCCAGCTGGGATTTGTTAGCAATATTAATATTAATCTTACCATCTTTTAAATGCTGCAGGCCTCCCCGATATATATTTCCATCGGAAATATGAAAGGAATCCCTATCGCTTATTCTCGGCACATAAACCGGCTGCCCGTCGTAGAGCGGCTCCGCAAGGTTTATCATCTCGAGATCAGCATCATCGGATTGTCCTCCAGCTTTTTCAACGGCTTCATATACTCTGGCTCCTTCCTCAAGGATATAAACGCCGGGTTCCTGCACAGCTCCGGTAATGTGGATAATAATTAACTCCTTTTCTTCAGAAATCTCGGCATCTTCATCATTTTTTTCCATTTCACTATGGAGAATTATCTCTGGACTCCCTTCCCCGCCGGCAGGTAAAACAAAACGCAACACAATCCCCAAACCCAAAAGGCAAACCAGCAATATTACCAGTTTCTGTTCGTTTCGGGTTAGTTTAAACAATTTTACCACCCTTCTGAAAAGAGGTCTTGTAAATTCAAGTTCGACAATTTTTTTAAAGTTCCTGCTATTTTTTAACGAAGCATCCGGCAAAATAGTTAATAAAGCTTAGCAACGCTTCACCCCATCCAGTATTTTTAATATTTAGCTGTAGAATTGGGTGGGCTTAGATCTTCATACTATGCGGACCCGGATGATCCTGCGATACCTCCATTGTGGAGAGGTTTCCAGGCCAAATGTGCTCATGTTCGGCGATTTTTCCCTGCAGGGCCTTGAAGGGCTTCAAGGTATAAATCGCCTTTTGCTTACTTGAATTTCTATATTTCATTGACCACGATCTCTCCTCCGTCCAGTATTATATTGACTCTGTTGGTGCCTTCACCCCATTTGAGGCGCCCTTCATACACCGGCTCTCTATCGGTGTGCAGGTTGGACTTTTCTTCAATTTCCCAGTTTGCATTTCCCCCGAAGCCTTTTATCCACACTAATCCTCTGGGATGGTATATCCGCCGGAACAATACTGCTTTCCAGCATCCAGGCTATCCTTTCAATAACGCCGGTTGAAGTCAGGGCGTACATCCCAATGCTGAAAAACACCATGATAAATATAATGAGAATGCTGAGAGCATCATACTTTATTTTTGACTGCTCCTCCCTGGCGGTATAGACCTGCACAAGTATCTCCACGCCGATAAGAACAAGTATCAGCGGCCACCAGGTGAGCAGCGTATCCAGTATGGTTACCTGCTTGAACTGGGCTGTCAGCATAACCACACCCAGTACAATCATTAAAATTCCCAAGGATAGGGTTCCTACTCTCCATTTTCGCATTCTTCCAATACCTCCTCCCTTTTTGCACCACCTTCTTTGCGCCCGCCGGCAAGTATTCTTATACCGCCCGCTATAAACAACAGCGCCACAATCCCGGTTTGCATATAATTCCTTATTTCATAGGGAATCATTGGCGATATGATTCTGTCAAATATAAGCAGTGCACCGATGATTATAAGACCGTAACCCAGCAGTTTGGAACCGCTCCATCTATTGCTGTTTTCGCCGATCACTTCAAGCAGTGAAAGGTTATCCTCTTCTGCAAGAGCACCGTCGCCGGAGGCTTTGTGCAGGGCATCAAACATGCTGTAAAACCATATTACCGGTATTATGAACATGAACAACCCGATCCTTAGCCAGTCAATGAAGAAGAAACTGAAAAAAAACAGGGTCATTAACTCAAGCCCCAACTTCTGATAGCCCAGGAACATGTGCCCCGCACCGGGAATCACCGACAGCAGGCAGGCTACTATTTTTCTGTTCTGCTCGTTTAATTTATTCTCCGCCGTTACCGTTCCAATTCCCGGGCCGTGCTCTTCAGTGGGGTTTAATGTCATGCCGCTGTTAACCCTATCGGTCAGCGTCATGCTGTCTATAAGGGCAACAAACCACAGGACCGGCAATCCCAGCAAAAGTATTAAAGGCTGTCTACTGCCCACCAGGGAACAGAGCCCCAGCACCGCCATCACGCCCGCCGCAACGGCTCCCATAAAGATATACCCCCTGTAAAAAAGGCCCAGATATATATGACTTAACCCCGGTATTACTGACAGAATAAACACTACAAACTTGCTTTTTCTATTCAATCTGTAACCTCCTTATCCTTTGGTTTCATCGCGTCTAGAAACGTTAAAGTACTGTTCATCAATTTATCAGACCATCCAAATTCGATTATATCCCGGTTACCGGAACGTGAAGAAGTAATCATCTGCATATCCGCTTTAGTTATTTCGGGTATCATCCCGGCAAAACTCTCAAAAACTCCCGCAAACATAAAGAATAGTGTCAGACATGCCGCCACGGAGTAGTAGAAAATGTCCCTCCTTTTGGCTTTTCCCCTTCGCTTTGCCTCCATACCCTCTATCCTTTTCATTACGCTGGAAGTAAACTGTGGATGGAGTTCTATAACGCCACCGGATATACCCTCTTCGGGGAAACAGGATAAATATTCACTCACACACTGCTCGCACGTAAGCAAATGCCCCTCCATGGCTCCAGACTTTTCCTCTTTCAGGGCTCCTTCCATAAAGGCCTTCCATTCTTCCCGGCTATAATGCGCCATCTAACCTTCCTCCTTCCACTGTTCCTTTAGTTTCTGCCTTGCCCTGTACAGCCTTGTCTCCACCGTCTTCAGTGCAAGCCCCTCTTCATCCGCTAT
>DUQX01000139.1 GCA_012837615.1 Bacillota bacterium | reverse complement strand
TTATCCAACACTTCATTTTTGCGAGGCCAAATAAAACGGTAGCGCTAATCTCCGTGAAGCTGGCAGTGGGACAAGGAACCTGTCCCCCTGTCCCATTGTCCCCCTGTCCCATTAAACGGTGGCCCTAATCCCCGTGGAGATGGCTGGGACAAGGAACCTGTCCCCGTGTCCCACCGTGGGACAAGGAACCTGTCCCCGTGTCCCACTAGAAATAGTACTCGGCATTTACCCTTGCCGTCACTTCAACATCGCCGGGGAGAATAGGCGTAGGGCCTGCATCCATCATTTGAGCACTTTCTTCCACAGCAGCACGGTAAGGGGTATAACCGGACATCTCTTCATGTATAACTTTAATTCCCTTGATAGTAACCCCCGTACTGCGGGCAATTGCAACAGCCTTGGCTTTAGCCTGGGTCGCAGCATTCTGCAAAGCCTGCAGTTTCAAGGCTTCCGCCTCCTTTAATTCAAAAAGAACCGATATTACCCTGTTGGCACCGGCTTTAACAGCGGTATCAATTACGTTGCCAATTTCATCCAGGTTATGCAAGCTTACAGTAAGTTCATTATAAGCCCTGTATTTAGTAATATACTTTTCCCTGTTTTGTGGATCAACCTGTTGATTATAGCTGTTTAACCGGTAGCCGCTCGTTTTGAGCTGCTTTTCATCAATGCCTGAAGCTGCTAAAGCTTTGAGCACTGCGTCTGTCAGGCGGGCGTTTTCTTCCGCTGCTGTTTTTGCCAGGTCATGCGTGGTCTCCACCGCCAGCACCACCCGGGCAGAATCCGGTTGCGCCGTGATCACCGCTTCCCCATAGACACTGATAATACCAAAGTCCTCAGCGGGGCTCGCTCCGGCAATAGGCGAATCAACAAATCCCGGCAAAAGCACTGCTGCTAACAGCAGTAATCCAATGGCCACAGCTATTACTTTTTTCTTCTCCATAAAAATCCTCCTTTTGCAATATTTTTATCCCTTAGACGGCTGAAGCAAAAAAATGGTTCCCAGGATCATCACGAATAAATCGAACCTCGAATATAATATTTTGTAAAAAAATACGAGAGATTGTATAATTTCGAAAAAGTAACCATAGGAAGGATGATCTTATGACTAACGGAGCTGATTCGGCAATAATCCAGGAGCAGGTTATAAATAAACCACCGGTCCACGTACTCTACCCCCGTGTCCAGGGTTTATGGGATAAAAGGATCCAGGAAAAGATTAACCTGGTTATTGAAAGAAAAGTAAATGATTTAATACTTATCCAGGGTGGCCCAAAAGACCTGCAGGAACTACGAGGAGATTATGAGGTTACTTTCGATCCGGCAGGGCCGCTGCGTCAGATGGTTTAACCGTAACTGGTATTAAATACGCTTTGCGATGTTAAATATCTGTTTCTTCCCTGTTCAATTATCTGCAGAAAAAAGATGTTTTCCTTCTATAAAAGCCAATATATTTAATCTATCATTTGCAAGATTTTACAAGTGTATTTTTACTTAAATTAAGAAAATATAATTCCAGGAGTAAGCTATAAAATTTATCAAAAAAGGTAGGAATAGATCTTGAAAAAATTAAGAATGGGAATCATCGGAACGGGGATGGCTTTTGAAAGGCTTCATTATCCTGCTTATCAAAAATTAAGCGATAAGTTCGAAATAAGAGCACTCTGCGATATTGATTTTCAAAAGACAGATAAATGGCGCAAACTCCTTAATCTGCTTCCTAAGGACTGCTACAGAGACTTTCACGAAATGATCCGGCGTAAAGACCTGGATGCGTTTGATATTATGGTTCCCATAGAGCTTAATTACGAGGTGACTGAGGAGGTCGCGCAGGCAGGAAAGCCTATTATCACTGAAAAACCGCTGGGGGCCACAAAAAAACAGGCCCTGGACGCCAGGGACCTGCCAAAGAGGTTTAATATCCCGATCATGGTTGCCGAAAACTATCGTTATAACGAAGACATTAATATTATCCGCGACCTTGTCAGGACACAGGAAGCGGGAAGGGTATATTACTTTATTCAAAACAGGTTTGTAGATTTTCCTAATGAAATGACAAAAAATAAATTTCCCGCCAGGGAATGGCGGCAGCACCCGGAATTCCCCGGAGGGGTCTTTTATGATACCGGGGTGCACGAAATAGCAGCCCTGCAACATATCTTTGGAGCTATAGAGAGCGTCCATGCTTTCGGTGTTAAGCAGGAAGAAGATTTCTCCCCCTACTCTGTAATCCAAACAAATCTACTTTTCAAAAGCGGCGTTACCGGCCAATTTACCTTTTTCTGTGCTGGAAAAGAAACACAGAGGCCGCTGATAGGTTTGCGTATTTTCTGCGATAACGGTATGATTTATCTTGAGGAGAGGGACTGCGGCACTATCAACGTTTTCTATAATGATGGGGGAAGCAAGCAGATTCCGTATCAGCCACAGATGGGGTTCTACCACGAACTGTTGAATTTCTACAAAGCAGCATCGGGTAAGGAGCCCCTTGCAGTTACTCCCGAGCTGGAATACGGGGATGCCCTGGCCATCTTTGCTATTTTAGACTCCCTGGAAAACCGGAAGGAAGTAAAAGTAGCCGCCAGGGCAAATTACGAACCCGCATATCAATAAATCCGTATATTGAAAAACCTGTATATCAAACATATATCAACACATCAAGAAGGAAAAGATATTCCAATGATCCCAAAAAGCTTCTCCAGATCAAGATGTTCCCTGAGAAGGGCAGCCAGGTTATCATAGCTCTGCTCGCGATGTTTTTGTATCTCCAGCCCGCCCTCTTCCGCTAGAGGCTGCAGGCCCGCTCTTTTTCGCAGCATATTTAACCACCGCCGGCGAAAGAGATCGTTGTGGAATATACTGTGCAGGTAAGTTCCCCAAACAGGCAAATCAGTAGAGGATGCTCCAATTAATTCTTCTTTGACGCCCGGAGGCGCGATAATACTGATACATGGGGTATCCGCAGGGATCTCACTTTTCCCGTGCCTGACTTCATACCCATCAAGTTCAAGGCTTGCACAAGACCCCCAGCTGGCGTGTGAAGAAACCCTGGCTTTAACCCGACGGGTTATTTTTGCAGGGTTAAAAATTGTTGAGACCGGAAGTAAACCCAACCCTTCGGCAGCCTGGATATCCCGGTTCTCGATCCCGTCCGGATCATGAAGCTCTCTCCCCAGCATCTGAAAACCACCGCAGATACCAACAACAGGAACCCCTTGGGCATTTAGCTCCATGATCCTGCCCGCCAGCCCGGACTCGCGCAAAAAATAAAGGTCTCCGGTGGTGTTTTTGCTTCCCGGGATAATAATAGCATCCGGAAAGCCGAGAGAGTTTTTACTATTCACATAGCGCAGCGCAACATCTTCTTCCGCATCCAACGGGCTGAAATCCGTATGATTGGAGATCCTCGGCAAGTTGATTACGGCTATATCCAAAAGATCCGTTATCTTCCCTTTCTTCCCGGATTTTTTTGTTCCAGAGCCGTTCCCGTCCCAAATTGAAACGGAATCTTCCTCTTCGATCCCGTGGTTGCTGACGAACGGGATAACCCCGAGCACCGGCAGGCCGGTACGCTTCTCCAAATAATCAATGCCCGGTTTCAGGATCTGCGCATCTCCCCTGAACTTATTGATAACAAACCCCGCCACCATCTCCCTTTCCCGGGGGGTAAACAGCTCAAGTGTCCCGATAATGGAAGCGAATGAACCGCCCCTGTCAATATCGGCCACGAGAATAACTGGGGCATCTGCCAGAAAAGCCACCTTCATGTTGGCAATGTCCTTGTCCTTTAAATTTATTTCTGCAGGGCTTCCGGCGCCTTCAATAATCAGCAGGTCGTGCTCATTGCGCAGCTTTTCCAGCGCCTCCCTGACGACCTCGATTCCCCTGGGGACATAGTTATTGCGGTACTCCTCGGCAGTCATATCAGCAAGGGGCTTCCCCAGAACTATAACCTGTGAAATCATTTTTTCTTTAGGTTTTAATAAAATTGGGTTCATTTCCACCGTTGGGATAACCCCTGCTGCCTGGGCCTGGACACCCTGAGCATGACTGATCTCCCCTCCGCTTAACGTAACATAAGAATTAAGGGATATGTTTTGGGATTTAAAGGGCGCTACCTTAAAACCCTCCCGGTAGAGAAGGCGACAGAGTCCAGTCGCCAAAAAGCTTTTTCCCGCATTAGAAGACGTCCCCTGAATCATGAGACATTTTGCCGGCATATTGTTCCACCTTTCTACCCGCATAAGCCCTTGTTAAACCCTTAGCCCTTGGTAATCCTTTAAGAACAGGAATCGCAACATTCCGAGCAGGAATCACCTCCGCTTATGGAAAAACCGCCCCGTGGCCCCTCATGAAAATCAATAACCTTGTTGCTTAATTGCAAGGTAATTTTTTTATCATATACAATCGGTACCCCTTCAATTTCATCAACATAATCCCTGCCTTCGTGAATCGACTCATCCAGAGCCATGCCAAACCTGGGCCCTCCTCAGCCTACACCGCTAACATAAATCCTAACATACATCCCTTCCCCATTCTGGCTCAAGACCTCTTTCAGCTGTTCTGCCGCCGCTGTAGTTATTTTTATCATACTCACCTTTCCTTTCCTTAACTTTGATATTTTATATCTGCCTCTTCCCTTAACCGGTTTATTTGTTCTTCCATCTTCTCATAAACAAGCTTTTCAAGCAATTTTTCCTCTGCCGCTTCTTTAACCTCGTCAAAAGTAGCTTCGTGAGCTTCCCTGCGATTGAGCACTTCTATAATATGAAAACCATGCGTAGTCTCTACCGGACCGCTGCGAGAACCGACCGCCAGATTGAACGCAACCTCCTCAAACTCAGCTACCATTTCCCCCCTCTGGAAAAAGCCTAAATTTCCTCCCTGTTGAGCGGATACGGTATCAATAGAGTGCTCCTTGGCAAGTTCACTAAAATTCTGGCCCTCGTCCAGCAATTGTATGATCTCTTCGGCCTCATCCCGAGTTTCAACTAAAATGTGACGTGCCTCAACTTGTTCCGGAGTGTTGAATAGATACTGGTTTTCTATAAAGTATTCCCTTGTATCCTCTTCCGTTACTGTTATCTGGTCACGGACAATTTTACGCAAAAGAAGTTCTATTTTGAGATCATCCCGCAGGGCATCTTCCGTAATACCGTATTGCTCCAAAGCCTGATAAAAATAATCCTCAGCCCCATAAAAATTTTCTTTAATTACTTTACCTATCTCTGTATCAATATCCTCTTCGCTAACGCTTATTTTGAGCTTTTTCGCCTCCTGAAGAATTAAGCGGTTAGTAATTAGCCGTTCCAAAATTTCCTTGCCGCCGTTGGTAAACATCGCATCGTAAAGTTCGTTCCTGGTTATCTCTTCCCCATTCACGGTAGCCAGTACTTCGCTGTTATTATTATTGCCGTAATAAAATAATAATACTGCTGCTGCCGATACCAGCACTATGAAAAGAACAATGATATAAACCACCGGCCTAAAATTCTTACGGGAAACATTATTTTTTTCTTCAGATTCCATCTTTTCACTCCTTCTAGTGTCTACATACAAAATAATAACTAATTCTTATCCTCTTCCTGTTCGTTATATGATCTGGATAATCCTTTTTTTATCGATATAAAAAATTTTCCTATAAAAAAGAAAACCCCTTATTGCGGGGATTAGCCAATCCTGCCAACCAAACCTACATATGGAAGTATTATCTGGTAAAGGTATCCCAGTGTACAATCTCTTCCATTTTTTTCCGTTTTGTTTCATGTCGTCCGGGATCTCCTTGATCGTCCGGATAACCGAGGGGGAGCAACACTATAACCTCAACATGCGGGGGAAGCCCTAAAAGCTTATGTAGCGCCCTGGCATCAAAATTGCAAACCCAGCATGTTCCCAATCCCAGCTCGGCTGCCGCCAGCGTCATATGATCCGCTGCTATCGCCGCATCGATATCACAATGTCCTTTGCCATCCGAGCGTCGCCAGGCCTTGCTGTGGTCACCGCATACCGCTATAATCACCGGCGCTTCATGGATCCATTCACGTTCATATGTCCCGGCAACCTTCTTTTTCATTTCTTCATCACGAAAAACAATAAAGTGCAACGGCTGAAAATTTACCGCAGAAGGTGCAACCCTCCCCGCTTCGAGAACCTGTTTCAATTTATCATCTTCCACAGGGGC
>DUQX01000138.1 GCA_012837615.1 Bacillota bacterium | reverse complement strand
TTAATCAACATACTATTTGAATCTCAGGGGATTCAACTGGAAGACGGAAGCTCTTATATGAAATTGAATGGCTTTGTTTTTGATATGAACATGTTCTTCCAGGCGCTACTTTCAAAACTAATGAAAGAATATTTAACTGATTACTGTGTTCGAGATGAATTTACTCTGTATGAATTATTTTCATATACACCTGGATTCAATCCACGTAGGAGAAATGCGCCAAAGCCACGGCCTGATTTTGCTGTGATAAAAGGCAATAAGGTAATAACTTTGCTGGATGCAAAGTATAGAGATCTTTGGGAAACAAGCCTCCCGAGTGAAATGCTATACCAGTTATCAATTTATGCAGTAAGTGGTATCGGAAATAATAGATCAAAAATACTTTACCCATCGATGACCAGCACATCAAAGTTACAGAAGATAGATATTAGACACCCCGCAATTGGCGATAAATATGCTGAGGTTATCCTCCAGCCAGTCCTTTTGACACAAGTGGCCCAGATGCTTAAGCTGCCAGTAAAAGAGAGATATAAATTGCAGGAGTATGTAAAAGAAATAGTTTTAAATTTCTGAGATGAGGGGGTGACGAAATTGACCATTAGCAAAACAAGAGAAATCCTGTATCAGATCGCCAGGCTGCTGGGGGATGTTTCTGCCATTACCAGCGGCAGTCCGAAGAAGATGGCGAAGAGAGCAGGGAGAAGGACAGCTGGCAAGGTAACAGGAAGAGCAATGAGGAAATTGTTTAAGTAAAAAGATTTTAAATTTTAGCAGCTTGCTGCCTTACAGTTGCTAACAGCCAAGTTTTAAAAACCTATCAGGATAGACTCCAAGTGACAGTGCGTAAACCCACAGGGCTGAAAATTGACGATTACCTGGAAAAGCATAAAGAGATTCTTTACCGTTATGATTTTGGGGATGGCTGGGAGTTTATCATCAGGCTGGAAGATATCGCAAATGATTATTACTTCGGATATCCCACACTCCTTGACGGCGCGGAAACAGCTCCCCCGGAAGATGTGGGCGGAATACCTGGGTTCTATGATTTTTTAGAAACTTACCGGGACGAAAAGCATCCAGAGCATGAAGAAATGAAGGCATGGGCGGATTCACAGGGCTTTAGAGAATATGATCCGGAATGGACAAACGAACGGCTGAAGGCCATCGCCTATAAGAAAACGGAGTGGGACAAAATTAATCACGACAGATATAAGATCATTGAGGATAAGTATCGGAAGAACTAATATGGCGTATCAGTATGGGGGAATTATCGAAAAAGCCAAAGAATAGCAAGAAAATATCTTTCTTTTTCGCAAGATAATCCTTGCTATTTAGTGTGTTTAGAGTGATATATAGACTACCAAAAACACACTAAAAAGGGAGGAATTAGGAAGATGAAAGACCTGACCTTCGGGATTGAGATCGAGCTAACGGGGCTTAGCCGGGAAAAGGCTGCCAGGGTTTTAGCGGAACACTTAGGCGCCCGGGAGCGCCACACCGGCGGCGGCTACGACAAGTGGGAGGTTGAAGATGACCGGGGCCGCACCTGGGCTCTTATGAACGACTCCAGCATCACCCCGGAAGCCAAGCAAGGCAGCAGAAGAACAGCAGCAGGACCGGACCACCGGGTGGAGCTGGTTTCCCCCATCTTAAACTACGGGGACATCGAAAGGGTGCAGGAGATTATTAGAACCCTGCGGAGTGCCGGGGCTTTTGCTAACAAGAGCTGCGGCATCCACATCCACATCGGCAAAGAAAAATTCAGCGCCCGGTCTTTACGCAACCTGGTCAACATCATGGCCAGCAAGGAGGACCTCATCTACCAGGCTTTGCAGGTACGCAGCAGCCGGGAGCAGCAGTACTGCAGAAAGGTAAGCGGCCGCTTTTTAGAAGACCTGAACCGGCAAAAACCAAAGGAGCTAAACAAGATAGCGGATCTGTGGTACGAGGGCTACGCCAGCCAAAGAAATGCCAGGTACCACCCCAGTCGCTACCACGAGCTGAACCTGCACTCGGTTTTCCACGGCCCTACGTTGGAGTACCGCATTTTTAACGGGACCACCCATGCCGGTCGGATTAAAGCCTACATACAGTTCTGCCTGGCGGTCAGCCACCAGGCTTTAGCCCAGAAAAGCGCCAGCGCCCGGAAGACTCGGACCACCAACCCCAAGTACACCTTCAGGACCTGGCTCTTACACCTGGGCCTTATCGGAGAGGAATTTGAAACAGCCCGGCTGCATCTTCTGAAAAACTTGGAAGGCGACAGCGCCTTTCGGAACGGCAGGCAGGCGGCCGGGGCCTAAAACCCGGCTTTTCCTCCTCTCTTTTTAGGGTTAAAATATGACAAAAAGGCGGTGAAAAAGATGCCAAAGGTTCCGGTGATGCCAGAAAGCAGCCCTTGTTTTTCCTTATTACCACGGCCGGAACCGATCGTAATTCGATTTGCTACGAAGTATACCAAAAAGCCGAGGACATCTTACGGGGCAAGAAGCAGGACCCTACCTTTTACCCGGTAATCTACGGTATCGAGGAAAGGGACGATTGGAGCGATGAAAAGAGCTGGTATAAGGCCAATCCTTCTCTGGGCCATACCATTAATATTGAAAAGGTACGGGCTGCATTTCACAGTGCCAGGGAGAATCCGGCGGAAGAGAACTTATTCAGGCAGCTGCGGCTCAACCAGTGGGTCAAGCAAGCGGTCCGCTGGATGCCCATGGAGACCTGGGAAAAATGTGCCCACCCCGTAGAACCGGAGAAGGCTAAAGGGGAGGCTTTGCTTTGGCAGCCTGGATTTATCCAGCACCACAGACATTACTGCCTTAGTATTGATGTTTCCGCCGATTGATGAGGATGACAAGTATTATGTGCTCCCCTACTTCTGGCTACCGGAGGAGACTTTGGCCCTGCGGGTGCGCCGGGATCACGTGCCTTATGATATCTGGAAGCAGCAGGGACACTTACTAACTACCGAAGGCAATGTCATCCACTACGGATTCATAGAAGCTTTCATTGAGGAGCTGGGAACCATCTACAACATTAAAGAAATCGCCTTTGACCGCTGGGGAGCGGTGCAGATGACCCAGAATTTAGAAAGACTTGGCTTTACGGTGGTTCCCTTCGGCCAGGGTTTTAAAGACATGAGTCCTCCGACCAAAGAATTGATGAAGCTGACTTTGGAGGGGAAAATTGCTCATGGCGGCCAGCCCGTTCTAAGCTGGATGATGGACAACATTTATGTTAGAACTGACCCGGCAGGGAATATCAAGCCGGATAAGGAAAAATCTACTGAGAGGATTGATGGTGCGGTAGCATTGATCATGGCCCTGGACCGGTGTATACGGAATGAAGGTGCAGGAGTAAAGTCGGTATATGATGAAAGGGGTCTTATCTTGTTTTAATTAATATAATGGTTTAGTAGGAAGAATAATTATTAAATATTGCCAGAATATCCCTTTACAAATACGCTCAAATCATATACAATTATAGCGTAAGTGTAAAAGGGGTTGATAACATGAATTACAGAGATCGGCTGCAGGAATTAATTAATGAGAAAGACGGCTTGTTATTGGCTAAAGATGCAGATGAAGAAAATATTCCAAGGCAGTATTTAGCACTATTTGTCAAAGAAAATAAACTTGAAAGAGTTTCAAATGGAGTTTATCTAACACCGGACACCTTCGATGATGAAATGTACAGACTGCAGGCCAAAAACCAAAGAATTATTTATTCGCATGAAACCGCTTTGTATTTGCATGATTTGACAGACCGGGATCCTATCCGATGGACAGTAACAGTCCCCTATGGATATAACGCTTCTCATTTAAGAAAAGAAGGAGTAAGGGTTTATACAGTAAAAAAAGACCTTTATCTGATGGGCGTTACGGAAGCGAAAACCGTACATGGAAGACAGATCAAAACATACAACAGAGAGAGAACGATTTGTGATATTGTGAGAAATCGCAACAACATGGATGTAGCAATTTTAAATGAAGCTATTAAGCGCTATTTGGGAAACAAAGAAAAGAACATTTCATTACTAATGAAATATGCTCAAGAATTAGAAGTCCAAAACATTTTAAGAAAATATGTGGAGATCCTATTATGAAAAATTCCAGGCAGCTCAAAGATCTAATTCGGAACATGGCTAAGGAAAAAGGGATTAATGCTCAAATCTTATTGAGAAACTACATGTTGGAGAGGCTGCTTGAAAGGATATCTCTGTCAGAATTTAAAGATCACTTTGTGCTTAAAGGCGGTATGCTTATTGCGGCGGTAGTAGGTATTGACCTCCGTTCGACCATAGATATGGATGCCACCATAAAAAGCTATCCGTTATCATTGGATACGGTTCAAGATATTTTTCATTCGATTCTGTCAGTGCCGATTGATGACGGTGTGAGCATTGTGCTGAAAGATGCAATAACGATACGTGACGAAGCAGATTACACCGGAGTTAGGGTATCGCTTGAAGCCCGGATGGATAATACTCGCATTCCGTTAAAAGTTGATATCACTGCCGGTGATGTCATCATGCCTAAGGAAATGGTCTACACATTTGATTTGTTGCTGGAAAATAGGAGTATTGATATCCTGGCCTATAATATTGAAACAATAATTGCCGAAAAGCTGGAAACGATCTTGTCCCGGAGCATTGCTAACTCAAGGATGAGAGATTTTTATGATCTGCATATCCTTTTAAAACTGCGGGGACAAGCTATTGACGCCAATACTTTAACACAAGCGGTTCAAGCAACAGCTAAAAGAAGGGGAACGGCAGCTCTTTTATCGGACGCAGCCGCGATCTTAGAAGATATATTTACTGACGAGTCTTTGTCAAAGTCATGGGAGAAGTATCGAAGGGAATACAGTTATGCTGAGGATATTTCCTGGGATAATGTGAAACAGTCAGTATTTTATCTATGGAATTTGATCGATTAAATACGGTTATTTTTAGGCAAATTGACAACGGCACAGGCGGGTAAAGTGCAAACATTAAGATAGAAGCCGCTCCAAGAATGGGCGGTTTTTTTATGCCCAAAATCAGGAGGGTTCCTATGAGAATACCACTTTTTTCAAAAATATTCCGCTCACGGGCCAGCCCTAAGAACAGTATGTGGGGAAGTGCCTACACCTTTTTCTTTGGCACGACCTCCAGCGGGAAGACGGTCAATGAAAGAACAGCCATGCAGACAACGGCTGTTTATGCCTGTGTAAGGGTACTGGCCGAGGCCATTGCCTCACTGCCGCTGCATACCTACCGCTATACGGATAAAGGCAAGGAGAAAGCCCAGGACCACAACCTGTATTATCTGCTCCATAGCGAACCTAACCCCGAGATGACTTCATTTGTGTTCAGGGAAACACTGATGGGTCATTCAGCTTGTTCATGTCTTCCAGTTCCCGGATGTCGTCTGCCGAGAGCCACCCGTTTTGCCTGCCCACCGCATAGCCCTGCATCCGGCTCTGGAGAAATAGATAATCTTATTACCACGGACGAGTTACATGGTATATGTGACGAAAAGATTTCTAAAATTATTGAAGATATATTAAGCGAAAATATCAGTGGAGATGGCAATACTATATGGTACTCAAAATATCATTATTCGTTAAATGGTTAGGGGTGTGCATACAATTTAGCGTTAATCCTAAACCTTTTAGCAGAATTGACACTTTTTAGCGTTAATCCTAATGCGCTAAATTGTATCAATATCTGAGTGATTAGACAAATTTAAACTCACAAATTTTGGCACAATAGAAACCCCTTGAATTCAGGGGGTTTTCGTGTTTTCAGGGTAAAATGATGGCAGAAAATGGCCGGATTTACACCTTTGCACACCCTTCTGCCAAAAAGTATGCACACCCCGGGTGCAAATTTTTAAAGGGGTGTGCATTTTTGGTTTAGGGTGTGCAAACAATTAAGCAGGAATAAGAAGGGATTCTAGCAGCTCTGTTGTTGTGTAAAATAAGTTGTTGCCTTTTATATCTTGGTGTGATATAGTCAAGATGTAACAGTCACACTGTGATATATAATTGGGAGGCGGGTGCGAAATGAATGCTGAGAAAGTGAAGAAAGCTTATCTGCCCATGACGGAAACCGCCTTTTATATTTTGCTGTCCTTATCAGAGCCCCGCCACGGCTATGGAATAATTAAGTTTGTAGAAGAACTAACCGAAGGGAGAATTAAACTTGGCTCCGGCACTGTTTATGGCACGCTATCTAAAATGCAAAAGGATGACATTATCACAGTTTATGCCGACGGCCAACGCAAAACTATCTACGAAATTACCCCTATAGGTAAAGAATTGATCCTTGCGGAAATTGCTCGCATTGGCAAGCTGTATGCCAACGCTAAAGCCCTGGAGGTGAACTTTCATGGCTAAACGGGTATTTAGGCCTTTTTGGAGTTATGATGTAACAGCTACTGAACAATGGCTTGCTGATATGGCAGCTTCCGGCCTTTTGCTCCAAGCGGCTAATTTTAAAAAAAGAGTATTTACTTTTATAGAAGCTGAACCTCAGAAGATTATCTATCGGATAGATTATGATAAAGAAGGAAGGGGGTTGAGCCAAACATTGACAGGCTGCGGGTGGGGGATGGTTGCAACCGGCAGACAGTGGGTAATTTATGCCAATAAAGACACTGAAGTTTCCCTTTTCCCCCAAAGAGACAGGGTTATAGCTAAAACTCGCTCCCTGGCACAGTCATCAGCTGTATTATTGGGTTTTGTCGGGGTATTCCTGCTAATTTCTACCGGAATAACAGCCTCTGCTATATGGGGTAGTGGAAAGGCAGAATACGCGTCGGCACCTTATCCAATATTAGATTACTTTCCGTACTTTCTTATTATATTAAATATCTCCTTTTTTACATGGGTCATCTATATGTTTATTAAGACAAGAAAATCATTAAAACATTTTTCTGCTGCCAGTGGCTTCAGTGTCGACCCTACACTGGCAGATTTTCCCAATCAATGGGTTCAAGTCCCGGGTGATCTATCGGGATTAATTAAAAAGAAGAAGTTATTCTGGATTTACAATCTAGAGCGAACTATGGATTGGTTAGAAACTCAGGCTGGCAAAGGGCTTTTACTGAAGCAGATCCGTAATAACTCCTTTTTCTTTGAAAAAACTGAGCCAAAGCATCTAAAATATTTTTTTGACACTCAGCAGAGTATTAACGAGGGGTACTTCGATATTCATCTCAAGGCGGGCTTTAATCTGCTGTATGATTCCAGGCTGCAGTTTGGCAGGCTGTTACTATGGAGCAAACAATACTCTCCAGGAGAACCGGCACCTAAAATGTACACAGATAAAAAAGAACACCTGGCCAGTGCCAGGCGCCTATTAATGAATAATTTGAAAACCATAGCGTATTGGCTATTGTTAGGGGCAATACAACTATTTGTTGGCTTGTCATCCATATATGAGCAAATAAATCGATGGGTTTGGATGCCTATAACAGGGTTATGGATAATACTAATGGTGTTTCATCTTATCGTTCTATTCATGGCAGTAAAATCCTATATGCAGGCGAAACAAAAGATGGCAGCGGTATAAAATCGGGCTATTCTTTTTTTTGGGCAATTTTGTGGGAAAAGTACAAGCGCATCAGAGGATTAATAGCGATATTTTCAATTAACTATGGATAAAGGGAGACATTAAATGTTATAATTAAGCATGACTCTTACCTGAAAGGAAAGACGAAATGTCTTTTTATGAATCAATTTTTAGAGCGCTGCCCGAGGTCGTGATAATTACAGACAGCATGCTCAGAATAGCATTGCTGAACAGAAAAGCTGAGGAAATACTGGAAATAAAAGAAGCAGATGCCAAAGGAAAGCATCTTGCCGAGCTAATTAATTGCCCACAGATTATTTCCTTATTGCAGGAAACTATTGCTTTTTCCGCTCCTCCCAATCTTACCTACGAAAATTCAACCGTGACATTTAATGTAAAGGGCAAAAAAAGATACTTTAAAATTTCCCTGGCACCTATTGTTCTTTGGAACGATGCGGAATATGTGCTGACGGTCCTTAATGATATTACTATTTTAAAGGAGATTGATCAATTCAAAACGGATTTTTTTGCCACCGCTTCGCATGAATACCGTACGCCATTAACTTCTATTTTGATGGGTGTAGGGATTATTAAAACGGGACAATTGGGGGAGCTTTCTCCCAAGGGTATTGAAATTTTGAAAGCTATTGAAGAAGATTGTGACCGGCTCTTGCGGTTGGCAAATCATATGCTGGATCTTTCCCGCATGGAAACAGGCTCTATCACTCTGGAACTGGAAGATGTCAGCGTTTATAAAGTTGTAAAGGCTGCCCTGAGAACTTTGTTGCTTCAGGCAGAGAAAAGGAATATTAAGCTTTATACAAAATTAGCTTCCGACTTGCCCATGATAAAGGCGGATGTAAATAAAATTATTTGGGTATTGACTAACCTGGTAGGAAACGCGTTGCGGTATACCAATGAGGGGGGTTCCATTACGGTACGCGCGATCAGGAAGGGGGCGAGGCTCTTGGTTTCGGTTAAAGATACGGGCAAAGGCATCTCACCAGAGCATCATGACCAGGTTTTTCAGAAGTATGTTCAGATTAAGGATGATGACTACCCCAGTGGTGGCGCCGGCTTAGGGCTGGCTATCTGTAAAGAAATTGTGGAAGCTCATGGGGGAGAGATCTGGGTGAAAAGTGAATTGGGTAAGGGGGCAGTCTTTACCTTTTCTGTGCCTGTGAGCAGGGGTTAATTGGTTTTTAGCTTTTAGAAGGGAGTAAGTATATATGGATGCGAAAAAGATTTTGCTTATTGAAGATGAAAAGAATATTATCTTGGGTGTGAAAACTTGCCTAGAGGTTGCAAATTACCGGGTTGTAGTAGTCGAGAACGGCGAAAAAGCGTTGGAGGTAACCTTCAGGGAAAAACCCGATCTTATCCTGCTGGATCTTATGCTGCCGGGCATTGACGGTTTTGAAGTATGCCAGAAGTTAAAGTCGATGGACGATACTAAAGAAATACCTGTTGTAGTTCTTACAGCAAAAACGGAAGAAAAGGATAAGGAAAAAGCAAAAAAGGCGGGGGCCAATGCATATATGACTAAACCCTTCCGTCCAGAAGAACTCTGGAAAGTAATTAATAAGTATATTAAATAAATGTTATCATTCCCGCCAGGAAATGGCTACCAACCAGTTTCTGTATTTTCTGGCTTAAAGGGCAGGGAAATATTAAAGCGGGTGTTTCAACTATTGTTAGATGGGGTATTTTATCATTGATTCAAGAATATCGGTAACTATAAACCACGAGGTATGAGGTATGTTGATCTATAGACATATAAAGGGGAACACTATTGTTAAATAGTGTTCCCCTTTGGCAGTTTTACTGCCAATTTGGATATGGTCAACAAGTTTTTTATTAATAAACTAATAAACCCGTGCAGTGCCATTTACTATGCTCATTTTTTGCGCTTTTTTATTCCGCTTCTCCGCATAACTGAAGGAGCTTTTCCCATTCGGCATCTACATTTTCCTGTAATAACGCCAGGACGTCTTTATTTTCTTCTTTAAATAAATGTGCAAAACGGCCTTGATGTTTCAGGTATTCCCCAACAGGTATTTTTTTTGGCACCTTGGTTGTCAGCTTCCATTTTCCATTTTCTACTTCAAAAAGCGGCCAGGCACAGGATTGGACGGCGAGCCTGGCTATTTCCACGGTATTTTCCATGGGAAAGCGCCAGCCGCGGTGGCAGGGAGAGAGTACGTTAATAAAAACCGGGCCGTCAGCGGCAAAAGCCTTTTGGGCTTTACGCACCAGGTCTTTCCAGTGGCTTATTGAAGCCTGGGCAACATAGGGAATATTATGGGCAGCGGCAATAGCAGTTAAATCTTTGCGATTTTCCTTTTTTCCGGAGCTACTATTGCCGTGCGGGCTGGTTGTTGTCCAGCTTCCCATTGGAGTAGCCCCGGAGCGCTGGATGCCCGTGTTCATATAAGCTTCATTGTTGTAACAGACATAAATCAGGCGATGTCCTCTTTCCAGCGCACCTGAAAGAGACTGAAGTCCGATATCGTAAGTTCCCCCATCTCCTCCGAAAGCGATAAAACGATAATCTTCTTTAATCTTACCCTGCTCTTTTAAAGATTTATATGCGGTTTCCACTCCGCTTAAAGTGGCAGCTGCATTTTCAAAAGCACAGTGTATATAAGAGGTGTTCCAGGAAGTATAGGGATAAATGGTAGTAGATACTTCCAAGCAACCGGTCGGATTCGCTACAACCAGCTTGACATTATCCGGTACTCCCAGGAGCATTTGCCTGACGGCAATCGGGGCTCCGCAACCGGCACACAGGCGGTGTCCTCCTGTAAGGATTTGGGGCTTCTTAACCAGATCTTTTAGTTTGGTAGATGTTTTTTGTTTCGTTAAATTTGCTGTCAAATTGTTCACCTCCTACTCCCGTAATCCCAGGTAATTAACAGTTTGTTTAACCTGGCCGCTACGGGCTGCGTCGATTAATTCGCCTAAAGCTTTTTCAATAAGCTCAATGGAGAGGTCGCGGCCGCCAAGGCCATAAATATAGTTTATCGCTAAGGGACGTTGTTGCAGATCATATAATGAAGAGCGAAGTTCAATAAATATTGGCCCCCCCATATTTCCGGCAAAGGTATCCGAACGGTCAAATACAGCTACAGCCTTAAGTCCCGAAAGTGCTTCTGCCAGCTCTTTTGCCGGAAAAGGCCGGTAGACGCGCAATTTGATCATTCCAATCGGAATTCCCCTGGAACGCATATCTTCCACTAAATGGCGTATTGTTCCCGCAGCTGAGCCTGTGGCGATAATGGCAAACTCGGCATCCTCTATCCCTACACTTTCAAAAAGTCCGTAATGCCGGCCGGATATTTCTCCAAATTCTTTTCCTACATCTTTTATTACCTTGAAAGCATTCAACATGGCTTCTTCCTGCTGGCGTTTAAATTCGAAGAAGTAACCGTAAAGGCTGTCAAAAGTTCCAACGCTTACTGGATTTTGGGAATCCAAAAGAGAGTATGGTGGATTAAAATCACCCACAAATTTAGATACAATGTCGTTATCGATTATTTCTACCCTTTCAATTGCATGGGAGATAATAAAGCCATCTAAAAGGACCATCACTGGTAAAAGAATATCGGGATTTTCAGCAATACGGATAGCCTGAAGAGTATTATCATAGGCTTCCTGTGCATTTTCTGAAAAGATCTGAATCCAGCCTGCATCCCTTGCTCCCATACTATCACTGTGGTCACAGTGTATATTAATAGGCGCAGAGAGGGCACGGTTAACATTGGGCATAACTATAGGCAACCTTAAACCCGATGCGATATAAAGCAGTTCCCACATATAAGCAAGGCCTTGTGAAGATGTACAGGTCATTACACGTGATCCTGCAGCTGAAGCACCGATAGCTGCACTCATAGCGCTGTGCTCGCTTTCTACCGTTACCATGTGGGTTTTTACAAGCCCATCAGCTACCAGTTGTGAAAAAGATTCAACGATAGCAGTTTGCGGTGTAATAGGGTATGCTGCAACCACATCCGGGTTAATTTGCCGCATAGCTTCTGACACAGCGTCAGTTCCGACTATAGCTACAGCTTTGCTGTTGTTTATAGTTTTATCGTTGCCGGTTTTTTCTTTATTGGTTTGACTGTTAATTAATTTATTGCTTATGGCCATGTTATTGCCTCCTTTCAATTAAACTTCAACATCATTTATTAAGTTTTGATTCGTCAACCATTTGGATAGCGTCAAGCGGACATTCTGCGGCACAGATTCCGCAGCCTTTACAAAAATCATAATCTATCCCGACAACTTTTTCGTTTTTTATCAGGATTGCGCTGTCAGGGCAATAGACAAAGCAGATGAGACATTGGCTGCATTTTTCTTCATCGCGTACAGGCCGAAAGGTGCGCCACCCCCCCGTTTTGAAACTGCGGGAGTTGCCTGGGTCTTTAATAACTGCACCCGCTGGATGTTTTTTCCAGCCCCACTGTTGAATACCTTTGATATCCCAGCTCATTCACCTTTCACCTCCCCAAAGGCTTCTTTCAGAGCTTTTATGTTTTTTTCTACTATTTTAGCCGAAAATTTTTTGCTAAACGATTTACTTAAAAATTCTGCAGCCTCTTCTTTTTCCAGGAGGCCGGTTACCTTTAATACAGCTCCCAGCATCGGTATATTGGGCATAAAACGTCCCAACGATTTTAAAGAAATATGAGTTGCATCGACAACGAATAACTTATGCTCGTTTAGGTTGAGTTTTTTTCGAACAGTTTTTGGCTCATCTGTGGTATTTACAATAATTATGCCGTCTTCGCTAAGACCTGCGGTAATATCTACTACGCCCAGCAGCGATGAGTCTACAACCACGACAATATCCGGCTGAGTAATACCGCAGTAAGTTGAAATTTTCTTTTTGCTTAAACGGTTAAAGCATTGAATCGGCGCGCCCATTCTTTCCGGGCCATATTCAGGGAAAGCCTGAAAATACATATCTTTAGCGAGGGACATCTCTGCCAATGTTTTTGCTGCTGTTACAGCTCCCTGTCCCCCCCTGGCATGCCAACGGATTTCCATAACATCCTTTGCCATTTTTGGACACCTCCTTAATAATCGTTCAATAGTCGTTAGTTGTAACCAATTATAGTTGATCTGGTTTGTGGGGAAATTAGGAATCCGGTTTAATCATTATGCGGTTAGTGTAAGAAGTGGTTAGTGTAAAATGTAGTTAGTGTAAGCAAGTAAAACAGTTATACTGGTACAGAAATTAGTGTGAATACTATCCCCCTTTATGTTTATAAAATATTATTAAATAAAAATGATTAACGGAATTAATATTTTCCCCATTATTCATAGATTTGGGTGAGACAAAAATACCATCATCATATAGTCTGATGAATGGCATCTGAAAGAAAATCACATTTTAAGTTACATTTTAACATACATTCTTAAATAATTCTATATCAAACGCAAAATTCTTTTCTGCGCCAGAAAGTTTGTTAATTCAAATTATTGCCTTAAAATGGCTGTTCCCCGGTCAAATTTGAAGATAAAACATCATGTTGACATCCATAATTGCAGTTGTTAAACTGAATGAAGGCTATTAAGGGCAGGAAATAAACCGTCGCAGTAAGGGGATCTTGAGGAGGGGAGAAGGATTGCCATTATTATTAAGCGGCATTTTTATTTTTTTTGCCAGGGTTATTGATATGTCCCTGGCGACATTTAGGATATTATTAATCATGCGCGGACGCAGCTTAGCAGCTTCCCTGATCGGTTTTCTGGAATCCGGTCTTTATATTGTAGCTTTGACAGTAGTTGTAAAAAATATTAACAGCCCATTGAGCATACTCCTTTACGCCGCTGGATTTGGTGTGGGGACCTATACCGGTAGTTTTATTGAAGAGCGTGTTGCGCTGGGTTATGTCAATGTCCAGATAATATCCATAGACAGTCATGAAAGTATGCAAACCAGGTTAAGGGAGGAAGGCTTTGGAGTAACCTCACTCGAAGGTTACGGTAAGGATGGGGCTCATAGTATTCTTAATGTTTTGCTCAAAAGACGCGATCTGCCCCGGATAATGGAGCTAGTCAACTCCGAAGATAAAAAAGCTTTTGTATCAATCACTGACACAAGAAAAATTATCGGCGGTTTTTTCCCGAAAAGGAAAGCAAAATAGGGCATCCTTTGGGCAATTAGTTGTTAATTGGGGTCGAGGAACTTCTGTTTTTTTTCAATAATTGCCGTGACAAAGCGAAGGAGTAGATGCTGTATGACAAAGTGTACTTTGTAGAGGAACTTTGTCATACGAAAGGTGGATGTTTAGTTATGGAACAATATAAGTCCATTGCCCTGATTGATTCAGGGGTGGGAGGGCTTACCGTAGTAAAAGAATTAATTCATCAACTTCCCCATGAAAATATCGTATACTTTGGCGATACTGCTCATATGCCCTATGGGCCGCGTCCTTATGAACAGGTGAGGGGCTTTGTTTATGAAATACTAGACTTTTTAAAAACCCAGGAAATTAAACTTGTTATTATTGCCTGTAATACTGCTGCTTCCGCAGGGTTGCATTATTACCAGGAAAAAATAGATCTCCCCCTGATAGGTGTCATTGAACCCGGTGTAAGGGCTGCAATAAGACAGACGCGGAACAATAAAATCGGTGTTATCGGTACGACAGGAACAATTGAAAGCGGGGCATACCGGGATGTTTTTAACAGGCTTGCGCCAGGAATCCAGTTATATAGCCAACCATGTCCACTATTTGTTCTTATTGTGGAAAATGGACTGGTAGGCTCCCCTGAGGCCGTCAGGGTAGCGGAAGAATACTTGCGACCGTTAAAAATTGCAGGGATCGATACCCTGATTCTGGGGTGTACTCATTATCCCCTGATGTCGGATGTTATCGAAAAAGTAATGGGTCCGGGGGTAAAACTTATCAGTTCTGCCGAAGAAACTGCCAGGGAAGCAAAAAGGATTCTAGGGGAAAAAGGTCTTTTGCGCGGGGGCATTAGAGAAGCATCGAACCGGCGTTTTTTTGTTAGCGGCCCCGCCAAACCGTTCGCCGATCTCGCTCAAAATTTAATAGGTGGGACAATTAGGGTTTATCAGGTTATATTACCCTGGTAGTACGCGATATCTACAGTGGATATCCGCTTATATTTCCCGCCGGTGTGCCCGGGAAGAGGGAGCAACCCGCGGAGGAGTTTGTTTGGATAATAAAATATAACTATCTTCGGAATAAATTTTAGCAGCTTTTAAGCTGCTTTTTTTCATAATTATGTTGATGAGAATATACATATATAATATGGGACAAAGGTTAGTATGCAAGGAAGTGAAGAATAGTGAAAATACTTATTGGTGCGGCAAAAATATTTCAACGCTTGATGCTATTTTTTTGTTTAACCGGTTTGATATTTGTGCTGGGTTGTTCGCAGGATTTTTTTCCCTACCTGTCCAGGGAGAAGGAGGGCCCACAGATTGTTATTCCTGAAGAACAGAAAAGAGAAGATATTAGGAAAGGACAAGAGGAGGTGCCTGAAGGCATTCTTTATCTTCAGGTGTATTATGTGGACGGTAAAGGAAATTATCTTGTGCCGGTAACAGTGCCCGTTCCCTGGACCCAGGGCGTAGCCAGAGCAGCATTGGAAGAAATGATTAACGGCCCGACTCCGGCTCAAGAGATGCGCTATGGTTTAAGTTCTCCGCTGCCACCGATGACAAGAGTACTGGGGCTGACTATCAGAGATGGCCTTGCTAAAGTTGATTTTAGCGAAGATATTATGAG
>DUQX01000137.1 GCA_012837615.1 Bacillota bacterium | reverse complement strand
TCCCTTGCTTTTGCCTTTGAAATTCTGGAAAAAGCTAAGGTTGCTGTGACCCCAGGGATAGATTTCGGCCAAAACGGGGAAGGTTACCTGCGGCTCTCCTATGCCAATTCCCTGGAAAATATAGAGGAAGGAATGAACCGTCTGGAAACCTACCTTTACAGCTTAAGATAGTTGGGACAGGGGGACAGGTCCCTTGTCCCAACTAGAAATTATACTCGGGACAATTCTTTAGTTCTCGCTATCGTGGTATTATCAACCGTGCGGTCTCTTAAATCCCTTACTGGATTTGGCTCGACCTCTGCGCGGTAATCTTTTTCAAATACCCGCTGATGCTGGTCAATTACCACGTGGCTGGGCACGGAGCTAACATCATGGTTTACCTTTTCCTGATACCAGAAAAAGGTGTGATTGTCCGGCAGGTCATGCACATTTTTGAGAACTTCTTTATCCGCTGTTAGCTCGATCTGCTCTCCCAAAATTTTGCGCACGTAATCGCGTGTATCGTGAAACTGAAGCAGCCTGGGGAACGTTCCGGGAAGAAATTCTTCCCACTGTTTGTTTTCGTACCTTTCCAGGAGCTCAGCGGCTTTATGAAGATGAGCAATCTCCTGTTCAAGGTGCATTTCCCAAACGGATTTCACGTTTTTATCCAGCTCATCTTGATAGAAAGAGTAATAGAGATAGCATTCCATGTACTCGTGCAGTAACAGGTTTTCCAGCCAGGTGGCGTTAGGATCAAGCAGCGAACCGTATTGGGTTACATGCTCCTCTTCAATCATGGCAATCTCCTGGTAAAGCTGGCGGCCAAGATCATTAATGTAAGTGTTGCCCAGATTTATATAAAAGTTCATCGTCTGCTGTTCCCCTGATGTAATGATCAGTGTATTCAGCTTGGTGCGAATATCCGCGGTTTTAAAATCGACATAATTTCTAACCGTATCATGGGGATGGCGGTGTTCGGCGATGGTGGGCCTTCCAGGGGTTATCTCTACATAGCTTTTTACCAGGTTGTGGGCGGGAATGCTATAGTCTAGATTTAGCAAATTGGCGAAACGGTATAGATGGTCGAAGTCCTCCAAGAGGGCAAAATCCAGGGTCTCCTTCACGTAGGGATCGGGCTCATTTTGTGCCAGCCAGGCGGTTAAATCTACCGCTACATGTTCATATCCGATTGTGGTCTCAATTTGGGTTTCGTCAATGGGTTTGAGCCAGTTGACATGTTTTTGCTGTTGCTGCTCGATACGGCGCAGCATAGCCAATTCCCGCCGCAGCTCGTTATTATTGCAGTTGCGGTGAAACTGGTGGGAAAAGATAATCGCTTCTGCTTCAATTCCGTTCATAAGTATAATGCGGACCTTTGTGTAAGGGTCTACCTCGTGCTTGGAATATGGCTTGGGATACATGGTTTTCCAGTCCATGACACCTTCACCCATCGGTATCGGTTTTTGTTCAAATGGATTAAACATAGAAAAAACCCCCTCGCAATCAGTTTTATTTTTATTATCTTCATTAAATTAATAGTTATGCGGTTGCCTCGTTTTTTTGAAATAAAGGACCAAATGATAACAATGAAAGGTTTAATTTTAAATATTAATATTTAATTTTTAAATATTAATGTACCGGGAGGTCATGTTATGCTGCACAGGTTTCATCTACGTACAAACGAAAGGTCCCAAATGATTGATATAACAGAACAGGTGCGCAGCATCTTGCGGCAGGCAGGAGCCTCTGAAGGGCTTGTTATTGTCTACTGCCCCCATACGACGGCTGGTATTACGATTAATGAAGGGGCTGACCCTGATGTTGTACGGGACATCCTTCAGCATCTGAATGAGCTGTTTCCATGGAATCATCCTCAATACCGGCACAGTGAGGGCAACTCAGCAGCGCATTTAAAAGCGAGCATGATCGGAGCATCGCAGGCGATTCCTTTTGTGGATGGCGATATGGTTTTAGGCACCTGGCAGTCAATCTTTTTTTGTGAATTTGACGGCCCCCGCCAGCGGACATTTTTTGTTAAGGTTGTCTTATAGTCACGGTTAAACAAAGTATAGTTTTAGATTTTAAGTCAGCCGGTTGAGTTTGGGAATTTGGCAGAAATTTATTAATCCCAGTAGAATAATAAAATGCGGTATTGGTCTTATCCTGATCTTGAGGTTTTTTATAGGAAGTGAAAAGATGAAGAGGGTTTTACGAAGGTATTTGTATTTTATATTGGCAGGCATAACATATTTGATTATTCATGAAGGGGTACATATTATACAAGCAAAAATATTGGGTATCTACAAAGGTATTCGCCTGCTTCCGCTGGGCATTGAGGTTTTAATTATTCAGCCCCCTACAATCGAAGGTTTTACGCTTGCAGCTTTTTCCGGCCTTAGCAGCGTAGTGACGGTAGTAATTGGTTATATCTTATTTATATTTTCTCCCCGTATTTTGAAATTAAAGAAACAGCCGGTAAAAAACTATCTATATTATGTCACATTCATTTTTCTGTTACTTGACCCCCTTTACATATCACTGTTATCTTTCTATGTAGGTGGGGATATCAATGGCATTGCTGTAGGGTTGAATTTGCCCTATTTTGCAATCCGGAGCATTTATTTCGTTATTTTAGTTTTTAACGTTTATCTAGTGTATAAGAAGCTTTACCCTGCATATGTGATAAAACAATAATTTTTTCCGTTCAGGGTGGAATCCCGGGGCCTATTTGATACCGTTTGGGTAAAGTTTACGGTAAAATCAAAAGTTTCGGGGTTCCTGGCTTAAACCGGCCAGGCCTTTGCCGGGTCGTGATCCCGGCAGAGAAGGCTAGGTTTCAAAGAAGCAGGATTGCCCAATAAATTCACACAGGATAGAGTTTAGAGGAACCTCGGACGGCTCCAGGGGATGGAAGAAAGAGAGAAAAGTCAACAATCTTTTGGCGTCAATATATTCCGGCTGCGAGCGGTTGATCTGTTTTAGCAACGATTCAGCCTGCTCCTTGATAACCGCCAACTCGTAAACCAAGGCAGAGTTGAACATAATATCGGCCTCCTCCTGGAGGCGGAAAATATTACGCTCTTCGCCCCGCCTAACCGAAGGCCAGCAGCGGATGGTATCCAGGGCGCTGTTGCCGCGAAACTGAGCGTCGCGAACAATGCGCCGCAGCAGCCGCGTATCGGTGGTATGGATGCGCGTATGCCGGTCAATGTTCAGCGCAGTCAGTGCAGAGATATAAATCTTATACTTCTTATGACGGGGGATGGCACGGGTAAGAGTTTCGTTCAGTCCGTGAATTCCTTCAATAATTAGCGGTTGATTATCGTCCAGTCTCATGATCTTGCCGCGGTATTCCCGTTTTCCCGTAGTAAAGTTGTAAGTTGGTATCTCCACTTCTTCCCCCGCGATTAGACGCAAGAGGTGCTCATTGAAGAGGGGGAGATCCACGGCTTCAATGTGTTCAAAATCAGGGTTGTTCGATTCATCGAGCGGTGTTTGTTCGCGATCGACAAAGTAGTCGTCGATGGAGATGGGCAATGGACGCAGCCCGTTGACCAAAAGCTGGATTCGCAAGCGCTGAGCGAAGGTGGTTTTTCCTGAACAGGAGGGGCCGGCAATAAGGATGACCCGGATTTCGGAGCTGCGAGCGCTGATTAGATCGGCAATCTGGGCAATCTTTTTTTCATGCAGCGCTTCAGCCACACGGATTACCTCTGAACCCTCTCCTTTTTCAATCAGCCTGTTCATCGCGCCTACGGTGTCAAAACCGAGGATGGCTCCCCACCTGTCCGCTTCGCGAAAAATCTCAAACAGCTTCTTCTGATCCACGAAAGGGGCTAGCCGGGAGGGATCCTTTTCATCGGGAAACCTTAAAATCAGACCCGGTGGGTAATATTTTAGTGCAAATACATGCAGCAGCCCCGTGCGCGGCACAAGGTAGCCGTGCAAACTATCTTCAACGTCGCCGATGCGGTAAAGATTCAGGTAATTCTTCCGCCAGGACTTAATCAGTGCCACCTTGTCTTCAAATCCCTGGCGGCGAAAAATGTGCATTGCCTCGGAGGGTGAAACTTGCCTCTTTTTTAAGGGAAGATCCATTTTTACCATCTGTCGCATGCGCTCCTCGATGGCGGCCACATCGGCAGCGCTTAGTGCGGGGGTTTTTTTGATTTCGCAATAGAGACCCTTACTCAGGGAATGCTCGACTGTTACCGCCGCTTCAGGAAAAAGTTCGGAGGTGGCGGCTATAAGCAGAAAGGTGAGGCTGCGTTGATAGATACGCCGTCCCTCCTTGTCGGTCAGATCCAGGAAGCGCACCTTGGCCGGCGGTTCTATTGTGGCGGTAAGCTCGTAAAGCTCGTTCCCCACTACTGCGGCTACAATAGGGGTTGCAAAATGGGACTGTACCTTCGCGCTGATCTCCAGCAGGCTGCGGTTGCCGGTCTCAAACAGTGTTTTGCCTCCTGGCAGAAGAATCTGAACTTTTTCAGGTAGCTGTTTACCTGCCATATAATCCCTCTTTCAAGTTAATCAGGTAAAATTCTGTTTGATACCTATACATGTATATGTATGTATAATCATATCTCAAGCGCGCCGGATATTCAAGCGGGGATTTGGGGGGGTAGGCTTGAAATATTCACTTGTTAATGTTAAGATAAGCAGGTGGCACATGTGGTACCCGCATTAATAAAAACACGCGTTGGAGAGCCGGTGTGACAAGGCATGGTTAAAATTTATTATACTATTTCCGATTCCGAGAGCTGGAACTAGGCGCTTGGATAATTTTTTAAATTATGGCATGATTTCCTAAATTATAGCAAATTTGTATATGTTACTAAATATTTTGCGATATGGGGGGACGAAAAGCTTGAGTCACAATATCAAAGTCAGCAACATAAAGGAAGTGGACTTGCTCAATAATGCAAAGGTGCATTATAACCTGCCTGTAGCAAAGCTCGTAGAGATTGCTTTAGCCCGTCGCGAAGGAATACTGACCTCCAGCGGTGCTTTATGTGTCAGGACCGGCAAATATACAGGTCGTTCTCCAGACGATAAATATATCGTTAACGACGGAGAATTTTCCCAAAAAATTTGTTGGGGTAAGGTTAACAGGCCTATGAGCCAGGAAAATTTCCAAAATATATTTGATCGCCTTCTAGTTTACTTGCAGAATCGCGAACTTTTTGTTTTCGATGGTTATGCCTGTGCCGATCCTAACTATAGTTACCCCTTAAGGTTTATAAACGAGCTTGCCTGGCAAAATATTTTTGTTCAGCAGCTTTTCTTGAAAAAGGAACCCGCTTCGCAAACAGAACACAAACCGAACTTTACAATTATCGTAGCCCCGGGATTCCAAGCTGACCCCATTACAGATATGACAAATTCTGAAGCTTTCATCATTATCAATTTTTCCCGGATGTTAATCCTTATAGGGGGAACACACTATGCCGGTGAAATTAAAAAATCGGTTTTCTCAGCGCTGAATTATCTGCTGCCCAAGCGAAATGTACTATCCATGCACTGTTCGGCTAATGTGGGAGAAGAGGGCGATGTGGCACTTTTTTTTGGCCTTTCCGGAACTGGCAAGACTACCCTTTCCGCGGATCCCGGGCGCTTTTTGATCGGCGATGATGAACACGGCTGGTCTGAAGAAGGCATCTTTAACCTTGAAGGAGGTTGCTATGCCAAATGTATTAACCTTTCCCGGGAGCGCGAACCGCAAATTTGGGATGCAATCCGCTTTGGCTGTGTGCTGGAAAACGTTGTTGTCGATCCCTCCACTGCTGAAGCAGACTTTAATGATAACAGCATTACAGAGAATACCCGGGCAGGGTATCCTGTGGAGTACATTTCCGGATCTTTGATTCCGGGGGTGGCCGGCCATCCCAAAGTAGTTATTTTTCTTACCGCTGATGCTTTTGGAGTAATGCCTCCCGTAGCTAAATTAACCGGGGAGCAGATTATGTATCATTTCTTGCAGGGCTATACCAGCAAACTGGCAGGGACAGAAAGAGGTATTACTGAGCCGGTAGCCACTTTTTCCTCCTGTTTTGGGGCTCCGTTCCTTCCTCTATCCCCGTTGGTCTATGCCAAAATGCTGAGAGAAAAGGTATCTCTGCATAATACCGATGTTTATCTGGTAAATACGGGCTGGAGCGGCGGTCCTTATGGGATAGGTAAGAGAATTGATATCAAATATACCCGCTCTATAGTGAGAGCTGTTATAAAAGGTCATCTCAATAGCGTTAGTTATGACAATGATCCATTTTTTAACCTGATGATTCCTCGAGAGTGTCCCGGGGTTCCACAAAAAATATTGCATCCGGAAAATACCTGGAACGACCGCAATGCTTTTCAAAAACAGGCAAGGCATCTGGCAAAGCTTTTTGAGGATAATTATTCCACCTTGGATTTATAAAATTGTTCTTTGTCCTTTGGGGTCGGGCTTGAATTATTCTCAAAAAAGTAAATAATTCAAGCCCGGCAACATTTAACTCCATGAAGGGTGGCGAGTCTAAGACGGTTAAGTTGTAAGCGTAACGTTATAGACATTCATGAAGCCGTGCTTTATCATCAATCAATGGCTGTAAAAACAGGGAGAACTTTACTAGATAGACATTTCAGCTCCACTTTATCATCATTGAATGTAAATGAAATTGATGGGCAGTTATTGTCCCAAATGTCGAACTGTTTTATTCTATAGGGGCCATTCACAATTCTTATTTGTTTATTCCTTCAGAAGGAAACCCGTTTTCTCTAGAAAAATAAAAGCGGCCTTTAAGGACCGCAAAAAATATATATATATTAAGAGGGGGTCAACTTAACTTAATTATAAATATACAATATTACACAAATGTTTCAGGAAGTTTATTTTATGGTTACATTTATGAAGGGGAAGGGCCTATCCGGCCTTTTTTGTATTTTAATCCTTTTCTTCCGCAGAATGCAGCAGGGAACTGACCTGCGGGATTTTGTATTTGAACCGCAAGAAAATAAACGTACCTCGTAGACATGTTTCTACCAGCATTGCTGCCCATACACCCGTTAAGCCCCAGCCGATATATACCAGCAAGAGAGTAAGCAGCAGACGCACACCCAGCATGTTTAGCAAGGTAAGATACATCGCCCAGAGGGTATCTCCCGCGCCTCGCAGCCCTCCGGTTAAAGAATTGACAAATGACATGGCTGGTTGGGCAAGACCAAGAAGAATTAACGGAGTATGGGCCAATTCAAGCACTGCAGTTTCCTTTGTAAATAGAAAAATAATGGATTGAGGCGAAATAATGAATAAAAGGCCTGCGGCGGACATGCAAATTAAGGCCAAACGAGCTGTTTCCATACCGCTTTTCAATGCTTCTTCTCTTTTATCTGCCCCGATAAATTGTCCTACAAGCGTGGTGGCAGCCATGGAAAAACCGATACCGGGCAAGTTGATCATGGTAAATGCAGTGTGCATGATCTGTTGAGCTGCAATAGCCATAGTTCCCAGGGAAGCCACGATCATGGAAAAGGCTATCTGGGCGATATGGATTCCTGTCTGCTCGATTGCAGATGGAATGCCTATAGAAAGAACCCCGGAGATAACCTGTTTTTGCAGGCGGAAAAGCTCCAGGATTTCAAACTGTAACGGTACCGGGGAAAAGCGGCTAAAAAGCAGCCCTATTCCCAGCACACCGGTCAGCAAGCCGGCTCCGCATGTAGCTATTGCGGCCCCTTGAACTCCCAGTGCCGGAAAAGGACCGACGCCAAATATTAATAAGTAATTACCCGCCACATTAATCAGATTACAAAAGATCATCAGGTAAAGAGGGGTACGGGTGTTCCCGGCTCCCTGAAAGATAGCGTTTACAATGGGTATGGTGAAACGCAGCGAAATGGAAATTCCAACGATAGACAGATACTGGCTGGCGAGGTTAATCATCTCCAGGTCTTTTTCAGGCATAAAGTATACTATTCCGTTGATAATCTGTCTCGAAAAAGTTACGATAATAACGCTCAGCAAGAAAGTGGTTAAAAGAACTGCCACCAGGGATTGTCCTGCTATTCTTTTAGCTGTTTCCATATCATTTTTCCCTACAGCCTGGGCAACCAAGGTGGTAGTCCCGATACTGAAGGCCTGAACAACGGAAATGGTAAAAAAGAAAGCCTGGTTCCCTAGACCGGCGGCGGCTAAAGCAGTTGCTCCCAGTTTGCCGACCATGATCATGTCAACCATCTGAACGAATGTGTTTAAAAATGTACGGAGAACAACCGGCCAGGCTATTATTAAAACTGTACGGCGTATGTTTTCGGTGTGAACGATATTCATAATATCATAATTCACCAAACAAAAGGCAAACCCTTTTCCGGCATTAAAAGTAATCGACAAGAAATGAGGTATATCGAGGTATATCTTTTAAAAGTTTTGATGGTTATCATGTTACTGGAAAGGCAATTCTATGAAAAAGAAAAGTTGCTTCTTTAAATTTTTTGAAAGGTGCCGATATAAAGGTTGTGGAGGGGCAGACATAAGAGGGCAGATGTCTGAGAATATCCCTTCAGGGCAATATTATAAGTTGGGGGTTGCAATGCAAGAAATAAGCGGAGTTTCCAAAGCCTCATTAATAAAATTAAAAACTGCTATATTCATGTTCTTCATTGTCTGTTTAATTGGGTTATGCAGCACTTCTGTTGCCGGAGCTGCGGATACAACCTTCCGGGTAGATTCGGCCTATGGAGTTAAAACGGGTTCAACCGTTATTATTGATATTTCTGTCGAAAATTCCCATGAACTCAGCGGATGCTATTTTGAATTGGAATATGATGCAGATATCGTCGTTGCTACACGTGTAATCAGGGGAGAACTGCTTGCAGATTGCGATACTTTTGACCCGGATTTAAGCAACGCGGATGAAGGAAAAATTTCTATATTATGGCTTAACGACCGCGCTGACCTTTTGTCAGGGGACGGGGGGTTATTTCGCATTTATTTTACGGTTGAGGCTAAGGGTAGTACAGCCCTTTCTGTAAAAAACCTGAGCTTGTTTGGTAAGGGCGGGGATACTCCCTCTATTATAAATGGTTACATCAGCTCCTCGGGCAAATCCGCCTCCCTGGAGATTGTTACCGGTTCTTATTTGCCCGGGGCTAACCGTAATTTATACTATTCCACCTCTCTGGAGGCAAGCGGTGGCATAGCGCCCTATACCTGGTTGCTGGAAAGCGGTAGCCTGCCACCGGGGTTGAGGCTGAGCAGTTCAGGAATAATTTCCGGCACCCCTACCACAACGGGAAACTATAGCGTGACCATACGCGTAACCGATGATGATGGCTACGTTAAAAGCAAGTATTTCACCATGACTGTATATGAGGCAGGCCAGAGCATTCTGACCATTGACAGCAAAGAGACTTTACCCAGGGGGCGAAAAGGGGCCTCCTATTCTTTTTCCCTTAAGGCCAGCGGTGGCACCACACCCTACAGATGGTCACGGGTGAGAGGCAGCCTGCCACCGGGGTTGAGGCTGAGCAGTTCAGGGGTAATCTCCGGCACCCCTAGCTCAACAGGGTCCTACACCTTTACTGTTCGCGTTACCGATGACCGCTATACCCGCCAGGAGAAGGAATTTTCTTTAACCGTTACCGAGACCGGCCACCTTTCCGCTGATGAGGCTCTTTTTAGCAGTTTCTCGATAACGCGCAGCACTATGAAGCTGAATCTTACTCCCGATAACATGCCTTATACCATGGTTGTAGACAACGATACGAACTGGGTCAACCTGACAGTTGTTCTTGATGATACTTCGGATTATCTGCGCATAAACGGGACGGCTAATTCCAGCGGCGTTTCCCGGACAGTGCCCCTTGTTACCGGCATAAACCAGGTTACGATAGCTGTCTCACCCGATAATTATCTTTATCGCAATTACATATTAACCATCTATCGCCTGCCGTAACCCTCTTGATAGAGGCGTGAAAGGAGAATAAACATGCTTTTACAAAGCGTCGGGTTACGCCCGTTCAGGAGAATGCTCATAACGTTTTTTTTATTCGTTACCTTTTTTTTTGCCATTTGTCCTGTATCAACAGCGGCCAAGGAGATTGTTCACTTTTCCGATCCACAGCTCGAAGCGGTGGTTCGTCAGGAACTGAACCGTCCCACAGGGTTGCTTACGGCAGCAGACTTTGCCCAATTGAGGGTTCTGGATGCCGGCAGGCAGAACATTGCCAGTTTAACGGGTTTGGAATATGCTGTTAACCTGGAAAGCCTGAACCTGTACCAGAACGAAATTGAAGATCTAGGTCCCCTGTCCAGCCTAGGCAATCTGCGGGTTTTGAACCTGGGCAACAACAGGATTAACGATATAAGCCCCCTGCAAGGCCTGGCAGCCTTAGAGGAACTTGACCTCAGCTACAACCGCCTTAAAAATATTGTTACTTTAAAAAATCTGGCAAACCTGCGCGAGCTGCATCTTGAAGGTAATGAAATCCGTGAGCTGACACCCCTGGCGTCCCTGAAGGCTTTGGAGGGTCTTTTCTTGAGCGGAAATCTCGATAGTAGCAATGTAGCGCCGCTGGCCGTGCTTACTCGGCTGCAGAGACTGATGCTGGCAGACGGCTGCATCAGCGATATCAGTTTTCTTTCAAATATGAGGCAGCTGCAGTGGTTGGAGCTGTGCAACAATCAGATTGGCAAACTGGAACCGTTGCGGAGATTGACAAAGCTGGAATGGCTATCTCTGGCCAACAACCGGGTTGAGGATCCAAGTGCCCTTGGGGGATTGCGTCAGCTACAATACCTGGATTTAAACAATAACCGGCTGCGAGAGATTAAGCCTCTGCTAAGGTTGCGCAATATTAAGTGGCTGGAGTTGAAGAACAATTTTTTGGAACTGGCGGAGGGGAAAGCTGCCCGACGTGATTTGGATAAACTCATATCGCGCGGCGCCGAAGTGATCACCAGCCCTCAGAGGCTCCCCCTTTGTAGCGGCAACGGGCTTGTTGCCGCCGAAGCCGGTTCCGGGGGGCAGCTGCTGCGCACTCCGGCCAAACGGTATTTCACAATTTTAAATTATACTGCCGGGTGGCGGGTAAAAAGCTTTACTGTAGTACACGAAGGGGGTAAACCCCTCGACTGTCTGCGGGAAGTGGGTTATCGTATCTTCCCGCCCGGTACTTTTTGCTGGTATTCCATTTCCGGCAATAATCGGGTCGGAGACGAGGAAGAAGCTTTTTATACGGTAACCTGTAAAGACCCCGGGCCTGTTCAACTTGGACTTGCCGTTCAAATATGGCCGGGTTATGCCGACGATCCGGCACGTTCTTTTTATATTTCACAAGTGGAGCTGGAGAACGTGGAAACCGGGGACCTCTATACTGTGGAGCTGGAGCGGGACCTTCCCCTGGAAAACAACAATATGTCACTCAGGACGGGGGGGCTTTTCCAGGAATACCAGACAAAATCTGCTTCTACTCCGGCTGATCTGCGGCGAATTCTTGCCGGCGCGCTCGAGGGGCGGGTTTCCTCCCTGGAGATACATTATTCCGGGAAAGCTCTGAAAATGCCCGATGACCTGGAGACTATGTTGGAAGATATCTTAGCTGAAGATGATTACCTTCGTTATTCCCAGCGCAGCTACAATATAAGCTGGTCCAGCGGGGCTGGCGGCGATCTGCTTTTAAATCTCCGTTTTCAATACCTGGCAACACGGGAGGAAGAAAATTATGTTGAACGGCAGGTGGAGCGTATTCTGCAGGAAATTTTAACTCCGGGGATGAACGACCACCAGAAAACAAAAGCCGTGCATGATTATCTGGTTTCGAATGTTGCTTATGATTTAAACTGCCGGGAACATTCCGCCTATGCTGCGCTGGCTAAAGGCAAGGCTGTCTGCCAGGGTTATGCCTTGCTTCTATACAAAATGCTCGATGAAGCCGGGATCACCACGCGTATTATCACCGGGGAGGCGGGAGGAGAAAACCATGCCTGGAATATGGTCAATCTGGATGGGGATTGGTACCATATCGACGCTACCTGGAACGATGCTGTTCCCGATGTCCCGAACCAAATCCGTTATGATTATTATAATTGCACTGATGAACAGATATCGGCTACCCATACCTGGGAACGGTCTAACTACCCGGAAGCACGTACCCGATACTCACCCGAGAGATTTTTGAACAATTAAATTGTAACAGTAAATTGTAAAAGCAAAATTATACTTATACCGGAAAATAAAATGCTCCCCGGGAAAGAAGCCCTGAAGCCCTTATGGTTAAGCCCCGGGGTTTTTAATCTTCATCTTTTGGCAGCACCGTTACCGTACAAACGGAAACAAATTCTCCATCTTCTGCAATGGCGCTAATAACCGTATTCCCCGCTTTCAACGGTGCTATTATACCGCGGTTAACAGTTTGCCTGTGGACGGAGGCGATACCGCTATTGCTGGATTTCCAGGCAATATTTTTATTTGTAGCTGTATTCGGGGTAATATCTGCGATTAAAATTGCCGGTGCCCCGCCTTCTACCAGGGTTAAGCTGGTTCTATTAAGAGAAATCCCCGTTACGGGGGTATATGCTTGTTCTACCTTCACTTTACAGGTCGAAACGAAGTTGCCTTCCTCTGTGGCTGCAATGACAATAGCAGTACCGGGGTTAACGGCAGAGATAACGGCTTCTGTGTCGCTGGCTTTATGTACGCTGGCAACGGATGATAAGGTAGAACTCCATTTGATATTTTTGTTTACCGCATTATCCGGAAAAACTGTGGCTGCAATCATCTCTGTTTCTCCCTCTTCCAGGGTCAGCTCCCTTGTATCCAGGGAAATCCCGGTGACCGACGCCAGGGAAATATTGATTACCTGCTGCTCTGCATCCCAATCTACCTGTGCCCCAATACTTTCAGCAAAGAACCATGCCGGGACCATTGTAGTTCCATTAACAATACGGGGTGAAACATTAAGAATTACTTTCTCGTCGTTTATTATGGCGATTCCGTCTTTCACCTGCAGTTCTACTTTTATGGCTCCCCTCGAAGCTGAAACCGTGTTGTTACTTTTGTCCCATAAAACGGTAGCGCCAAGGAATTCATAGATGGGCCGAAAGGGAAGCAGGGTTGTCACCCCGACTTGAATCGGAGGTTGAGATAATGAGAGAAATTTGTCGTTGATTTTTACTTTAATTCCTTCTTCTGCCCCGGCCCTCCCAGCAGACGATAAGGGGAAAAGAAACAGGCACGAAATCAGAAAAAAAGTACATAAAAAAACGGGTATTCTTAAACATTTGGTCATACTAGTTCCTCCTCGTACTATCTTGTTTTTATATAGATACTTTTCTTCTTAATTATTTATCGGCTGTAACTTCGTTTAATTTAAGAGGATTTATACTCACGTTTTTAAAGTAAAGGTATTCCGAATTTTTTGGGGAATTATTAAGATTAGAAGGAAGTTTGGGGGAGGGGGAAAAGATGAATAAGGGCTTTGTACAGGTTTATACCGGGGACGGAAAAGGCAAGACTACTGCAGCGCTGGGCCTGGGATTACGGGCTGTTGGGCGAGGATATAATGTGATCATGTTTCAGTTTTTAAAGGGGTTTGAAAGCGGGGAACTGAAGAGTGTCCTTTGCCTCAAAGGTAAATTTAAAATTATTAGATTAGCGGAGACTAAAAAGTTTTTCTTTAACTTAGATCAGAAAGAAAAAGAAGCCTTGAAAAAGAAGGTTGGAGCTGAGTTGAGACAAGTGTATGAAGTAATGGAAAACCATGCCTGCGACGTGTTGATTCTGGATGAAATAATGGCTGCCTTGCACGGAGGCTTGCTTACGGTGGAGGAGGTTTGCAAGCTAATAGAGAGCAGGCCCCCCGGTATGGAGTTAATCCTAACCGGAAGGAGTGCTCCGGACGAAATTTTGGAGAGGGCGGACCTGGTTACGGAGATGCGCTGCGTCAAGCATTATATAGATCAGGGCGTTATGGCTCGCGTTGGCATCGAAATGTAAGGCAAGAGGTGAATAAAAATGTTAATCGGGATTGATGTAGGCGGCACTTTTACCGATGGGATCCTCTGCTCCGAAGGAAGGATAATTAATTCGTCTAAGCATCCGACGAAAAAGGACGACTTGCAGGATTCTATCTTTGCAGTTTTGGACGATTTGCTCCAGGATTTAACAAATTACGAAATTAAAAGTAATATAACACAGGTTGTGCTCAGCACTACGCTGGTCACAAACCTTCTGGTTACCGGCGGTGGAGAGCGGGCAGCGCTGGTTTTGATTCCCGGCCCGGGACTTAATATTCGACAGATGGAGTTTTTCCCCCACACATATATCACCGAAGGAGCCACGGATTTTCGCGGGCGGAATACGGAACCGCTGAATGAGGCGCAGATTGAGGAGATCGGAAAGCTTATTGTAGCTGAAGGTATAGGTAAAGTTGCTGTGGTTGGTAAATTTTCCCAGAGGAACGACAGTCATGAGCGCCGGGTGGAGGAGATTTTAAAGGGAAGGTACCCTCAACTGGAGGTGATCAGGGGTTTTGAAGTGTCGGGTCAGCTTAATTTCTTGCGGCGGGCAGCAACTACTTACTATACTGCCGTAACCAGGGATAAATGGGCCAGTTTTGCGGCCAGTATCAAGAAATCTATTCGCGAGCGGGGGATTACTTCTCCGATCAATATTCTTAAGGCGGATGGGGGGACGATGCCTCTAAACGTTTCTTTGGATTGTCCTTGCGAGACAATTTTTTCCGGGCCGGCAGCCAGCGTTATCGGAGCATTAGCTCTGACCATGGACAGGTACACTTCTGTGGTTGTAGATATCGGCGGTACTACTACTGATCTGGCGCTTATCCTGGAGGGGAAACCGCTTTATGCTTCACGGGGAGCGGTCGTCGGCGGACGTTATACCCATGTGCGCTCTTTTGCCGTGCGTTCGATTGCCCTTGGAGGAGACAGCGCTGTGCGGTGGGTAGGAAACAAGATTGTTATCGGTCCGGATCGTTTGGGCCCGGCGGCTTGTTTTGGAGGGCCGGGAGCAACTCCTACCGATGCAATTAATATTCTCGAAGAGGGGAAGCTCGGTTCCTTATCCCTTTCCAGGAAAGCTTTAGAGGAGGTATCCCGCCAGGCGGGGTTGACGGTAAGGGGGCTTGCCCAAACAATAGTTTCACGAGTAAACGATCAGCTGAAAGATAGCATTAAGGAAATGTTTAAATCCTGGGAACAGGAACCGGCTTACAAAATATGGGAGATTATTCATAAGCGGCAGGTTAAACTGGAACGCGTTGTAGGGATCGGTGCAGCAGCCGGGGCTTTTATTCCCTCCCTAGCAGACAGCCTGGGATGCCAGGCCCTGGTTCACCACTATTCACCGGTAGCCAATGCCCTGGGTGCAGCTGTGGCGCGGCCGACCCTTACATTACTTTTGCATGCCGATACGGAGCAGCGGTCTTATTATTTGAATTTAGAAGGGATCAGCGGCCGAATCAGCTCCGGTTTTCAGCTAGAGGATGCCAAAGAGCTGGCTAGAAAACAGTTGAAAATTATTGCGAAAAAAAGAGGTATCGGTCGCTACGCGGACCGTTATGAATATTTTTTGGAAGAGCAGTTTAATATGATCCGGGGCTGGTCAACGGTCGGCAAGTTGTTTGATGTCGGCGTGCAGATTACCTCCGGTATTATCGATGAATTTAAAGGGGTGCAGATGCATTCATGAGAGACAAACAGGATATACAGAAAGAGGTTAGAAAAAATGAAAGAACGGCAGGGGAGGGGCAGACCGGCCTGGTTTTTTTCCCGGCTTTTGACTGGGCCATTTCTCCAACCCACCCCGAGCGTGAGGAAAGGCTGCTCTATACCAGGGATCAGCTTTTTGAAGAAGGTATCATGGATCTTCCCCAGATTCGCCAGTACCAGCCGCGGCTGGCAGAATTAAAAGATATCGCGCGGGTGCATTTTTGCGTGCCCGATGTTGAGACACAGGCTACGGAGGCGCACCGGATCGCTGCCGGCGGTGCGCTGGTGATCGCCGACGCGCTGATGAGCGGCGAAATAAAAAACGGTTTTGCCCTGGTCAGGCCGCCGGGGCACCATGCGATGCGGGTAGTTCACGGTAACCGCGGTTTTTGCAATATTAACAACGAGCCCGTGATGATTGAATACCTGCGTAAAAAGTACGGCCTGCAGCGCATTGCCATTGTGGATACCGATGTCCACCACGGAGACGGTACGCAGGATATCTACTGGCATGACCCGGATGTTCTTTTTATTTCTTTTCACCAGGACGGCCGTACTCTATATCCCGGCAGCGGATTTACAGATGAAATAGGCGGCCCGCTGGCTGCGGGGGCTACATTGAATGTGCCCCTGCCGCCGGGAACTACCGACGAAGGGATTCTTTATGTCCTGGATAATCTCGTGCTTCCGGTACTGGATGAGTTTCAGCCGGAGTTGATAGTAAATTCTGCCGGACAAGATAATCATTACAGCGATCCGCTGGCCAATATGGCTTTTTCTGCCCGCGGTTATGCTCTTCTAAATGAGAAGCTTTCTCCTGACATCGCCGTGCTGGAGGGAGGTTATTCGGTCGAAACGGCTCTGCCCTATGTTAACCTGGGAATTATTATGGCCATGGCAGGCATAGATTACTCCAATTTATATGAGCCTGATTACAGGAAAGATATCTTTAAAGAGGAGCGCGGCAATTTGAAAAGGCTTGAGGATATTGTACACGAGCTAACAGGCATTTTTCGGCTCCGACAAGAACTGGCGGAGAAAACCCGCCGTCAGGGATCCGGCTCTTTGCTCCAGCGGCACCGCCAAATTTATTATGATACCGACCAGATTAGGGAGACACAGCTGGAAACTTTAAAAGTTTGTGCTGAATGCCCGGGTTATCTATTAATAGAATCAGCTGCTATCGCTAGGAAGGGCCGCCATAGGGTTTATTGCATCAGCATCCCTATTCAGTGTTGTCTCCGCTGCCGGCAGGAAGCACGCGATCATTACGCAAAAATGCAACGCCGGAATTCCAATTCTTTTGATTACGTTTACCTCCAGGATAGGCCGGCTGATGTATACCTGCAATACGATTATCGCACAAAAAAGGAAAGGGTATTTTGAGGATAAAATTTGATATTAAGAAATGAATATCCAGATAATCAAAGGTCAACCGCGGCCAACCGCAAAAAATGGGTGTGTTCCTACATGATTCTGAAAAAATACATAAAGGCCGTAAACCCTATAGTTACAAGGTTTGCGGCTTTTTTTCCTTTTATTTGCTGTCAAAGTAGTGCGCGAATATTTTTATCGTTGACATACATTAAAACAAATTGCTATAATAATTTTATCTTAAAGCTTATAAATTAGCGGTTTTTTTATTTTTATCTAAAAAAACGGTTTCTTTTGTAACTCTATATCATATAGGTTAACCCTTGTAATAATTAGGCTAATAATAGCTAACAAACGACTTGTATGGTGGCAATTTACTTTGAAACCGGAATAATTAGATAATTAAGTTATTATTTTCACAAGGGAGGGATAAAATGAACGATACAAAAAAAGTTCTTCATGGTGCCGAACCGAAGCTGTTGAAAACGGTAACAGGTAAAATTTTGGCACAACATCTAATAAAAGGAGTATTAAAACCAGGAGAAGAAATCGGTATCAGAGTTGATCAGACATTAACACAGGATGCTACGGGTACGGTTGCGTATCTGGAAGCAGAAGTGCTGGGAATTAACCGTGCCAAAACCGAATTATCCGTCAGTTATATTGATCATAATACATTGAAAATGGATCACAAAAATGCGGATGATCATGTTTATCTGCAGAGTGTGGCGGCTAAGTACGGCTTGATCCTCTCCAAAGCGGGCAATGGCATATGCCATCAAGTCCACCTGGAGCGTTTTGCGCAGCCCGGAAAGACCCTGCTCGGTTCGGACAGCCATACGCCAACAGCCGGCGGTATCGGATGTATGGGTATCGGTGCCGGCGGGCTGGATGTTGCACTGGCGATAGGGGGTGAGCCTTTCTTTTTAAAAACGCCCAAGGTAATAGGAATTAAACTAACCGGCAGGTTAAAGCCCATGGTTGCAGCAAAGGATGTTATCCTGGAGGTGCTGAGAATTCTCGGCGTTAAAGGCGGTGTGGGCAAGGCGCTGGAATATTTCGGGCCTGGCATAAAGACACTTAGCGTCCCCGAAAGAGCGACTATTACCAATATGGGTGCTGAAACCGGTGCAACGACTTCGGTTTTCCCCTCTGATGAGGTAACGCTGGATTTTTTGCGCTGTGTCGGGCGTGAGGAGCAATGGGTACGCCTGGAGGCAGATGAAGATGTCGAATATGATGAAGTTATTGAAATAAATCTCGACAAACTGGTGCCCCTTATTGCAAAGCCCCACAGCCCCGGTAATGTCGTGCCGGTGAGAGAAGTGGAAGGGACGAAGGTTGATCAGGTTTGTATCGGTTCTTGCACAAACTCATCTTTCAAAGATCTGGTGACCGCGGCCTATATGTTGAAAGGGAAGCGGGTTAACCCGGAGGTCTCGTTAACCGTGTCCCCGGGATCGATGTCGGTATATTGCGAACTGGCGGAGCGGGGATATTTAGCCGACCTTATTGCTGCAGGTGCGCGTATCCTTGAATGTACATGCGGTCCCTGCATCGGTCAGGGACAGGCTCCTAGAAGCGGCGCTGTTAGTGTGCGAACGTTTAACCGCAATTTCAAAGGGCGTTCCGGCACTGCGGATGCGCAGGTTTATTTGTCAAGCGTCGAGACAGCGGTAAGTTGCGCCCTTACCGGTGTTATTACTGATCCCCGGACTATGGGAGAGCTGCGCGAGATACTGATGCCGGAGAAACTCAGGATGCAGAATGCCCTTATTGTTGAACCGCCGGGAAAAGAAGAGGCTGAAAAGGTAGAGTTGATCCGCGGTCCGAATATCAAACCCATCGAGCTGCGCGGCGAACTTCCTGAAATAGTGGATGGCCGGGTATTAATAAAGCTGGAAGATAATATCTCTACCGATATTATCATGCCTGCAGGCATCTATCTCCCGCTGCGCTCAAATATTCCCGAGTATGCCAAGCATGTTTTTGAACCTGTCGATCCTGATTTTTACCGGAGAGCAAAGGAAAAAAACGGGGGTTTTGTTATTGCCGGTGAAAATTATGGTCAGGGCAGTTCGCGGGAGCATGCTGCGTTATGCCCCTCCTACCTCGGGATAAAAGGTGTTATCGCCAAATCTTTTGCCAGGATTCATCTGGCAAACCTGATTAATTTTGGCATCATTCCATTAACCTTTAAGAACGCCGAAGATTATAACAGGATTGACCCTGATGATGAATTGCAGATCAGGACAGCCGATCTTGATAATGGCGATCTGGTGCTTAAAAATTTGACAAAGGGGGTTGAGATACCGGTTCAGCATGCTATGACTTCTTCGGAAGTTCTACGTATTAAGGCTGGCGGAACTCTGGCCTATATTAGCAGACAAAATATGTAACAATAAAAAAAGCAGGAAATCGAAAAATCAGGAGTCAGAAGCCAGTAGTCAGATTAGGGAAACAATTTATCAACTCCTTATATTCTGACTGCTGAATTCTGAAGTCTGATTTATATTAATGGAACAGGAGTTATTATAATGAGGAAAATTAAAGTTGAGAATAAAATCGTGGAAATTGATGGAGACGAAATGACCCGTATCATGTGGAAGATGGTAAAGGACAAGCTGCTTAATCCTTTTCTGGATATGGATCTGGAATATTACGATCTTCATATTTCCAAAAGAGATGAGACTGATGACCAGATAACCCGTGATGCGGCAGAAGCTATTAAAAAGTACCGGGTTGGCGTGAAGTGCGCTACCATTACCCCGGATAAAAGCAGGGTTGATGAATATAACCTGAAGCAGATGTGGAAAAGCCCCAATGGAACAATACGGGCTATGCTTGATGGTACCGTTTTTCGCAGCCCAATTCTGGTAAAGAACGTAAGGCCTGCGGTAAGAACATGGACCAGGCCTATTGTAATTGGCCGCCATGCTTATGGGGATGTATACAAGAATGCAGAGCTGGCAATTCCCGGGCCGGGAAAAGCAGAGATAATTTTCACTCCCGCTAACGGCGGGGAGATACAGCGTATGACCGTGCAGGAGTTTGACGGGCCGGGAGTTCTTCAGGGGATTCATAATTTGGATTCTTCAATTAGAAGCTTTGCAAAGGCGTGTTTTACCTTCGCTTATGATCAGAAGATAGATCTCTGGTTTTCTGTCAAGGATACCATTTCCAAGACCTACGATGCCCGTTTCAAGGAAATATTCTCCGATGAATACGAGCAAAACTGGCGGGAAAAATTCGAAGAAGCTAATCTTACCTATTTCTTTACTTTAATAGATGATGCGGTGGCGCGGGTAATGAAGAGTGAGGGCGGTTTCTTGTGGGCATGTAAAAATTATGATGGGGATGTTATGTCTGATATGGTTGCTTCGGCATTTGGCAGCCTGGCGATGATGACATCGGTGCTGGTCTCACCGCATGGATATTTTGAATATGAAGCAGCTCACGGTACAGTTCAGAGGCATTATTACAAGTATCTAGCTGGAGAGAAAACTTCGACAAACCCCACGGCGATTATATTTGCTTGGACAGGCTGTTTGAAAAAACGCGGTGAGCTTGACGGTACCCCTGATGTTGTTGAGTTTGCAAAAAAACTTGAAGAGTCTACAATTAAGACAATCGAAAGTGGTATTATGACCGGAGACATGGCGCGTATTGCCGAGCCAAAACCGGAAAGCCCTGTTGGTACGGAAGAGTTTATTGATGCAATTGCCTCACAACTAAAAAGATAATGTAAAGGGGAATTTTATGGCACAAAAAGCTATTAGAGAGGCGCAAGGCAAGAAAATGATTGCCCGCCTCCTGAAAGATTACGGCGACAGAAAATATATGGTGGAAGATAATTTTATTTCTGTAGGTCCTGAAACAGATCTTGATGCGTTGCCAAAGGAGTATCCCTGGTTGGAATCGACCAAAGTCGTGGTGAAGCCGGATCAGCTGATAAAAAGGCGTGGAAAAAATAACCTGCTTCTGCTTGATGCGAGCTGGAACGAAGCGCGTGGGTGGATTTCGGAAAGAATGAAGACCGAAATTACTATAGACGGCGTTACCGGCTTACTGGATCATTTTATCGTAGAGCCTTTTATAAAACATGATGAAGATGATGAGTACTATGTGGCGATTACTTCTGTGAGGGAAGGGGATAACATTCTCTTTTACCATCGGGGGGGTGTCGATGTCGGCGATGTTGATGAAAAGGCGGAAAAAATGCTGGTGCCGATTGGCAGTTTCCCTTCAGCGGGCGACATTGAGAAGAGCTTGCTGGGGTATTTAAACGATGAACGTAAGGGTATAGTTGCCGGTTTCATAGAAGTACTTTTCAGGCTTTATGCGGATTGCCATTTTGCCTATCTCGAGATTAACCCGCTGGTTGTTGTGGATGGCCGAATCCATATTCTTGATCTGGCAGCCAGGCTGGACAGCACTGCCGAATTTTTATGCAAGTCGAAATGGGGCGGAATTGTATTTCCTTCCCCATTCGGAAGGAGTTTGACAAAGGAAGAAGCTTACATAGAAGAACTTGACTCCAAGACCGGTTCTTCCCTCAAGCTTACCATCCTCAATCCCAAAGGAAGGGTCTGGACCATGGTTGCAGGCGGAGGTGCATCGGTGATTTATGCGGATACTATTACAGATCTCGGCTATATGGAAGAGATGGCTAACTATGGCGAATATTCCGGTGACCCCAATGAGGAATTTACCTATAAGTATGCTCGAACCATTCTTGATTGTATGACAAGAGAAAAAGACCCCCAGGGAAAATATTTGCTCATCGGCGGTGCTATAGCCAACTTTACCGATGTTGCCAGCACTTTCAAAGGGATTATCAGGGCACTGAAGGAGTACCGCCAGAAATTAATCGATAACAAGGTGAAAATATTTGTGCGCAGAGGCGGACCCAACTACAAAGAAGGCCTGAGGCAGATGAAAGAACTCGGCCAGTCGCTTGGGGTGCCCATTGAGGTATACGGCCCGGAAGCCCATATGACGAAAATTGTAAAACTCGCACTGAAGGGGGGCAACTAAAATGAAAACAACTGCTAAAAAGCCCGATTACGTACTCTTTGACAGGACTACACGTGCGTTTATTTATAATATGCAGACAAAAGCAGTGCAGAGGATGCTTGACTTTGATTATGCCTCCAAAAGGGAGATCCCCTCTGTTGCGGCGATAATTAATCCCACAGGTTCCGATAGCTATTCCAAGTTTTTCTTCGGTTCGCAAGAAATACTCCTGCCCGTATATAAATCCATGCAGACAGCGGCTGAGAAGTGTCCCGATGCCGATGTGATGATCAACTTTGCCTCTTTCAGATCTGCAGCAGATGCGACATTGGAAGCCTTAGAGCTGCCTCAGATCAGAACCGTGGTAATTATCGCCGAAGGCGTGCCGGAGAGAAAGATGAAGGAGGTTATTGCCAGGGCGAAAGAGCTTGACAAGGTGATTATCGGCCCAGCAACGATCGGTGGCATTGTCGCCGGAGCTTTCAAAATCGGCAATACGGGCGGCACCATCGAGAATATCCTGGAATCAAAGCTTCACCGGCCCGGTTCTGTGGGCTGCGTATCCAATTCCGGAGGTCTCTCTAACGAGACTTACAATATTATTGCCAGAAATACCGACGGCCTTTACGAAGGGATTGCTATCGGCGGTGACCGCTTCCCGGGGACAACGCTGGTTGACCACCTGCTGCGATTTGAAAAAAATCCTGCCATTAAAATGCTCGTTGCTCTTGGCGAAGTAGGCGGAAACGATGAATACGAAATTGTAAGGGCACTGCAGGAGAAGAAGATCACCAAGCCCCTGGTCATCTGGGTTACCGGTACCTGCGCCAAGGCCTTTAAAACGGAAGTACAGTTTGGCCATGCGGGGGCAAAGGCAAATATTGAAATGGAGACTGCGGATGCGAAGAATAAAGCGCTCAGAGAGGCCGGTGCCTATGTGCCCGATTCCTTCGATGATTATGATAAATTAATTAATAAAGTATATACAAACCTGGTAAAAGAGGGCGTGATTATTCCTGCCCCCGAACCGGAGATCCCGAAGATACCCGTAGACTATGATGTTGCTTTGAAATCAAAAATGATTAGAAGGCCGGCAAACTTTGTCTCTTCGATCTCGGACGACAGGGGTGAAGAGTGTCTTTACGGCAACAAAACCATTTCGCAGGTAGTACGTGAAGGCCTGGGTATCGGCGGGGCAATCAGTTTGTTGTGGTTTAAGCGTCTCATGCCGCAGTACGCGCTCAAATTCATCGAAATGTGCCTGATCATTACCGCTGATCACGGTCCTGCTGTATCCGGTGCGCACAACTGTATCGTAGCCACACGCGCGGGAAAAGACTTGATATCGTCCCTTGCGTCCGGCATGCTGACCATAGGTCCCCGCTTCGGCGGCGCTATTGACGGTGCAGCGCAAATGATCTCCGAAGCGTATGATAAAGGCACGGCTCCCGCCCAGTTTGTTGCGGAGATGAAGAAAAAAGGCGTGAATATTCAGGGGATCGGTCACAGGATAAAGTCTACCCATAATCCGGATTTGCGTGTAACGTTGATCAAAGAATATGCCCAGCAAAATTTTAAAGAGACCCCACTTCTGAACTATGCGTTGGAAGTCGAGAAAATCACCACGGCAAAAAGGGACAACCTGATCCTGAACGTTGATGGGTGCATCGGGGTCTGTTTTGCCGATTTGCTGCGCAACGAGATGCCCAGGGAAGAAGCAAATGAATATATCAATATGGGTGCTCTCAACGGGCTGTTTGTCCTGGGCAGGAGTATCGGCATGATTGGGCACCATCTCGACCAGAAAAGGCTCAAGCAGGGGCTGTACCGGCACCCGTGGGATGATATTGCCTTTTTGAACGAATAAAGGGGGCTTAAAAAAATGGAATGCCTGAGCAAAGATAAGCCATGTCTGTTGATTATTGACTTGGTAAAAGATAACTTGGATCCCGAGCATCCGTTTCCTATTACGCCCTTTGCAATGCAGATTGTCCCACCGATCAACAAGTTAATCGGTACCTTCAGGGAACGGGGTTGGCCGGTGATATTCTCTACGGATGCTTTTCATGAGGATGATTTTATCTTCAAAGGTCGTATGAAACCCCATTCACTGGCGGGTACTCGAGGTGCCGAAATTGCCGATGTTCTCGACTACATGCCGGAGGCGGATACATGGCTTCCCAAACCCCGATTCTCTGCCTTTTTCGGGACCGGGCTCGAAAAGATGCTGCGCGAACAAGGTGTCACTCTTTGTGCGGTAGCCGGCATTGCTACCAATTTTTGCGTTCTTTCTACGGTTATGGATGCTCTGTCCCATGATTTTAAAGTAATTCTGCTCGAGGATTGCACCGCTGCTCATTCCGAGAGCGTTCACAAAGAAATGCTGGATATTTATCGTCGTAATGCACTGTATCCCTTATTCAGAGTGGCCTCGTCCAGTGATGTGGAAGAAATATTAAAATGACATTAGTTTGCTCCGGTAATACTATATATTATATGCCGGATAGTTATAATAATTATATGCCGGATAATTGGTTATCAGCATCAGTATGAGTATCGGAATAGCCCACGATTAACTCCTGTTCAATTAATAATAAGAAGATGCGTATATATTAAGAGGGGGGAATCTATAATGTTGATGGATGAACTGGCGCGCCGTGTAAAGGAGTCCTCGATCAAGCTGGCCGCTGCCGGAACAGAGGCAAAAAATAAAGCTCTGGCTCAGATAGCAGAGTCTCTAAAGGCAAGAAAAATTGAGATTATTAAAGCTAACCAGGAGGATTTGAAGAGGAGCGAGCAAGAAGGTTTATCCGCGCCGCTATTAAAAAGATTAAAATTTGATGAGGCAAAAATTTCAGATGCGATAGACGGTATCCACAGCCTGATTAAGCTTGAAGATCCTGTGGGCAGGACGGTATTTTCCACCGGGCTGGATGATAACCTGGAACTATACAGAGTAACCTGCCCAATTGGGGTTATCGGTGTTATCTTTGAATCCAGGCCGGATGCTCTGGTGCAGATATCGACTCTCTGTCTAAAAAGCGGTAACGGGGTTCTCCTTAAAGGCGGCTCGGAAGCCCTGGAAACTAACCGCATCCTGGCCGAGATTATTATCAGTGCTGCCGAAGAGGCAGGCATTCCCTCAAGTTGGGCCGCACTGCTGGAAACGCGCGCGGATGTAAATGAAATGCTCAAGATGGACCGCTATATTGACCTGATTATTCCCAGAGGCTCCAATGACTTTGTTCGCTATATTATGGATAATTCAAAGATTCCCGTGATGGGCCATGCCGATGGAATCTGCCATTGCTACGTGGATGAAGATGCGGATCTGGATATGGCTGTGAAGATAGTTGTAGATTCCAAAACCCAGTATGTTGCGGTGTGCAACGCTACGGAAACCTTGCTGGTGCACGAAAAGGTGGCCCCGGAGTTTTTACCTGTTGTAAAAAAATATTTGGATGAAAAAGAGGTCGAGCTGGTAGGGTGTCCTAAAACTCAGGCGTTGATCTCCGTTGGACCTGCTGCGGAGGCGGATTGGAGAACCGAATATCTTGATTATAAGTTATCCATAAAGGTTGTTGCGGGGATCGACGAGGCGATTGACCATATCAATTTATACGGGTCGGGGCATACTGACGCCATTATCACCGGCAGCAGGGAAAAAGCGGTGCGGTTTATGGATTATGTCGATTCAGGGAACGTGTTCTGGAACTGCTCTACCCGCTTCAGCGACGGTTTCCGCTACGGGTTTGGGGCCGAGGTAGGGATTAGTACCTCCAAAATCCATTCCAGAGGGCCGGTAGGGCTTGACGGCCTGGTTATTTACAAGTATAAGCTGCTGGGAAGCGGTCATGTGGTTGAAGACTATGCCACCCGAAAAAGAACCTTCAAGCATATACAATTAAATAAGGAATTTGAATCGTAAAAGGGCGAGCAAATATTACGAATAAGTATAATGAACGAATAAATGTAGAGATAATTGCTTTACCATTATGATGTTAATAATACACAGATATAGAACATTGTTATCCTGAATTTAGAATACCGAAAAGCTTTTATCAAATATTTATTTTGAACTCCAGATTCTGGATTACAGAATTTGGAATCTGGAATCCTTTTTTTGAGGCAAGATAATATATATTAAGCAGCACGAATTTAATTATTGTATTACCGTGCTATTTTTTTGCGCAGCGGGTGTTACTAATAATAAAATAATCACACTGCGGGGAGAGTTTCCTTTGATGTTGTTGCCTGTGGGCAATATTCATAGCCCTTATCAAAGCCAAAGTGAAGGGCCGAGACAGGGAGGGTTTTCCTTGCAGAGCGTCAGGGCAGCAATATATCCCAATACAGCGATTTCCTAAAAGAAATAGATAAGGCAAAATACCTGATTGTTCGCTTAGCTTGATGAAGCATTGACGAAAATAAAAATATATTGACTTAACCCAATTGCATAATATACAATAATATAGAGAAAACTGGAAAATGGGGCATTGGCCTGACATTTGCGCTGAGTAACACGATAACTTAATGCTATTTCTAAAAAGTTGTTCCTGGTGGGGTACAATTAGCCAATATTTGATACGTATTCAATACTCCCGAGAGTTAAGTTATAGCGGTTTTTCTAAAAACCTGTTGCCTTGAAAGTTATTTTTTTAAGGAAATAAATGATTTTATGGTTGGGGGAAAATATGGCGGATGAAAAAAAAGGGTTGTCACATACACCGACGCCGGAGTTAAGCCTAAAAGAAAAGGAACGGCGGTACTCCTTGCTGAAGAGAAGATTGATAGAAGCAGGGCTTTCGGGCCTTATTGTTTATGGTGGAACCCAGCTGGGCGTTCCTGTCCATTACCTGACCCGGGTTTGGGGCAATAAGAAGAATATGGTCTTTTTCCCGGTTGATGGAGAACCCATCTTTTTTATCCCCAGTAACAGTATGGAGACACCACAGCTTTTAGCACAGCAGGGCTGCTGGATTCCGGAGGAAAATATTATTCTTTCGATTAATCCGGCTGTGGATGTAGCCAAATACATTATTAATAATAAATTGCAAAACAGCCGGCTCGGGATAGATAGTTTTCGTTTTTGGCCGGTGTTTGATTATCAGACATTTTTGGAAATATGCCCTAAAGTAAAATTAGTGGAAGCGCATAGGTTGTTTGGCGAAATACGTGGTCCGAAAAGCGCGGAAGAACTGGCTGTCATGGAGAACGCTATTCGTATCTCAGATCTTGCCCACTATGTTTTTTTAGCGAATTTAAAGCCGGGGATGACAGAAGAGGAGGCAGCCGGTAAGGCGATTGAGGTTTTAAATGATCATGGAGTAGGTGATCGGATTATTTTAATACATACACGTCCGGATGCTCCCTACCCGAACCGTCCAGGCCCTACGGTTATTCAAAAGCCAAACCCGGTAACCTTTTCACCGGAGTTTTCCAGAAAAGCAGGATATGGTGCACAAATGATACGGGCTTACTGGTGGGAAAAACCCAAGGGTATTTATAAAAGAATGTTTGAACTCTGGGCTGATATGAGACAAATGATCTTGGAAGAGTTCAGGCCAGGGGTTGAGATTACCGATGCCGGTAAAATGATTGAGAATCTCGTTGATCAATATGGGTTCGAGTGTGATAAACTTGGGCATGCTGTGGGTATATCTTATGGGGATGCTCCTTATATAACCGCTGGGCCTCATCAAAAAGATTACATGGAATGGACGATTCTTTCCGATGAGGTCTATGCCGTTCATCCTATGGTTAGGTGTAAAGGGTATGTTGCGCCGTTTACAATGATCGGGGATATGTATCATATTGGTAAAGATAAGACTAAGCTGTTAACCACTGCATTGCCGGGGCTTCCCGAAATGATTCCCTATTAATGTAACTGTGGCTGTATGAAACATGGCTTTTTAACTGTGTCGGAATGATAAGTCTTTAAGTATATTTAAGTTAGTGTTGTTAATAAGAAGCAGTTATTTTAGGGCAAGGTGTTCCATATCTTTAATTGTGAATTAATAATACAAGGGAGGATTATAATGTCAAGTGTTTTCAACAGTCCTAATCCAATATTTTTTGGTCGTGGAACATCAAAGTTGACAGGGGGAAAATTAAAAGAATTCGGATGCAAAAAAGTTTTAGTTATTTTCGACAAGGGGATAAAGGCTGCCGGTATAGTGGACAAGATTCTGGACAATATCAAAGCTTCTGGAATTGAAACAGTTCTCTTTGATAAAGTGGAACCGGATCCGCCTGACTACATCGTCAATGAAGCAGGTGCATTAGGTTTGGCTGAAAAAGTTGACGGTTTGGTGGGTATTGGCGGCGGCAGTTCCATGGACACGGCGAAAGGTGCGCGTATCCTCTTAACTTTTCCGGCACCCATTAATCGATATTTTGGCAGAGGCGATGCTGAACCGCTAGATGAGCGCAATATGAAGCCTGTTATTGTTATTCCTACAACAGCCGGTACAGGAAGCGAGGCGACGCCCGGAGGCATTATCACCGATACCGAAAAGCATGTCAAGTGGCCAATAATCTGTTCGGTCAGCATGGCAATAATTGACCCGGAACTGACAGTAGGGTTGCCCTCCGGAATTACGGCCAGTACCGGGTTTGACGCACTATGCCATGCGGCCGAGGCACTTACCTCAAAAGCCCATAATAGGATTAGCGAAGTGTTGGCAAAAGAGGCGATAACTCTCATTGCCAGGAATTTGCCTGTTGCTTGCAGAGAAGGTTCCAATATAGAAGCACGTGAAGGGATGTCGCTGGCAGCCACGTTGGCCGGAATGTCGCTGAGAGGACCGTTTGGAGGAATACCTCATGATATAGGTACGCTTCTGGGTGCAAGGTATGGGATTCCCCACGGAACAGCAGTAGGATGTTTGCTTGCTGAATCTATGAATTTTATTGCACCTGTTATTGCCGATAAAGTAAAGATTGTTGCCGAATGTATGGGGGCAGAAGTGCCGGCAAATTCTACTCCCGAGGAAATTGGTATTATTGCGCGGAATACTATACGTAATTTTTATAAGGAAGTAAATATGCCGAAGATGAAAGCCTTAATTCCGGACAAACAGGATATGCTGCAAGCTGAAAAATTATTTAAGGGAACAAGCTTTACACCAAGGGCGCTTACACGGGAGCATGCTAAAGAAATTCTTGAAAATTCATATGATGCTTCGTAAATTTAAAACGGTATTTTATAAAAGGGGGTTTTGCAGTTTAATCACATTATAGTTTTTTTTTGATTGTTTTTCCCAAATTCCAAACCAGTATTCCGCTTCCTTTTAAAGCATTATCCGAGCGTTGTTCGAGGGAAGATCCTTCTTTTCGGGAAGGGTTTTCCCCTTGTTTCTGGGGGCGTTCATGTATTGTACCGGGTGATTGGATTTCTTCCGAAATGATATTTTCTTTTTCTATTAATCGTTTTTCCGGTAAGAGCCTGGTTTCCGCCGGTATTTTTTTTCCGGTAATTCTATCGCCGCCCAACTTCTCATTATCTATGTTTTTCTTTTCTTCCGTTAAAAGTATGTTTTCAAAGCCTTTATTACTAGGCTTTTCAGGCAAACTTTTGGTTCTTATGAGTTGATTTAAGATCATTGTGTCGATACTCCAGGAATTTTCAATAACTCTGTCGCTATTTCCAGTATTGCTAGCAATCTTTTCCTCTACTAAAATCCCTTCCTTTAACGTTTTACTTAAGTCTAGGGGCTTTTTTTTGTTTTCCACGTTTCCGGTGAGCAATCCTTGTATAGCAGACTGCTCGTTGCCTTCAAGTAGCTGTGAAATCATTCCGTTGAGCGCTTCAAAATGCTTTTGTTCCTGCAGTATCATTTCTATTAAAATGCGTCTAAAATTTTTATTAGATATATTTCTCGATAACTCTACATAAAAAATAAAACTCTTCGACTTATGTTCAATAGCTTTGGCCATCAAATAGAGCATTTCTTTTGCTATCAAAATACTCACCTCCTGCTATTTTTTATATTTTATGTTTTTTTGCAAAAACCCCCGGAATACAGTTGTAAAAATATAAGTATAGATGTAAAAAAAACGTTTTATGCATTACCGATGTGCTAGTAATATATTCATCTTTGATAAAAAAGTGTATTGGTTAAAAAATAGTATATTATATGATTAATCGTTTATAGATTAGCAAAATCACATCGTTAAAGGCCCCCGCATATATTTATACAGAAAGAGCTTATCGCTTATCAAAACATAAAAGGGGGTGTACTAAATGCCCGATGAGAGTATGATGTCGCGTAAGGATTTCAACCATAAAGAGTTCAAAAACCTGGTAAAGGAAGCTATTGCTGATGAGCTTTCAGCAGTAGCCATGTATGTCCAAATGGCAAACATGGTAAAAAATCCGGTTCTGAGAGCTATAATCTTCAGTATCGCCGGTGATGAGTATAACCATGCCAGAACCTGGATGACCATTTTGGAACAGGAGTTTTGACACAAGCTGAATACTATAACATACTAAAACACCCATGGAACGGATAAGCTGCCATGGGTGGAGAAAAAAGAACACCCGTGTCCGAGTTTTAATGTTGAATAAAAATATATACTCGTAATTTGCCT
>DUQX01000136.1 GCA_012837615.1 Bacillota bacterium | reverse complement strand
GGCCGAAACTGCTTGAAACGGAGGAGCTTCTCCATGATTATACCCTTTCCAACGTCCCTATAATGCAGGAACTGCTGGACCATATTACCGGCAGCAGGGGCAAGCGTCTCAGGCCCATATTGCTTCTTTTAAGCGCAGGCTTTAGGCCTGCCAACGATTATCTTCTAATCAAAGCAGCAGCTGCCGTAGAGCTAATTCATACCGCATCCCTGATCCATGATGATATTATCGATGAATCTTCCGAAAGAAGAGGCAGGGTGACCCTGAATACCGGGTGGGGAAACAGCTCTGCTGTTCTCGCAGGGGATTTCTTTTTTGCCCGGGCTTTTGAATTGCTTGCGCTATGCGGTGATTTTGAACTGAATAAATTATTGACCAGGGCTGTGAGCACCATGTGTGAAGGGGAGATAGAGCAGAGAAACTGCTCTTACAACTTTCAGCTTACAGAAGAACAATACCTGCGCAATATCTATCGCAAAACCGCTGCCTTAATGGAAGCGTGCTGCGGCTCGGGTGCACGCCTTTCGAAACTTGAGGACGGCGCTCTACAGCAGCTTGAGGCTTACGGGCGCAATTTAGGTCTTGCATTCCAGATCATTGACGATGTGCTGGATATCACCGGCGACCCGTCAGCAACCGGAAAACCTTTAGGAAATGATCTACGGGAAGGAATTATTACCCTGCCTCTTATCTATATATTGCAGGATCCCCAATGGGGGACTTATCTCAAAGAGATTATCTTTGAAGGAGACTTTTCGCCTGCAAGCCTGGAATTTTTTCAGCAACCTGCCTGCATCGAAGGGCCGGTTGCAAAAGCTGTGGAAAAGGCGGCCTCATACGCCAGGGAGGCCAGGGAGTGCCTCAGGGATTTCGAAAACAACACGTCAAAAACAATTCTGGAAGATATTACCGGATATGTTTTGCAGCGGAAAAAATAATATAGAAGCAGGGTGGAGCAGTGATTCATCATGACAGCTGCGGCGATTCCCTATCGACCGGGTCGTCTCCAGCCCTTTCTTTGCAGTAATCTTGGTTCTGAGCTGTACGAATAAAAAACGCTATGGTGTTTAACTATATGTAATTTTGTCATGACAGCTAACACCGGCTAGAGGCTCCCGGCAGCGCGTAATAGGAGGCAGAGGCGGTACATAAGCAGGGTATCTTTTCCTCCCGCAGCCCCCAGCAGCTTGTGCGCAGTAGCTTGCAACCCCTGTTTTTTTATTTTCGGATCCGAAAGGTAGAGTGCCAAAAGACCTTTTATTACTGTGTGATGGAAAGTTGAATCGGGTAGCTGCCGTGTACGCTGCAGGGCGTTATCCAGGAAGAAAACCAGGCGCTGGAAACAGTGTTCCTGGTTTTTATAGTAAAAGACGAAATTAAGATCCCCCTCTTTTTTGTCCTCTTCCTGATCAATAAAGTAATCGAGCAGTATATGCAGGCCGCAGATCCAGGGGAAATAACAGTGGAAGATCCTTTCCGACATTTCCAGGGAAATATTTTTGCGTGAAGCTGAGGCTAAAAGGGCGAATACCCCCAGCGTAGAGCCTGCCGCCGCAGCAAATTCGTTCCATAATAGATCAGGATATTTATTTTGATGTGCTCCAAACCATTCTTCAAGATATTGCCGGCGGTATTGCGGGGAAAGGTGTTTTAGAGCTTGCAGATCGCAGTAAAGATTTATCAGAATGATAATTTTTTTTTGCACCTGTCCATAAAACGGAAGCGCGGACAGGTGTTTGCGGCTGTAGTTTACGAGCCCTTCCAGGTAGCCCCCGTCTTCACGGAGTGGGTAATATTTATAGTAATCTTCTTGCAAAAAATTTTGAGCATGAGGGTTTAGTGCTACTGCCATGGATAAATGCAGCTGCCGAAACCCCCTTTCCAGCAGGCGATCCTTTTCGCGGTCGCTTAGCGAGGAAAGCCCATCCCACGCTATGCGTTCGCTCAAGGAAGAGATCCCGCCCGATATTATACGGTCGCTCGAGGAAGAGATCTCGCCCGATGTTATACGGTCGCAAAGATTGTCTAGGTAGTCGCTGATCGTTTGTAGGGAAACGATCAGTGGCAGCAGGTGGCGTTGCGCTTCAGGATTAAGCAGCGCATATACAGCCCCTCCCTGGCAGTGGAAGCGCTTGGTGTGGATGCTGTTTAAAGCCTGCCGGCGCAGGGGGGAAGGCGGAGTGGCTGCCAGGAGTTTTTTCCATTTTTTTAGTTCTCTTTCAACCCGTGGCAAAATGGAGAAAATATAGCGTGTTAATAATCTCCATTGGCCATACTTATTGTTCACCTGGGTTTCCTCCATAAGCTTTTTTCCGTGGTTCTCATATAAAAAACGTTGGGTTTCAATTCGGGAAAAGGGTATTCAAGACTCCTGATAAATATTCTTCAAGTATTTACCCGTCCTGCCTATAAAGTGGAAAACGGCAGGCTCATGCCCGCCGTTTTACCGTATAAGCCGCAGCAAGGGCAGGGTTGCTCAAAAGGCGAGCAGCTCCGGATATTATTAACCTGTTAACCTGTGCCTTTAGGTTATTTTTTCCTCAAGCGTTGGAGTTAATACTTAAATATCATGAAGGGTGAACCGCGCAGCCGATAACGCGTTAACAGCTTTGCTGGCATTTTTAGAGTTTCAAGAATTTTTGTTGCAGGGCTTTGGCTGTTTATGCCGAAATATCATAAAACGGTCTATCGGCTTTGATATTATTATAAAGGAGGGAATTTATATAATGATCATCATTGGAGAAAAAATTAACGGGACTATTCCAAGGGTGAAAAGGGCTATCGAGAAAAAAGACGGGGGGTATATTGTTGGCCTTGCCGTCAAGCAGGCTGAAGCCGGTGCGGATTATATTGATATTTGTGCCGGCACAGCTCCTGAGATTGAAATTGAAACTTTAATCTGGTTAATGGAAATCGT
>DUQX01000019.1 GCA_012837615.1 Bacillota bacterium | reverse complement strand
ACAAATTATGAAGATATTCCACAAGCAGCTATTGATATTGCCCGTATGGGAATTACCGATTTTGTTGGTGTAGCTTTAGCCGGTTCTAAGGAAGATCTTTGTGAGATACTACATCGCTATGTTCAAAAAATGGGAGGAAATTCCCAGGCCAGTATTATTGGCAGCGGTTATAAAACATCCACATATCAGGCGGCACTTGTTAATGGAGCTATTGGACATGCTTTAGATTATGATGATTGGTCAATGGCATTTTATGGGCATCCAACCGTGTCTATTGCTCCCGCTATTCTTGCTGTAGGTGAAAGCATAGGAGCTTCCGGTCGGGATATTCTGACAGCCTATGTGATTGGCTTCGAAGTTTGTGCTTGTATACCATGGTTGGTTAAAAAAAATCACTATGATCAGGGTTGGCATATTACTGGTACTTTAGGGAGCATAGGTGCTGCAGCTGCTATATCATGGCTGCTTAATTTAAATGCTGACCAGATAAAAATTTCCTTGGGTATAGCTGCATCTTTAGCTTCTGGCATAAGGGCTAATAACGGGACTATGACCAAACCACTTCATGCTGGACAGGCTGCAGCCAATGGCATTCAGGCTGTGCTTTTAGCTAAAGATGGATATACGGCAATTTCTAATATATTTGAAGCGGAGAGAGGTTTTTTTAAAGCTTTTGGTCATAACGAGACAGTGGATTGGAAAGAAATTACTAATAATCTCGGTAAAACTTTTATTATAACAAATCCCGAAGGTTTGTTGATTAAACCTTACCCTTCCTGCGGGGGAACGCATTTTGCTATTGATGCTGTTTTAGATATTAAGAAAAACTATGAATTTTCCTTAGATGATATTTTGGAAATAGAGCTGGGAGTTAATCCGGTGGCCGAGCTTCCTCTTATTTATCATCGCCCAAAAACGGGATTGCAAGGAAAATTTAGTTTGGAGTACACGGTGGCAAGAGCACTAATTTCTGGACCTGTTAATTTAGATCATTTTACTGATGAAATGGTAAATCAACCAGAGGTTTTGAGTTTAATTGATAAGATGAAATGGATGGTAAAATTTCCAATGCCTAGCCAGGGTTCTTTCACTGAATTTGATCCCAAGAGTGTTTTAATTAAGTTAAAAGATGGACGGGAGATTTATAAGGAAGTACTAATATCAAAAGGAATGCGAGACAATCCACTGACACCGGAAGAGTTTAAATTAAAATATACCAACTGTGCTTCTAAAGCGCTATCTAACGAAAAAGTTACAAAATCATTTGAGATGCTGTCAAATTTACAAGAAATTGAAGACATAAATGACTTGATGAAAGTGGTAATAAGGTAATAGAAGTTGTCAAACTTTACCGCTGTAGTACTAACCGTCTGCTCAGCTTGATTAATCATTATGTTCAACAATCGAACAAACCTTGGATATGGACAATGAGCATAGTGAGGGAACACAACATTTTTCTAAAGCTGTAAGAGGTTCTAACATTTAATCGTAAAACGAAGATATCAGGCAACAACGTTATGGATGGGGTTCCAGTATGTTTTGAATAAAAGGAGGCTTAAAGGGAATGGAGAAAACTCGCATATTAATTGAAAGAACAAGCAAATATGTTAACTCTTTCAACGGTATAGCCTTATTAGTAGTCATTTTCATTAACGTGATTAACATCTTAATGAGATACTTGTTCAGCAAACCGGTCCAAGGGGCTGTT
>DUQX01000135.1 GCA_012837615.1 Bacillota bacterium | reverse complement strand
TGCTCCTTTAACCACAGGGGAGAAAAAGGACTGTTAAAAAGAAACATATCTAGAATATAATGGGATAACCATTAATTTACATTTTAATGCTTGACAGTGCTTGAAATTTTTTATGCAACGCTACTGAAGTAAAGGTAAAAAAGCGTATTAGTGATCCGAGACCTGAGTCATTTATTCCTGATTCAGATTCCATAGAAAAGGTGGGCTTTATTGATACTAGAAATGACCCTTACTGGGAAAAGAGGAAAGAATACCTATTGCCAACAGTAAGCAGTTCAATGTGTGAAATCCTGAGACTTCAAAAGCAGATTAACAAATCATTGGGAATGTTTAAACCTAAGAAAGTATTAGATTTCAGTATAATTCAAGAGAATGATGAGTGGTCTTATGCGGAAAGAGCAATCCAGAAGTCGTTGTTTGGACCTGAGCTTTTACCACTAGAAAAGATCCCTTTTTCTTTTAAGTATTCCTTCTTATGTCATGATGAGGGTTGTAAGGGACATAAAATGAAAATTGTTGATTGGGAAACTGCACAATTCTATCGTAAAATCAGCAAAAAATATAAAGATAATATGAATTTAATCGAAAGAGAAATGAAAAAAAGATGGCTGGACGAACTTTTTTCAACAAATAGGGATCCGTATTTTTATGTTGGAAATGTAGCGAAATTTCCAAGAAGTTTTATTATTTTAGGTGTATTTTGGCCTTTACATAAAAAAGAGGAGCAGTTACGGTTAATTTAAGGTGGGACAAGGGGACAGGTCCCTTGTCCCAGAAACACGGAGGGACGGCTCCTGTGTGTTCATAGGCAATACTCAAAAAAGAAAAATTTCCTTTTACCCCCGAACAGGTTTTTTTTAGAAAGAACCACCTCAAAAAATAATTTATATATTTTCTGGGGTTATTTGAATATGCGCTAAGTGTTTTATTGAATAACATAAAAATAGGGCTTGGGAACCAAAACCAGGTGTTAAAAACAACCAGATTTTTGTTCAGATATGGAGCTAATATCAATAGAGTTTTAATGAACCCGCGGTAAGCGCCGCGGGCAGTTTATTTCTGGAATCAGAAAAAAATATGCACATTTTTTTCTTTTTATAGCAGGAATTTTGGTAATTTATAAGAAAGGATAAACTTGGGTTTATGAGCAATATAGACCATGATCGTCTTTTTAAAGAGCTATTGACGAATTATTTTCAGGAATTTATGTTCTTTTTTATTGAAGTTTTCTCTGGTGCCGGTCATAATGATAACCACCATATCACCATTTTCTAATTTAGAAACTCGATAGGCTATTTCATAATTGGTGCGGTTGTGATAAATATCCAGGCTGTATAATTCACTTAAGTTTCCGGTTTTATCCTGTCCAATATCAGGTTTTTTCGGATATTAATAACTGCTTTTTTTAAGTCTTTTGAGGTTGGGGGAAAGAAAATGGAGTTTTCATCCAGAAGCAGAAGCATATTTTTAAAAATATCCCGTTTAATCAGAAGTTTATTTATCGTATATGTACCGGAGCGGAATAAAAGAGATTTATGTTTAGCTATTAATAAGATTAATATCATCAGGGTAAAAATTATTGCACTAACGTTTATCATTATGGAAAGTATAATGATTATTATTTTCTATATTAAACATAAGGGCGATCTTTTTAGGCAACCGGATATTTACTATGGCGGAATGTATGTTTTATTGTTTACAGCCATGATCGTTTATCTATTGGTATCTATTAAGTTAGGGAAAAACGTTTCCGGTAATGGTACCATTATTCGGGCTGTGGGGATATCCTTTGCATGTCTGGTTTTGTATTGGAGCGCAGGAATATCTTTATTAGATCAATTATCTTATGGCCAAATTATAGTCTATGTTGTGGCATTGATGTCAGTTGCTGTAATACCACTATTTCCTCCCCTCACTTTGCTGCTCATGTTTTCTTCTGCTCAGGTTTTATTTGTTGCTTTCATGCCCTATTTTCAGCAGTCCAGTGAAATGTTGTACGGCAATTATGTAAACAGCACTTCATTTTTAATAATATCCTGGGTTATTTCACGTATAAGGTATACAAATTATGTAGAGGATTTCGAATATAAAAAGATAATAAAGGAAAAGAGTGATGAACTGGAGAGAGTAAACAGGGAGTTAGCGGAAGCAAACCGAAAGTTAGAGAAACTTTCACAAACTGATTCCTTGACAGGTATTTTCAATCGTTCTGTATTGGATAGAACAATAAAAGCAGAATGGGATAGATGCAAACGTCATGGCATACCTTTGTCCATGATTATGGTAGATATTGATTTTTTCAAGGAGTATAATGACAACTACGGACATCTGGCGGGAGATAATTGTATAAGGCGGGTTGCAAGGTTATTAAAAACCTGTTTAAAGCGTTCCTCAGATATCGTGGCCAGGTATGGAGGGGATGAATTTGCTGTTATTCTTCCTCACATGAATAAAGATAATGTGGTAAAATTTGCTGAACAACTAAGAAAACGGGTAGAAGAACTGGCTATCCCTCACGCGTACTCTCCTGTTTCCCCATATTTGACCGTCAGTGTAGGGGTTCAAACAATAATCCCATCTGACGAATTATCAATCATGGATTTTTTTAGAACTGTCGATCAAGCGCTTTATAAAGCAAAAAAAGAACACAATATAGTTGCGGTTATATAGAAGGGAAACCGGAAGGGAAACCGGGGGCAGATTTGTATGCAAGCTGGTGCGGGGGGGATATTTGGGAGATGGAGATTATAAGGGTGTTGAAAACCCTCCTCTCAGGGATATTTTTTATTTTTTACGGTAATACCTTTCTATAGCTTCCGGTCCTTTGGGAGGCTATGAACTCCATTTGAATAATCGGGGGGGTATAGTTATACTAGCTCACATAAGATTTTTTTGGGTTATAATACTAATAGGATTACTACCAGTAGAATTACTACCAGGCCAGGATATTATTGAAGTCAAAATTAGTTGCTTATATAGAAAGGGATGTGGAATCAGGGTTATATGTAGCTATTGTTCCGGGGATACCTGGAGCTCATACTCAGGCTGAAACATTAGATGAACTTCGTACAAGATTAAAGGAAGTTATTGAACTTTGTCTGGAAGAAATGGACCCTGAAGAAAAAAATAACCTTCCAGAATTTGTTGGGATCCAGCGAATTGAGGTAGCCATATGAGTAAATTGAAATTAATCGATGCGAAAAAAATGGAAAAACTTCTGCTACACTTGGGTTTTGTAAAGGCTCATCAAAAAGTTAAGTCATGCATTTTTTCGCCATAAGGATGGAAGAACAACTACAGTATCTTATCATTCCAGCACAGATTTGGCACGTCCTCTTATAAGGACTATCTTGAATGATATTAGAATGGGCGTTCAGGAATATAATGATTTACTAAAAAAGCTGTAAATTGGGATGCGGGGACATTTGGACGCGGGGAGACAGGTCCCTTGTCCCAGAAAACGCGCATGGGACACGCGTGGGGACGGCTCCTATGTGTTAATAGGGCTATATTCAAAAAAGAAAAGATTTTTCTTTTACCCCAGAACAGGTTTCTTTTTTAGAAGGTACCGCCTCAAGAAATAATTTATATAATTCTGGGGTTATTTGATTTATTATTGATGCAGTAAAGAAAAAAAGTTAACCGAAATTTTGCTTGAAGAGAGGAATGCTGATAGACAAATAGTGAATTGCAAGATTGTTTTTGGTTCATATGCAGTCCTGGCTTCAATTAAAAATGCAGAAGGAGCACAAATAGTGGCTGATATTCTTGCTGATAAAGAAACTGCAATATTTTTATGCGTAATCAATTTCGGAGAAATATATTACATCATCCATAGAAGAAATGGTGAGCAGGCGGCGGAAGAAGTGATTCAAAGTATCTTATAGGGAACGACAGGTGTGTGAAAAGCAGCAGTATGAAAGATGACCTGTCATCATGCGCATAGCTGAGCAGTTGCGTTTTGATGAAGGTATGTTGCTAAATTGTGGGTTGGGACAGGATTTGGCAGAGCAACAAGGATGTTAAAGGGGATTACGCAAAATATGATACTATTCCAGAAAGACCTGTCCTGCGCGTTCTATGGAAATCCGGCATTTTTCAGCCGAGATTATTTAAGCAAGTATTTTTTACGGATTTTGTATACGGTCAAGTTTACGAGTTTGCTGCTTCGGGAGGGGATTGGCTTTTTAATTCCGGGTTGCCAGGTTTTGAGCCAGGCTTTAAATTCGCTATTGGTCCCGGAAAAAGATTTAATAATTGTCATGAGGATTTTCTCCTTTATTGTTTTCTTCATATTTTATTTACAATTTTTATTTACAAACCTGTAATATTAATAATCATGTTGTTATTACTTTATTCCTATAAAATAATGGAGCTTGAAATATGCACGCAAGAATAAAAATCATTACTGCGATGCTTATTTTTGGAAGCATCGGGGCTATTGTTAGGAATATTCATTTATCTTCCAGTGAAATTGCCTTTCTGAGGGGAGTAATTGGCAGCATATTTTTAATAGGTGTTAGTTTTTTTCTCAGTCAAGGGCCTTCCTATAAATCAATAAAAAAAAATATTCTGCTACTAAGTTTATCTGGTGCAGCTCTCGGCATTAACTGGATTTTCTTATTCCAGGCTTATCAATACACGAGCATTGCCAACGCTACCCTAAGCTATTACTTTGCACCGATTATTGTAATTGTTTTAGCGCCCCTTATCTTAAAAGAAAAACTAACACCCGGTAGGGTGGTCTGTGTATTTGCAGCTATGTTTGGATTATTTCTTATCGTTAAAGTTGGCAATGGCAATTTAAATTACTCTTATCAGCATGCCACTGGTATCATCTATGGTCTTTTGGCGGCAATATTTTACGCCGGTGTAATTTTGATGAATAAATTTATCAAAAATCTTTCAGATTTTGAAACTACACTGGTGCAATTAATAAGCGCGGTTTTAGTGCTTTTGCCTTATGTGGCGCTAAAAAATGGATTTAGCTTTTCAGGTGTAAATTCAAAATCGGTTATTTTAATTTTAATAGTTGGTATTATCCATACCGGGTTTGCTTATTTCTTGTATTTTACAGCAATTAGGGATTTGAAAGGCCAAACAATAGCAGTATTAAGCTATTTAGACCCTATCTCGGCAATGATAATTGCAGCGGTTTTTTTGGGAGAATCTATGGGATTTATTCAAGCAATCGGAGGCATGCTTATACTTGGTTCTACATTCTTAAGTGAAAAATTGGGGACATAGGCGTTTGGTAAGAAATCAGAGGGACGTGGGACAGGTCCCTCGTCCCTCTCCTTGTTCGTCTCTATTCCGCAGGGATTTTCCCCGTTCCTGCATGCTTTCCTCGCTCTGCCATTTTAACTTTTACCCAGGGTGTGAAGATCTCTTTTAGCTCTTCATTGGAAAGCTCGCTGAGGCGCTTTCGCCGGAGGCCACGGTTGAATCTAATCGACAAGCAGGGAAGGGGAGCACTGGCGGGACGGGGGACCTGTCCCCCACATATTGGATTTTACCAAGACTGGCTTTAAGTCATCAAGGGAAGAGAAAAAACGGGATTAAGCTTGGAAATATTTTCACTTACTTGGAAAATAACGTACACGAAGGTATGTGGTGAGAAATCAAATAAAACATGGGAATATAGCTTAAAAAATGCGGTATCTGTAAGATTGACAATTCATCCCGTATCTAATAGTATTTAATATGTATTGTTATTTAATACTATTTAGCCAAAAATATTCTACGGAAAGGTGGTCTTGAAGATGAAAACAGAAGTTGCATTTTATCGTTGTGAAGTGTGTGGTAATATTGTGGAGTTGATAAAAAATGGCGGTGGAAAGCTGGTGTGCTGCGGCAAACCAATGATCAAACTTGAGGCCAATACTGTCGATGCATCTCAGGAAAAGCATGTCCCTGCTGCAACAAGAAAAGATGAGAAAATATATGTTGATGTAGGATCTGTGATTCATCCGATGCTCGACAAGCATTACATTGAGTGGATTGCGATAGTAACGAATAATAGCATCGAGAGAGTATCCCTTTCTCCGGGGGATGAACCTAAAGCAGTTTTCTGCGGAAAGATAGAAAACGCCGATGTCTATGCGTACTGCAATCTTCACGGCTTATGGAAGGCAAATGTGTAAATAAAAGCTGGAGTCCATGCTTAATTACGTGGGACACGGGGACACGTGGGACACGGGGACAGGTCCCTTGTCCCACGTCCCTCCCCTTGTTCGTTTCTGTCCCGCAAGGATTTTCTCCGTTTCGTTCCTGCATGCCTTCTTCGCACTGCCATTTTAGCTTTTTCCAAGGGTGAAGAGCTCTCTCAGCTCTTCATAGGAAAGCTCGCTGAGGCGGCTTTCGCCGGAGACCACGGTTAAATCGGCCAGCTCTTTCTTGGCGGTGAGCATTCGTCGATTTTTTCCTCACAGGGCCTTTTTCCCATCGGATATGATATTTTCGATGAGGGAGAGGGCTTTTTCAGTTTTTCCTACCGCTTTTGACGGGTTTGTCTCGGGGTTTTTGATATTCTGGGCTTCGTCGATAGTCACCAGCTCCCATTTTTTTCGCTTAAATTTATCCTTATCCCGGCGCAAAACCCCATAGGAGGTAATGATCAGATCTGTGTTCTTTGTGGCCAGCCGGCGGCTGCTCCTGTGGTAAAGCTCTACCTTGAGGGACGGTGCGAATTTTTGGCATTCCTTGGCCCAGTTGCTGATGAGGGTAGTTGAGCAGATGACCAAGGCAGGATTATTAAGACGCTTTTCTTCCTTCAGTCTAAGGAGCAAAACGAGAACCTGCACTGTCTTGCCCAGCCCCATATTATCGGCTAGGCAGGAGCCGAGCCCCTTGAGTGTATTGCATAAAGCCAGCGAAATCCTCTCAGCCGGTAGGGACGCAGTTTTGTTTTCGAGGCAGCTTTATTCCCACCTTGTAGGGCTTGAGACGCTTCCCCCGAACCTTTGCCTTAACCCAATAGTTTTCATCCAGTTTGATTTCTATTACTTTGCCTGTGTTGGCATAGGTTTTCCCCCGAGGGAGCCTGTTGGTGTTAATATCAATTTTTTCCAGGGCATCGATCCAGGCATTTCCCCATCAGGTTTTACCGTTTTTTGGGCCCTGGCCATTTTGTTCCTCCTCACGGTTCATTCTTTGTTCAAAGAGTGGAGGGGGACATACCATTTGCTATACCTGTTCCCCTTATTATCCTGGTAAATACCATTTTTCTGCGGCACCATTACTGTAGCACGTTTATTAATGTTGTATATAATACCTGTGTATTTCATATTATCGTAGGTAAAGCTGACCCGGTCTCCAATACGAAAATCGTATTGGGCGGCGGCGATTTCCCTGTCTGTGGGTAACTGGTGGTAACTCTCTGTATGTCCGAAGATATTTTGGGCTATGGTTTTAAAGCGTTCTTGGCGGCAGTTGGATTTTTTGAAACAGTGCAGCTCAATAAGGTGGCAGAGTTCGTGTTCAAAAACCAGTTGAAGTGCCTGCAATGAATCTGCAGTTTTAATGCCGTTGACCTTTTTTTCCCGGCTTAAATGGTAATATCTAAAGAAAAAATTAATCCCTATTTTCATTTCATATTTTTCTTTCGTTGTTTCTACGTTTTTTATGTTTTTCGAGAAGATCAATTTTCCGGCGTTAGCAGTCATCCTTGTGGAAAGCGAAAAAATTATTTCACCCTGGAAGCGGTTTTGAAAATAGTTTCTTAAAAAAATTGAGTCGTACAGCTGGAAGAGCAATTTTAAATCGGAGTTTGCCAAACGTTGTAGCTTTCCACCGGTAACGTTTGGGGACCTGTCAATGAGTTCTCGGCGTACTTGAGCCCTTTTTTGATTAATCTCCTGAGGGGAGTATTGTATCTCCGGAAGCAGTGTTTTTTCCATGTTCAAATTATACCACTTTAACGACCAAAGAAAAGAGCTAAGGCTTGTATTATTGTAATTATTAATGACTAGCCGCAAGCAGGGAAGGGAAAGGGTGGCAATGGTGGGACAAGGGACCTGTCCCACTGTCCCACCC
>DUQX01000018.1 GCA_012837615.1 Bacillota bacterium | reverse complement strand
TGTCCCCGTGTCCCACCACCCTTTGTCAACTTCTATGCTTTAGGGATTGTACCGTTCTTTAGAGATCGTACCGCCATTTGTACTGCGTCCTGGGGGGAAGGGGCTATTTCAATCCCATCAATTTCATAATAAGATTGCAGGGCTATTACGCGTTTGCCTACTTTCAGAGCAATAGCTATTTCCGATAAGGTTCCATACTCTCCCGCTATGGCAATAAGTATATCGCTGCAGCGTACTACGAGGAAATTTCGCATTTCTCCCATTCCCGTAGCAAAGGCGAAACTTACATAGGGATTAGCATCATTGCGATCTAAACCGGGCAAAATACCTAATGCAATGCCACCGGCCTCCCGACAGCCACGGCAGGCTTCTTTCATTACACCGCCCAGGCCACCGCAGACAAGGACTGAACCGCTCAAGGCAATTTCACGTCCTACTTCACGAGCAAGCTGTCCTGTAGCGATATCACAACGTCCCGCACCGATAACTCCTATATAATTCATAAAAAACTCCACATCCTCTCTTAAATGAAAAGAAGTAATATCCACCATATTGTGGATTGTCAATATTATAAATGCCAGAGCAAAATGCGGCAACTAACCACTTCCTGATTTCTTCTGTTTCATCTTGTTATTTATTTTGGCAGAAATCCTCTCTCCAAATTGTCCAGATTTAACCTAAAAAAGAAGCTTCATCCTTGAAAGTTTATATCGTATAAGCTATTATTGAATAAAAAAGTCAATAAAAGGTGGGACACGGGGACAGGTCCCTTGTCCCACAATCCTTTCCTTTAATGCTGTTTGTTTAAGCTTTAAAAGATGATCCGCCATGAAGTATAAAAAAATAATTTCGTTTATTTAAGAATGCCATTTAATGCTTTATCATCTATACTGTTACGATTTTTCCTGTTTTTGAAGGAATTAAAGAATTTCAATCTCTGCGATATGTTTCTCAAAGGTTTAGATTAGTATGTTATATTAACGACGAATTGTTATATTTTTTCTGTCAGATATTTTCATACTAAAATTATAACGTGTGAGAGGAGGGACAAGGAACCTGTCCCCGTGTCCCAGGAACCTGTCCCCGTGTCCCCCCCCGCCTGAGAGGAGGGACAAGGAACCTGTCCCCGTGTCCCGAATGTCCCCGTGTCCCGAAAATATTGTTATTGGAGAGATAAAAATATGAAATATGTTGTTGTGCTTGGAGATGGTATGCCGGATTATCCGCTGGAGGAGCTTGGGGGGAAGACACCGCTGGAATATGCGCACACCCCAAAAATGGATAAGCTCGCCAAACAAGGTGAGATTGGTATGGTGAGGACCGTGCCGCAGGGTATGCCGGCGGGGAGCGATGTCGCCAACCTTTCTATCATGGGCTACGATCCGGCAAGGTATTATACGGGGCGGTCGCCCATTGAAGCTGTGGCTATGGGGGTTGAGCTGGCAGAAGATGATGTGGCCTTCCGCTGCAATTTGGTGACGCTCTCCGATGAGGAACCTTACCAAAAAAAAACCATGACCGATTACAGCGCCGGCGAGATCAGCACCCCTGAGGCGGGAAGGATCTTGGCTGATATCGATCGAAGGTTCGGCAACGATATATTTAATTTTTTTGCCGGTATAAGCTACCGCCACCTTATGGTCTGGAGGAACGGCCCCGATCCCACAAAATTCAAGCTTACGCCGCCCCACGATATTGCAGAAAAGAATATTGCTTTTTATTTGCCGCAAGGGAAAAACAGTGAAGTGCTGCTGGAATTTATGGAAAAAAGCGGTGCTTTTCTGTCGGAACACCCCGTGAATAAAGAGCGCCTTGCCCGTGGTCTGAGGCCTGCCAATTCCATCTGGCTGTGGGGAGAGGGTAAAAAACCCCGTCTGGACAGCTTCAGGGAAAAGTACGGCCTGGAGGGGACAGTTATCTCTGCCGTTGATCTTATTAAAGGTCTTGGAATATTGGCCGGGCTGGAAGCCGCGGATCTTCCCGGCGTTACGGGCACTATAAATACCGATTTTAAGGGAAAAGCTCTGCGCGCTTTAAAAGAGCTACAGGATGGAAAAGATTTTATTTTCATCCATGTGGAAGCGCCTGATGAGGCCGGGCACCAGGGGGAACTGGAAACAAAAATTAAGGCTATCGAGGAGATCGATGCCAAGGTAGTTGGGGAAGTTCTGCGGGGCCTTGAGGATTTTCCGGAATACGGGATCATGGTTCTGGCCGATCATCCCACACCGCTAAGCTTGCGCACCCATACGGCGGAGCCGGTGCCGTTTTGTATTTATAAAAACGGTGCTCCTGAAAAGAAACCTCAGGCCGGTTTCCAAAAATACTTTCAGGGCGGGAGCCGGGGTAAAAACCAAAGCGGATTCCAAAGGAGCTGGGGCAGCTTTCAGGGCAATCACAGGAACGGTTTCCAGACCAGTTTTCAGGGCGAGCGCCGGGACAGGGACGGATTCAGCGAGGCCTTCGCCTCCGCCGGCGGTATCTATCTGGAAGAAGGGTACAGGTTGATGGATTATTTCCTGGGAAGATAGATTCCTCGGGGAGGTAAAGGGGGGATTTTTATGGGTTTGCGGCTTGTGCTGGGGAGAGCCGGCAGCGGTAAGAGTAAGCTCTGCCAGGATGAGATTGCCCGGGAGCTTAGGGAGCGGCCGGATGGCTTTCCCCTTATTTATATCGTGCCGGAGCAGGCGACCTTCCTGGAGGAATATGCCCTGGCAACTGTTCCGGGCCTGGGCGGAACGATCCGTGCCCAGGTGTTGAGCTTTCGCCGCCTGGCCTGGAAAGTAATGCAGGAGGTGGGGGGCGGGAAACGGCTCTTTATCGATGACACCGGCAAGGGCATGGTTTTGCGCAAGGTGCTGGAAAAGCAAAGGAGCCGGCTGAGGGTATTCAAGCATTCCGGGGAGAAGGTCGGGGTGGTGGAAAACCTGGTTCAGCTTTATAACGAGTTGAAACGGTCGTGCATTCCGGTTTCCCGGTTGAGAGAGATATTTCAAAAACGTGTAGACGTAGGGGCTGACCTGCCTTCTTTGTTCCAGGAGAAAATGAACGATTTTTTACTTATCCTTGAGGAGGCAGAAAAGGAGCTGGCCGGGCTTTATATTGATGCGGAGGATTATCTTAGCCTGCTGGTGGAGCTGCTGCCCCGCTCTGCTTATATTGCCGAAGCGGAAGTATGGGTGGACGGGTTCTACGGCTTTACCAACCAGGAATATGCGGTGCTGGAGGGCCTCCTGGGCCGCTGCCGCCGGGTGACGGTTACCGCCTGCCTGGACCGTTTCCGTTCTCCTGAGGAAGTTCTGGACGAGCTGGACCCTTTTTACCCTGCGGCGCTTACCTGCCAGAAGCTGCAGCAGCTTGCAAACAGGTGCCGGATCCCCGTGGAGAAGGTTATCCTGGGAAAGGGTCCCCGGAAGGCTCCCCTTCCGCGCTTTGCATCAAGCCCGGAGCTGGCGCATTTGGAACAAAAGCTGTACAGTTACCCTGCCATACCTTACAAGGGGGAAATCTCCTGCCTGACGCTTGCGGCGGCTCCCAATCGCCGCTGCGAGGTGGAGTCTCTGGCCAGGGGAATGATCCGCCGTGCCCGCGATGAAGGTTACCGCTGGCGGGATATGGCTGTAATTGTTAGCGAGCTGGATGACTACTGCGATGTTATTTCTACCGTTTTCGGCGATTATCATATTCCTTTTTTCCTGGACCAAAAACGCCCCGTTATTCATCATCCGCTGGTTGAATTTATCCGCTCGGCCATAGAGGTGGCAAACCGCAACTGGCGCTACGATGCTGTATTTCGCTGCATCAAGACGGAGTTTTTACTGCCGGCCTCAGGGGATGCCCACCTGCGGCGTAAGTGGCGGGAGAGGACGGACAGGCTGGAGAACTATGTCCTTGCCTGCGGGATACAGGGGAAGCTCTGGTTGCAGGATGAACCCTGGGAATACCCTGTCAGAGATACCCTGGAGGAAGAAGAGGACGGGGGAGAGAAGCTTTCTGCAGGGGAGCAGGCTTTTTTACAGCAGATCAATGAGACGAGAAAGATGGTGAGCGCACCGTTGATTCATTTCCAGGAAAAATTTAAGCAGGCTGCCACCGTAAAGGATAAAACCGCCGCCCTCTACGGGCTTTTGCAGGAGACAGGCGCCTGGGAACGGATGGAATCGTGGAGCGAGGAGGCGCTAAAGAAGGGGAACGCGGAGAAAGCGCGCGAGCACCTGCAGGTATACAGGGGTGTCGTGGAGTTAATGGATCAGCTGGTGGAGATCATGGGTGAAGAGAAAATTTCTTCCTCATTCTATGCGCGCATTCTGGAAACGGGGATGGAGAGCCTGCGCCTCAGTTTGGTCCCGCCGTCCCTTGACCAGGTCCTTGTAGGCAATGTGGAAAGAAGCAGGCCCGGCCGTGTTAAGCTGGTTTACCTGCTGGGGATTAATGATGGAGCGCTCCCATCGCGCCCCAGTGAGGACGGTTTCTTTTCCGAGGAGGAACGGGAAACCATCAGGGGCTGGGGGCTTGATCCTGCCCCGGGAAGCAAGCGGCGCCTGCTGGATGAACAATTCCTCATCTACATGGCCCTGACCCGCGCTTCCGAAGGGCTCTGGATCAGTTATTCCCTGGCAGACGAGGAAGGTAGGGCGCTGCTGCCGTCTCCGCTTATTGCCCGCATAAAAAAGATTTTTCCTTCTCTGAAAGAAAGACTATTATCGGGAGAGCCGGAAGGCGGGCAGGCGGCCGTGAAAGAGGGGAGCGCCGCTCTCGCCCGGGATGAAGGGAAAGAAGGCAGTTTTCCCACCCAGGCGGTTTGTGAACGAAGTGCGGGAGAAGTTGCCGCCGGTATCCCGATAGATATAGATGCAGCTACAGCTTCCGCTGCGGATATTGATGCCGATGCAGCTACAGCTGACGATGCTGATATAGATGCAGTTGCAGCTACAGCTGACGATGTTGATACAGATGCCGGTGTTGATACAGCTGCCGGTGCCGGTACAGATGCGGTTGCAGCTGACAATGCAACCGCCGCTACCGCCGCTTACCTGCTCCACTACATTGCAGATCCCCGCCGGACACTCTCCCACCTGTCCGTGCAGCTCGGGCGCTTTAAAAAAGGGGAGAGAATACATCCCCTCTGGTGGGATGTCTACAACTGGTTTGCCCGGCAGGAACGGTGGCGGGAACCCAGCAAACGGCTGCTTAGCGGCATATTTCACGAAAACCGGGAACGGCCGATCCGGCCTGAAACCGGCCTGGAGCTTTACGGAAGGCATCTCAGGGCAAGTGTTTCCCGCCTGGAAAGGTTTCGCTCCTGCCCGTTTTCCCACTTCGTTTCCCACGGACTGCGCCTGAAAGAGCGGCGTATTTACCGCCTGGAGGCTCCGGATATCGGGCGTTTTTTCCACGCCGCTTTGCGCAATTTTGCCCTTTCCCTGGGGGATCTTGGCCTGGAGTGGGGGGAACTGGGCAACGAAGAATGCCTGCGCCTGGTTCACCGGGAGGTGGAGAGGCTTTTACCGCGACTGCAAAAGGAAATACTGCTTAGTTCAAGCCGCTACCGCTATCTAGCTTTGAAACTCCGCAATACTGTGGCGCGGACCGTGCTCGTCCTTTCCGAGCATGCCAGACAAAGTTCCTTTAAGCCGGTCGGGCTGGAGCTTTCCTTTGGGACCGGGGGGCAGCTCCCCGCGCTCGTTTTAGAGCTGGATAACGGCTGCAAGGTGGAGATGGCGGGGCGTATAGACCGCGTTGATCTTGCACGCGATGACGAGGGAAAGGCTTACCTGCGCGTGATCGACTATAAATCCGGGCGCACCGACCTGAAGCTCTCCGATATTTACTACGGGCTTTCCATGCAGATGCTGGTTTACCTGGATGTTCTTTTAACACATGCCCTTAAGTGGCTGCAGGAGGAAGCCCTGCCGGCAGGTATGCTTTATTTCCGCGTGCATACGCCGCTGATCAACCTGGATGAATTTCAGCCCCTTGAGAAGATAGAAAGTACGATCCGCAGGTGCTATAAAATGAAGGGAAAAGTCCTGGAGGACGTTCGTGTGGTCAGATTAATGGATAACCTTCTGGAAAAGGGATACTCGGAGATTATCCCTGTGGGTTTAACCAGGGATGGTTCTTTTTATAAAAACTCCGCTACTTTAAGCGGCGAGCGCTTAACACTGCTGCGCGGGCATACGCGTTCGCTAATCAGAAAGAGCGCTCTTGGCATTACGGGCGGCCGGGTGGATATTGCACCTTACCGCTTAGGTAAACGGAAGGCCTGTACATATTGCTCCTATAAAGCGGTTTGCCAATTTGACCCGTTGCTGGGGACAAACGATTACCGTATTTTAAGGCGTGAAGATGACGAACAGATCTGGCGCTGCCTGCAGAAAAGACATCTGCAAAAGAGCAATGAGGGGCCGGATAGCAGGGGAGGGGATAAAGATGACCGGGGAGGGGAAGAAGATGGCCGCTGAAATTAATGGAGACTTCCTGATACCGCAAAAACCGCCCGGCAGCAGCTGGACGGATGAACAGTGGCGGGCTATCGTTTGCCGCGGGGAAAATACGCTGGTAACGGCGGGTGCCGGTTCGGGTAAGACCAGGGTCCTGGTGGAACGGATCCTGCAGCGGATTATGGAGGAGGATCCCCCTCAGGAAATTGACCGCTTCCTTGTCGTTACCTTTACCAACGCCGCTGCGGCGGAGATGAAACAGCGTATCGGGGCAGCCCTGGAAAAAGCCATCAGGGAAAACCCGGAGATGCCTCATCTACGGCGACAGCTTTTGCTGTTAAACAGGGCTTCCATCAGTACCGTCCATTCTTTTTGCATGGAAGTGGTTCAACGCTACTTTTACCTACGCGATCTGGACCCTTCTTTTCGCATCCTCGATGAAACCGAGGCCGAACTATTGCGGGCGGAAGTCCTGGAAGAGCTCCTGGAGGAGTATTATGAAAACAATGAAGCGGAGAGCCCATTTTACCGCCTGGCGGACATATACAGCGATGACCGCGGCGACCGCTCCCTGCAGTTGCTGGTTTTGCGGCTGTATGACTTTTCGCGCAGCCACCTGCAGCCCGAGCAATGGCTGCGAGAAAAGGCCGGCGCTTTTGCCCTGGAAGATGCAGGGGAACTGGAACGGACAGCGTGGCTCCAGGAGCTGCTGCACGCATGCTGCCTGGAACTGGAAAGCATCCTGGGGCGCCTGAAAGCGGCCCTGCGCCTTTGCCGGGAGCCGGGCGGGCCGGAGCCCTATGCCGGAAGTCTGGAAGCCGATATCGCTGCCCTCCAGAGCATCCGCCTTGCAGCCGGAAGCTCCTGGGAAGATATTATGGACGCTATGCAGCTTTCCGTTTTTGGCCGTTTAAGTCCCTGCAAGGGGAACAGCTATAAGGAAGAGTTAAAGGAACGGGTGAAGCAGATCCGAAATGAATGTAAAACAGCGCTGAGCAAGCTCAGGGAGCAGCTGTTTCAACGGCCTCTGGCAGAGCAGGCGGAAGACCTGAAGCAGCTCGCGCCCCTTTTGGATACGCTGGTGGAGCTTGTCATTGACTTTTCAGAGCGCTACAGCCAGGCGAAAAGGGAAAAAGGTGCCGCGGACTTTTCAGACCTCGAACACTATGCCTTGCGGATACTGAGCAGCCCGGATTCACCCGGCGATACGCCTCTGTCTTCTGCGGCAGCGACGGAGTATGGCGAGGTGCTTTTGCCTTCCCCCGCAGCGCTGGAGTGCAGGGAAAGGTTCACCGAAGTACTGGTTGACGAGTACCAGGATATTAATGCCGTGCAGGAAGCGATTTTGAAGCTGGTCGCAATTCCGGGGCCGGGAGGAAATATGTTTATGGTGGGGGATGTCAAGCAGAGCATCTACCGTTTCCGCCTGGCCGAGCCGGAGCTCTTCCTGCAAAAGTACAAAGGTTATAGTTCGGGGAGCCTGCCGGGGGAGAGCATTGCCCTTGCGCGCAATTTTCGCAGCCGCCGTGAGATACTGGCAGGGGTTAACTATCTTTTTGGACAGATTATGGATGAAGCGGTGGGTGAAATTGAATATGATGGGGAAGCGCAGCTCCTTTACGGCGCTTTCTACCCCGATTCCTCTCCTGAAGAAGGAGAAAATCCTTATGCTCCGGAACTTCTGCTTATCGACCGCTCCGGGGCCCCAGGTGAAGGGGATGGCATCCCCGGTGAGGGAAGTAGCGTGCCGGGTGAGGGAGATGTTGTTCCGGGTAACGGAGCTACTGTGGAAGAGGAGCTGGAGGAGATGACAGAGGCGGCAGCAGAAGAATGGGAGAGAGCAGCCCTGGAAGGGCGGCTGATAGCCCAGAGGATCAGGGAGTTAATGGGCGATGAGGGAGAGCGCGAACCTTTTTCCATCTACGATAAGAATACGCAGGCAAAACGCCCGGTGGCTTACCGGGATATCGTTATCCTGTTACGCAGCGCGCTCAACTGGGCTATCCCCATAATGGACGAACTGCGCCGGTATGGTATTCCGGCCTATGCGGACCTGGGTACGGGTTATTTTGAGGCAGTAGAAGTGGAAGTGATGCTCTCCCTTTTAAAGATAATCGATAATCCTTTTCAGGATATTCCGCTGGCAGCGGTGCTGCGTTCGCCCCTTGTCGGGCTTACCGCTGATGAACTGGCCCGCATCCGCACCGGAGCCCCACAAAAAAGTTTCTACGACGCGTTGCAGGAGTTTTGCCAGGGCGCCCAAAAAGATTCTGCAAGCAGTAAAAGCCCCGAAGGCGACGAAACCTTTGACGTCACCGGAAATGACGAAAGAGTCCGAGGGGATCAACCCGGCGGGATTACAATTTGCTCCGGTAACTGGAAAACAGAGAGTAACTTTAAAAGCTGCGTTGATGATGAAAATGCCGGCGGCGGAATATGCAGTGACAATGCCAGTGCCGGTAATGGCAAAAGTGATTACGGCGTTAAAAATGGGGATGCTGGAGACGATAAAAGCGGCGGTGCTGGCGGGTCTTTTTCCCCGCTGCAGGAAAAATTGAACTTCTTTTTAAAGCAGCTTTATGCCTGGCAGGAAGAAGCCCGCCAGGGTTCCCTAGCAGAGCTAATCTGGCGCATTTACAGCGATACCGGCTATTATGAGCTTGTAGGCGGGATGCCGGGTGGGGACCAGCGCCAGGCCAATCTGCGCGCGCTATATGACAGAGCACGTCAGTACGAGGCCACCTCCCTGCGCGGGTTGTTCCGTTTTTTACGCTTCATAGAGCGCTTGCGGGACCGGGGAGGGGACCTGGGTGCGGCGCGCGCGCTGGGCGAACAGGAAGATGTGGTGCGCATTATTACAGTGCATAAGAGCAAGGGGCTGGAATATCCCATTGTTTTTCTGGCAGGGCTCTCTAAGCAGTTTAATCTGCAGGACCTGCGGCAGGGATTTCTCCTGCACAAGGAACTGGGTTTTGGACCTAAATTTATAGATACCGGGCTGGGGGTATCCTATCCCACGCTCCCCTGGCTGGCGCTAAAAAAACGCCTGGCCAGGGAGCTGCTGGCGGAGGAGATGCGTATTCTCTATGTGGCGCTGACGCGTGCCGAAGAAAAACTGATCCTGGTGGGGACAGCGGGTAATCTCGCCAAGGATGTGTGGCGTTGGGAAGAAGCCGCCCGGGGAGAGGCGAAGCTTCTTGAGCCGGGTTACCGTCTGCAGGCTAAAAGTTTTCTGGACTGGATTGGCCCTGCTCTGCTGCGCAACAGGTGCTCCACAGCTTTGCGGGAGATGCTCGCCAATCCGGAAAGACTGTCTTACCCCGGGGAGGAAGAGATGCCTTTGTGGAAGGTACGGGTTGTCAGTTCCCGCGAGGTTATAGCAGGAAAAGGACCTGACGTCGCGGAAGAAGGGGAGAAACAAGCCCTGTGGGAGAGGGTTGGCCGTCTGGAACCGGTTTCCGGCGGGGGGAAATGGTCAAAAGAGATTGAGCGGCGCCTGGGATGGAGTTACCCCTACAGGACGGCGGCAGAACATTATGCCAAGATCTCCGTTTCAGAGATAAAAAAGCTTCACGCAGCGGGTTTCCCCGGAGATGATGCCGACGAGGCCCCCTGGATTAAATTTTGGCCGCAGGCCGGGCCGATCCCACGTTTTTTGGAAGAAAGCAGCCTTACTGCCGCCGAACGGGGAACGGCGTACCATGCAGTTATGCAGTATATCAATTTTGAAGGTGCTACGGAACCCCCAACAACAGAAGAGATATCTCGCCAGATGGAAGAGATGGTTATCGCGGAACGGATAACGGAGCAGGAGAGGGAGGTTGTAGATCCGGTTAAAATCGCCGCATTTTTTGAAACATCGCTGGGAAAAAGAGTCCTCAGAGCAAACCGCGTCAGGCGGGAGGTTCCCTTTAATATGGTGCTGCCGGCGGTGGAAGTATACCCCGAATATCACGATGATAACAGCGGGATTTTTTCTGCAAACAGCAAAAACGGCACTGAAGAAAAGCATTCCGGGAAGGAGCCCGTGCTTATCCAGGGGGTGATCGATTGCCTGGCCTGGGAAGATGACGGTGGAGTGCTGCTCATTGATTTTAAAACCGACAGTATCTCGGGGGTAAGAGTCGAAGCGCTCAGGGAACGCTACCGGCTACAGCTCGAACTATATAGCCGTGCGGTGGAAGAGATCTGGAAAGTGAAGGTTAAGGAAAAATATCTCTATTTTTTTGACGGAGGAACGATAGTGTCTCTGGACGAAAAATCTTGATACGATCATGAAAATTGCCCCGGATGAACATTGATGACGCGGTATGGTATAATATAAGTGACGGTTCAGTTTAAAAATTAAGTTTTTACTTATCTTTGTCTGTTAAATTATTTGTTTTTTTATGCAATAGGGACTAATTATTTATTATAATAAGGGGGTTTTACTAATGCGTTATGAAGGGGCTATTTACCGACCTCCCAGCGAAGCGGGAAGCCTGATACTGCAGGTTACCATTGGCTGCTCGCATAACCGTTGCATCTTCTGTGTTTCTTTTTTGACCAAAAAATTTCGCGAGAGAAAAATGGACGAAATACTGGAAGATATCGAGTTTGCATCTGCACAGTACAGGGGCGTAAGGCGCGTTTTTTTAGCCGATGGGGATGCTCTGGTAATGGATACTGCAAAATTGTTAACGATACTGGATGCGTTATACGGTTCTTTCCCTTACCTGGAACGGGTCGGTATTTATGGGTCTCCGCAGAATCTTCTCCACAAAACACATGAAGAGCTTGTCAGCCTAAGGGAAGCAGGGCTGAAGATCGTATATCTGGGAGTGGAGACGGGCAACGAAGAGCTTCTATCCTGGATCCGCAAAGGAGCTACCAGAGAGGAAGTAATCCAGGCGGGCAGAAAGGCTAAGGCTGCCGGTATTGTTCTTTCCGTTACCGTCGTTAATGGCCTTGGCGGAAGAGAAAAAATGGCCGAACATGCTTATGATACAGCCACTATCCTAAACGAAATCGATCCCGATTATTTGGGGTTGTTGACACTTATGGTTTGTGAAGGTACGCCCCTGGCCAGGATGGTTGAAAAAGGAAAGTTTGTGCTTCCGGAGCCGATGGAGATTCTCGCTGAGATTGAGATGATGCTCAAACCTCTGGAGCTAACAAACTGTGTTTTCCGCTGCAACCATGCTTCTAATTACCTGCCCCTGAAAGGAACACTGCCAGGGGATAAAAAGAATTTGCTGCAGACCCTGGCCTCTGTACTCCACAGCGGTAATTCCGCCATGCTGAGGCCGGAATACCTGCGGGGGCTTTAGTCTGCAGGAACTTTAGTTTCAATAAATAATTCTTTAAAGTCTTTGTAAACCATCGGTTTTACCAGATTGCTATAAATTAGGATTGCTGAAAAATGAATTTATTTTTTTCGGTAGAGACACGCACTAATTCCCTTTCAATCCCATATACTTAAACAGTAATTTTAAAAAGGTGGGATGAAAGGGATGTTTGCTTTACTGGCAACTTTAGCCCTGGTCCTTAAGGGTATTATGCTGCTTGTATCGTATATTGCCAATGATTCTTTTCCACAGCCTCTCTCTCCCGAAGAGGAGAAGTATTACTTATTACTTTTAAGCCAGGGTGATGAAGATGCCAGGCAGATCCTCATTGAGCGTAATTTGCGTCTTGTTGCACATGTGGTCAAGAAGTTCGAGAATATAGGCGAGGATAAGGAGGACCTTATCTCTATTGGTACCATCGGATTAATTAAGGCTATCAATACTTTTGAAAGCTCCAAAGGCGCCAGGCTGGCCACATATGCTGCCAAATGCGTGGAAAACGAAATTTTAATGCATTTCAGAGCCAGTAAGAAGAACAAGCAGGAAATATCTATCAACGAGCCCATTGGAATCGATAAGGATGGCAACGAAATCTGCCTGGAAGACGTGCTGGGCAGTAATCCGGAAGAAGTGCTCGATGAGGTAGAGCTGATTTTATTGAATGAAAAGCTAAAGGCAGTGATAAAAAAATTAAAGGCACGCGAACGCAAGGTGCTGATCATGCGTTACGGACTGGAAGGAAAAAAACGTTATACACAACGCGATGTGGCCAAAGAGCTCGGCATTTCCCGCTCTTATGTCTCCAGGATAGAGAAAAAAATACTTTATAAAATTGCTGAGGAATTTCAAATGGAAAACGAACAGCAATAGATTTTTTTGGCGTATAATATAAATATATTATGCACAAATTATTTTTTCCCAAGCTACCTTGTTAAAAAACCGTATCAATTGTATACTTGGTTGAGGAGATTGGTGGCAAGTCGGGGAATAATATATCCAGGGAGCGTTTAATAGTGTGGAAATATTTATGTCCGAAGCAATATGTTAGGGATATTCACCGGATAAATTTAAACAGCCTGAAGGAAAAGGGTATTAAGGGGATAATCATGGACCTCGATAATACCCTTGTTCCCTGGAATGATAATGCTGTGGTTCCTGAAGTAATGAATTGGATAGAGAAAGTTAAAAAATCGGGTTTTGAAGCCTGTATTGTATCCAATAATGATGGCCGGCGGCGTGAGGATATAACAGAGATTTTTGACTTACCGGCTTTTTGGAAGGCTGTTAAGCCGCGCAGGAGGACCTTTCGTAAGGCGATAAAGATGATGGGGCTTAAGCCTTCGCAGGTGGCTGTGATCGGGGACCAGGTATTTACGGATATTCTGGGAGGCAACCGGCTCGGGCTTTACACAATTCTTGTACGCCCTCTTAACAAGCGGGAATTTATCGGCACAATGTGTGTGCGAAAGTTGGAGAAAATAGTGCTTTTTGGTTTAAGGCGCAAAGGATACCTGAAATAGCCTGGAATGCTTATCCGGCTTATAATAACTAGAGGATTACTCAAAATATACCTTGAGCATGATTTCACCGTTTTTTCCGGGTAGAAAAGAAAGCTCTGATATATTTAATTCAGTCAGGAAGGGCTTTTCTTTTTTTATTTCATCGAGAGCTTTTTTTACCGCTTTGAGCAGCAAAGATACTTTTTCCGGTTTATCCCCTTCCAGGTGAAAATCAAGATTTTTAGTTATTATAATGCGTTCTAACGTTTGCATACTGCACCTCCCGCACCCCACATACAATGTTATTTTATAAGTAACTGTTCAGCTATGCGCAAGATTGTCATCCTGAGCGTTAGCGAAGGATCTTCACTCTTCACTCTTCACCCTTCACTCTTCACTACGTTCAAAACGACAAGTCATTTTTCATACTTTGATTTTTCACACACCTGACGTTCCCTATGCCCTGCCCCTGTTTATTGTTTTGTGCTCTAAGTGGTTATTTTTATAATATGTATTATCGCTTATTATTGCCATAATACTTCCTCAATTTGCGGTGCTTAGTTCATGAATTTAAAAAATGTAGTACGTTGTCGTACGTTATGATTAATATGCGTTAATAAATGGTCTGTTATTTGTTTTTGAAGGAGAAACAGAAAGTAATGTGGAAATATTTCATGGATTTTGGATAAAAGTAGCAGAGTAAAGTAGCAGAGTAAAGAAGATTGGAGCTGGAAATTTTGGTTGCATATAATAGTTTAAAACTCCGGATTCCTGTTCTGGTAACATTACTGGCAATTTATCCGCTGATAGCGATTCCCTATGTCCTTCCCCGCTGGGCAGCGCTGGCAGCAATCAGCATACTGGCCTTACTTGCCATCTTTAAAGAAAAAATAGCCGTTTATAACGACAGTTTCATCCCCTTGGGTTTTTTTCTTTTATTTGCTTTTATCTCTTCTTGTTTTTCCGAATATCCCAGAGAAGCATGGCTGGGGTCACCCGGTTATTTAAGCGGTTTTTTTACTTATGTTCTTTTGGCAATATTATTTATTTTTGCTTATGGTACGGCTTTAATTTTTCCTGCAAAGATCGATAATATTATTGACATCTGGCTATTATCGGCCGGTTTAATTGCCTTGTTTGGCCTCTTGCAATATCTGGGTTTAAATCTATTGCCGCTGGGAACGGATATTTTTAAATCAATAAAAAGCTCCTCGACTATTTATAACTCAAATGATCTTGGAACTTACCTGTTGATGGCGTTTCCTTTTGCTGCCCTGCGCTTCATACAGGATGCTAATTTTCGCTCAACTGCGGTTTTAAGTCTTATTTATGGTACGCTGTTGACGACTCTTTGCCGCTCAGCCTGGGTTGGGCTGGCTCCGGGAGTTCTCCTGTTAATTGTTTGCTGCCGGGATAAAAAAAAGGTGTTGGCTTTGCTTGCCCTTATGCTGGTTGTTACTCTGCTGTTGATGCCGCTGCACAACTGGAGTATATTGAGCCAGATGGGAACTTTCTACAGTGAAACGGGGATGACATTGGCCGGTGATCCTGAAGGCGGCAGCGCCAGATCCCTTCTCTGGCAAGAGGGTGTGAAAGCACTGCCTAAATCGGTTTTCATAGGAAGTGGAGCGGATACCTTTTATCATGTTTCACCGGAAAAATTTGCCGAAAGGTTTGGGGAGGGCGCCCGCGCTGCGCATAAGGCGCACAATATTTACCTTGAAATAGCCGTAACCATGGGCATACCCGCCCTTCTGGCATATTTGTGGTTTCTATTTTCGGTCCTCCGTAAAACAGACAAGAGCAAGCCACTGGAGCTGGCATTCTTCCTGATGGTTATTATGTACATGACCAGGGGGTTTTTTCTTGTCGATGTAATCACGGTATATCCGCTGTTCTTGGCACTTATCGGCCTTTACCAGGGAGTAAAAGTTTCCAGGATGGCAAAAATTTGCATGCCGACCAATTTCACGCCGACCGAAGCTTCAGTAAAAGATAGCAAAACGGAGAAAACAGAATAGCGGGAAGGGTTGAATCACAACCGGCCTTGAAGTGTGTAAAGTGTGTGAAGGAGATAGTTGTAAAGTGTTTACGGAAAATTTTTGCCATTATATTCTTCTTTTTGTTTTAGGACTTGTTACCGGCAGCATAATAAGGGGAGTTGTGCTCCGGTACTGCGGGGAAAGGTCAACACGTATTTCGAGTTCAGCGTGTTCTAAAAGTATTTTTTCGCCTGGCAATTTCTTTTCGCTACAGAATTTGTTATTTCCCGGTGCAAAGGGCGATAGGGTTAGCAAAGCGGTATTAGCAAGATATTTTCTGCCCGGACTTGTTTCTGCCGCTCTTTTTCTGCTCAGTTACTATTATTTGCATTTTTCTGCGGATTTCGTGAAATATATTGTAATTTTCAACCTTTTGCTGCTTATTTCCTGTATAGATCTAAAAGTGGGACTTATTCCAAACCGTTTTGTTTTTATTATTTTTATCTGGGTTCTTTTATGGCAGCTTTTTTATCCGCGTCTATCTTCATTATCCGCGCTAACTGGATTTTTAACCGGGGCCGGTCTTTTTTATATCATCGCCCAGCTGAGCAAAGGCGGTATGGGCGGTGGCGATGTGAAGTTGGTGGCGGTGCTTGGACTGGCGTCGGGCTTGCCGGATGTGCTTATTATTATAATGCTTTCCTTTGTGCTGGGGGCTATTACCGGCCTGACGCTGATTATATGCCGTAGAAAAACGCGCCGGGATGCCTTGCCCTTCGCACCTTTTCTTTCACTGGCATTTATTCTGGTTTCTTTCTGGGGGCGGGAAATCTGGCAGTGGTACCTGGTTTCAATGTAAGGAGGAGTTGTGTTTTGTATACATTGCCCAAAAATACTCCGGACAATACCTTATTGCAGGCGGGGAGAATAAATGAAGAGCGGCAGTTCAAAGAGGTTTCCGTTGAACATGAAAGAAGCCGCAGGACCCTGGGGGAATTACTTATCCGGAAGGAAGGTGAACACCCGGAAAAGTTTAAGAAAGAAGCCCCGGAAGATGCTCCGGTAGTGCAGATGGTGAACAACCTTTTGAGCCATGCTGCCGGCAGGGATGCCAGCGATATACACCTGGAGCCCACCGAAAAAGGTTTAAGGGTTCGCCTGCGCATTGATGGCGTGCTCAGGGACTTAACAACTTATTCCAGGGAAGTGATGCTTTTGATTATTTCCCGCCTTAAAATTATGGCGGGGATGGATATCGCAGAGAAAAGGCGCCCCCAGGACGGCAATATCCAGTTTATGCTCGATAAGAAGCATGTAAATGTCCGTATTTCCACGTTGCCAACAATTAATGGGGAAAAAATGGTTCTGCGCCTGCTCAGCCCCGATAAAATCATTATGCCGATTGAGAAGCTGGGGTTTAATATGGAAAACCAAAAGCGTTATCTTAAATTTCTGGCCAATGCCTTTGGCATGGTTCTAATATGCGGCCCGACCGGCTGCGGTAAATCGACGACCCTGTACTCTACACTTCAATACTTAAATAGTCCGTCGCAGAATATCGTTACCGTAGAGGATCCGGTTGAATACAGGCTTGATGGAATCAACCAGGTGCAGGTAAACAACAAAACAGGTTTTGGCTTTGCCAGTGCGTTGAGAACAATCTTACGTCAGGATCCTAATATTATCATGGTAGGCGAAATACGCGATAGTGAGACAGCTGAAGTCGCCACCAGAGCCGCCCTGACCGGCCACCTGGTTTTTTCAACCTTGCATACCAACGATGCACCGAGTGCTGTTACCAGGCTCCTGGATATGGGGGTCAAAAATTATTTATTAACATCTTCTCTTGTAGGAATCGTTGCCCAGCGGCTCTTCCGCCTTATTTGCGATAAATGCAAGGAGGAATACCTTCCGCCGGAAGAGGAGCTGGCCTTTTACAGGGAGGTCAGCGGTAATAGCAAAATCCCGTCCTTTAGCAGAGGGAGGGGTTGCGAGGAGTGCGGTTTCAGCGGTTTCAAGGGACGTACCGCTATTCACGAAGTAATGACCGTTGATGGAGAAATGCGGAGGCTGATCATGAAATCCCGTAATACGGAGGAAATTAGGCGATATGCTGTTTCGCAGGGTATGCAGACTATTCTTGAGGATGGTGTGCAAAGGGCAGCCGAGGGCGTTACTACGCTCAAAGAAGTGATGCAGGCAGCCTACGTGACAGGGGACAGGCCCTTTGCCTGTCAGGGAACCACCCCCTGACACAGGCGGACGGCGGAAAGTGTGGCAGAGACCCTTAGGGAACCGCCCCTGACACGGGCGAACGCTGGAAAACGCGATAGAGAACCATCCGCTGTCACGGTTATCTGCTATATTGGAGGGAGGTACTTGTCTAAGTATTATTATCGGGCCGGGGATTTGCAGAATTCAGAAGTTGAAGAGAGCGTTGCGGGAGAAAAACCGCTGGAAGCGATTGGAGATCTGCAGGATAGTAGCTATTTTATCGTAGAGCTTAAAAAAAAAGGGGGAAAAGCGGGGAAAGACAGCGGGGAAAATAGTTTGCCGAACCGGGTTGGAGGGCAAAGCCGGAGTTTTGCTGAACGTGTGGCTGCAATTCTTACGAAGCAGGTGCGGCTTCCTTTTATAGGATCCCGTTTGCAAACAAGGGAGCTGATGGTTTTTTGTCGCCAATTTGCAACAATGGTGGATGCCGGTATAACTATTCTTAACAGCCTGAAGATCCTCGCCCGGCAGACAGAACTACCTCTTTTAAAGGAAATAATTTGGGATCTAGCTGCCAGAGTGGAAAAAGGATTAACGCTGGGCGATTCATTCAGGGCACACGGCGATGTTTTTCCCCAGCTTATGGTCAATATGATAGAAACGGGGGAGGCCGGCGGAGTTTTTAACAAAGTGCTGGAAAGGCTGGCTGTTCACTATGAAAAACAATATGACCTGGAGCAAAAAGTTAGGTCAGCGACTTTGTATCCCAAGTTCCTAATCTGTGCGGTTATTCTGGTAGTAATTTTTATGCTGGTTTTTGTTCTTCCCTCTTTTGCAGGGGTATTTGAAAGTATGGCGGTGGATGTTCCTCCGCTTACAAAGTATTTAATCTTATCGGGAGAGGTGCTGGCTGCTTACTGGCATTTTTTCCTCTTTGCACTGGGTATCTTTGCTTTTTTCCTGAAAAGGGCTCAAAATATCGGGAAAGTGGCACTGTTCTATGACAGGCTACTCCTCGATTTGCCCCTGTTTCATTCTCTTTATAGAAAAATGCTGCTGGCACGTTTCTGCCGTACGCTGGGTACTTTATTGGGAAGCGGTGTTAGCTTGCTGATGTCCCTTGAGCTGGTAGAAAAGATTATGGGCAACAGGATTGCCGCCGCTGCTGTTCAAAGGGTTGCCGGTGGAATAAAGCGGGGGAGGACTGTGGCAGAAGCTCTTGCCTCAGAAAATATTTTTCCATCCATAGTTGTGGAAATGGCCGGAGTGGGAGAAGAAACGGGTAAGCTGGACGATTTGCTGTTCAAATCGGCTGATTATTTTGAAAGCGAGGTTTCACGCATTGTTGAACGCCTCGGTTCAATGCTGGAACCGGCATTGATCTTGATTATGGCCGGTATTATCGGGTCGATTGCTCTTTCTGTTCTGCTGCCTATGTTCGAAATATATCAGATGATATGACTCAAGGAAAAGAGGGTAGATTATGCAAATATTTCGGGATAATAAGGGTTTTACTCTGGTGGAGTTGCTGACGGTTGTTGCAATTATTGCCATCCTGGGAGCCATCGTTGCTCCCAATATATTCAGGGCCGTCGAAAGAAGCAAGGTCACAGCTGTCGTTGCGGATTACAGGTCCATAAAAAGCGCGGCAGCAGCCTATTACAGTGATACAGGGGAATGGCCTTCCGGAAACACTGAAGGAAAAGACCCCGGCTTTGTTACGGAACCTGCCAGCAGGGTTGAAGGTTGGAATGGACCTTATCTCGAGAGCTGGCCTGCCAAAAATCCCTGGAACGGAAAGTATGCTTTTTGCTGCGGGGAAAACGGGGTTTTTGAAAAAGGGTCCGTATCTCTTCAATTAGATAATGTACCGGTTGATGCCTTTAAAGAGCTTCAGGAACGTCTTGGTGATAATGTAGTCAAAAGCGATTCATCAAATTGTGTTTACATACTTATTTCACGGAACTAAAGGGGGTGCAGCGGTGTTTGCCGGGATGGGAGAAGAAGGCTTCAGCCTGATCGAGGTTATCGCCGTTGCCGCTATCCTGGGTGTGATCATAGCTCCTGTATATTCCTTGTTTGCAGGTGCGTCTCTTGCAACTTTGCTGGCGGGAGAGGAGACAAAGGCCGTGGCTTTTGCACAGGAAAGGATGGAAGAGATTAAAGGTATGGGTTACCCCTTACTTGAAAGAAATCTGAACGATAAAGGAGAGTTGCGCCTCGAAGAATCCCTTGGGTTGTTTGAAAGGGAAACTGTGATAAAAAAAGTGGGGATTGATACTCTACTCCCGGAAGGGAGCGGGGAGTTGCTCCTCCTACAAATAAATGTATCCTGGGGAGAAGGGCACAGGCGCTCCACTACTCTTACCTCGTACCTGGGAAAGGGGTGCTGGCGGTGAAGGCTGTATTTCACAGAGCGGCACATTGTTTACTTGGCAGCTGTGAGCGGGGCATGACGCTGCTGGAAATTTTGTTAGCCTCCGCTATTTTTAGCGTTATTTTTGCCGCCATGATGAATTTTTATGGCGGGGGACTGCGGAGCTGGGCAAGGGGTACAACTGCGATAGATTTACAGCAAAGTGCCCGTATTGCTCTCTATGAGATCACGCAGGAGTTGCGCTATGCCACCGGTATTAAAGGTTTTGAAGATGAAGACGTGCTTCCGCTTTATCATAATAGCGGTCAACAGAGGCGGGGGAAGGCTTCACTTTCTTATACATCGGTTGAGGGCCGGCAATGTGAGATCGGCTATGATGAGACAAATAGAAATATTACCCTCAAAAGGGCAAAAGGACCCCGCAACGAAATTGCCAATCATGTTGCGGGCCTGGAATTTTTTCGTTACCTTCCCGGGGTGGAGGGAATTGAAGATCTCCTCGATGAAGAGGGGGGATCCCCGATGGTCTTTGTTATTCTTCGTGTACAAGAGAATATTTATGGGGTAAACCGGGGCAGGCCGTATTCTTTGCAAAGCAAGGTACGCCTGCTAAATATGCCCCGACAAGCAGGAGAGTGAGAAATGAAGATAAGGAAGCAGCGATTATCAACAATTGCCCCTTATTTTCTAGCGGATGAGAGGGGTGGACTTTTTCTTTTGGTGCTTTTTCTTGTCCTGTCCCTGATGACCGCCGGGGCGTTTTTTTTACAGGGGTCGCTAAACGAGCGGGCCATAGCCGGAAATTATGAGAAAAAAATCCGGGCCCAATACATTGCCGAGGCTGGGGTAGAGGTGGGGTTGGCGCTTTTAAATGAGCGGCCGGATTTCTTTCTGCATACAGGTGTTGAAAACCCCGTCTATCTGAAACGAGGGGAAGAAGAGGAATATTTTACCATCGAATGGCTTGAACCTGGAAGGGACAAAGGCGATGAAGAATATTATACTCTCATTTCCAGCGGGTATTGCCGCCATACCGTTACAGGTGAAGAAGCGCGAGCAGAGCTAAAAGTTTTGGTTGAGCTGATTTTTGAGCAAGCAAACACCGGCAGTAATAATAATACGGAAGGTGAAGCCGGTGCAGCAGAGCATAATGATAATGGAGAAGAAAGCAGTAATAATGGTATTAGCGAGGGTTCGGATAATAGCGGCGATAGCGCTAACGACGGTGAAAACACTGCTGAAAAAACTGAAATCATAAAGATAAAAATAATAAACTGGAGCGGTTGGTAAGATACTGCGATCAGGATGCTGACTGAAAGGCTTTAGGGTGTTAGTGGTATATGAATAAAGATACCGGAGCATTTCCGGCAAGTTGGAAAAAGTAATGCTGTATTCAGCCGGTACGGAAAAGGAGAATTATCTTTTTTTTAGCACGGGTAGCACCGGTAGTACCGGCGCCTGGTACAGCCTAAAGAAAATGGAATGTCGCTGTCTTCAAAATGTGTCAGAGAACCGTCCCCGATCTTGCGC
>DUQX01000134.1 GCA_012837615.1 Bacillota bacterium | reverse complement strand
GCTAAAAGGCATTACGCTGGACGTGGAGACATTAAATAAAGAATATTACAATGCTATGGACTGGGATCTTAATTCGGCTAAACCTAGTAAAAATAAACTCAAAGAACTGGGGCTGGAAGAGGTGGCTAGAGTGATTTGGGCATAAAATCGGGTTGTTTTTTCTGAAACAATGGCCTTGTTTTGCTTCACTCTAAGGGCCATATGTCTTTATTTACATTTCTCTATTGTACTCAATATTATAGATAATTATTCGTATAAGTAATTATTGCGATAGTTTGATAATTATTGGCTCTATTTTATATATTATGCTAATTACTTATCTGTCTAGATCAAGTTTTTTATAAATATAAGTGACAAAATATATAAATATTCCAGTCAATTAAAAATGTCATAAAAACATCAGAATATATTATTAATATGTTGCATTATAAATTATAACTATATACAGAAAAGAAAAAGTAGTAAAAAGGGACTGTCCGAAAACAGGAGGTGAGGTTTTTATTTAATAATTGAGTGGTAGTGATATAGAGGCATGGAACAGTAAAAATTAAGGGGAGGATCAAAGAAAATGAAAAAAAATCATTTACTAGCGTTTATTTTTGTTTTTATGATTATTTTAATTGTTACCGGGTGTTCCGGTACTCCTTCGACTGCACCGGAACCGGAAGCTCCAGGGGGAGAAACGCCTGAGGCACCGGCGCCGGAATCTGAAACACCGGCAAAAGTGTTTAAGCTCAAGATGGATAAGACAACCGCAGAAACTCAGAAATCCAGTCAGCTTGAAGCGGAAATGACCGATAGGGTTAGAGAAAGAACCAACGGAGGCCTCGATATTACCATTTATTTCTCCAGTACTTTAATAGATCCTCAGGATACGGTGAAGGGTTTAGAGAACGGCATTATTGACATGGCGGGGTACGGTTTCAGTGGAAATCCCAATGCTCATTTTATGCTACCAATGATTATGTTAGATTTCTTCGGATTTCCGGAGAGTGATGTGGCCTATGAGATGTGGCCGTTGATTTTTAAGAAATGGGAAGAGGAATTTCAAAGGGATCTAAAAAATGTTAAGCATTTAGGAACGCGTTTCTTTGCTAACGGGGATATGCTGAATACCACAAATAAGCCTGTGACGGTTCCCGCTGACCTTAATGGCATGAAAATAATTCAAAGAGGCGAAGTGTTTGCAAATTCAATTAAGCAAGTGGGGGGAGCCGCCCTGGATATCCAAACGCCGGAGGTCTACAATGCTCTGGAAAGAGGACTTGCCGACGGAAACATTTGGCCTCCGGGTGTTATCCGTGCATTTGGGACGGGAGAACTGTATAAATACCACACCATCTTTGAACCAATATCTATGAAGACACCAAGCCACAGCTATCTGATAAATATGGAGGTTTGGGATAGCCTTCCTCCTGATTACCAGCAGATATTGCTGGAAGAAGTTGATTGGATGTGCAGGGCAATTATGGAGATGGAAAAAACAGACGATGCTGAGCTTATGGAAGAACAATTGGCAAGAGGTGCTGAGATTATCAGGCCTACCCTTGAGCAGCTTGAAGAATGGCAGGCCCTGTTTGTACCCAACCATGAGATTTTCTTGAAGAATGCCGAAGATGCAGGATTTCCGGAAGTCAGGGAAATATATGATGATATTCAGCGGATTTTCAAAGTATACCGGGAAACAGGGGAAATACAAATCGATTAATGAAAGGGGATCGTTATGACAGCACAGGCAAGTAAAGAACCTGTGTCTTCCCAGCAGACGCGGCCGAGAAAGGTAGCCGCAGAAACGATTATTAATCAGGTAGCGGAAAAAATGGGCCTGGTAGCTCTCGGGGTAGTGGTCGTTATGGTATTCTTTACCACTACTGACGTTTTCCTGCGCTATTTTTTTAATGCTCCTATATCCGAAGTATATGAGCTTACCGGCTTTATGATGCTCATATGCGGGTGCCTGACCCTCGCCTGGTGTTCTGTAACAGGAAAACACGTCAGCGTTGATGTATTGGTTCAGTATTTTAATCCCAGGTTACAAGAGGTGCTGAACATCTTAAATTACCTGATGGTAATGGGCGTATGCCTGCTCATGGTTGTACAAACCTATAATTTTGGGTTGTATATGATAGAGAGCGGAGCCCACCCCACACTGATTAAATTGCCGTATTACCCCTTTTATTTTCTTATGACTCTGGGTTTTTGCTCGATGTTTTTTGCAGTACTACCTCTGTTGATACGCTCTGTTTATAAGGCGGTGAAAGGATGAGTACGGAGTTATTGGGCGCACTTGGAATAATTGCAATAATTGTGGCCTTAATGCTGAAATTCTGGCTTGGTGCGGCATTTTTGATTATCGGGTTCCTCGGCTACGGTTTGCTGGATGGCTGGAATAAGGCTCTTCTGATGATTCCTATGCAATCTTTCAGTACCATGACCAGATATGATACTACGGTAATTCCCATGTTTATACTGATGGCAGCGGTATCTGCCTCCACCGGCATAAGCGGGGATCTTTACCGGACAGCCCGGGTCTGGTTTGGCCAGATCCGGGGAGGCCTGGCAATGGCAACCGTTGCCGGTTGTGGCATGTTTGCAGCAATAAGCGGTTCCAGTATGGCAACCTCTATGGCCATCGGCAAAGCAGCTTATCCCGAGTTGAGGAAATACGGTTATGATGAACGTTTGGCCGCCGGGAGTATTGCTGCGGGCGGAACCATCGGCAATCTTATTCCTCCAAGCATGGGCTTCATTTTATATGGTATCCTTACAGAAACGTCAGTAGGTAACCTGTTTATGGCCGGTATTCTACCTGGATTGCTCGAGGTCGTCTTATACATGCTGGTAATCTACCTGATATGCCGTTTAAAGCCGGAAATGGGGCCTCCAGGGCCAAAAACAAGCATAATAGAAAAGATAGTATCACTTAAAGATACCTGGCATATGATAGCGCTATTTCTTTTAGTCATGGGCGGCATCTACTTGGGTATCTTTACCCCCACGGAGGCAGGCGCGATAGGCGCTTTTGGGGCTTTAATTATTACTTTCTTTACCAGGCGCCTTACGCTAGGCAGGTTAATATCATCCCTGAAAGAGGCTGCCGAAACTACTGGCATGCTCATTATGATCCTTGTCGGGGTTATGATCTTCATGCGTTTTTTAACTGTCAGCGGTTTACCTGCTTTTCTTGGAAACTATGTGACCACATTACATGTACAACCCATGCTTATTATGCTGGTAATAATTATCTTTTATCTTTTTGCCGGCGCTTTTATGGATATACTGGCTTGTATTTTTATTACCGTGCCTATCTTTTTCCCTATTGTTATGGAATTGGGGTTTGATCCACTGTGGTTTGGTGTGATAGTAGTGATGATGTTTGAGATCGGGGCGATTACACCGCCGATGGGGTTGAACGTTTTCGTCCTCTCTGCAGCTACAGACGTTCCGGTAATGACTATTTTCCGGGGGATTGTGCCTTTTCTGATTGCCGATCTGGCACGTGTAATCCTAGTTGTGGCTTTCCCGGCAATTTCACTTTATTTGCCTATGGTTATGAGAGGGTAAAAGAATTGATTTAAAGTATATAGTTTCTAAATGGTTAATAACGGGTTGGAAGAGAACAGATATATATCCGCTGATTTGTTTGGTTAGTATGAGTTGAAGAGGATTAAGAATATGGGTAACCTTCTGTATAGGAGAATAAAGTAAAATGTTCAATTACAGGGGACTTTTCCCTATAATGTGGTATCGAGGAGGCATATACTTATGGCTGATCATATACTTATGGCTGATAATTATAGCATTTATGTAGACAAAATATCGGAAAATGTATTGAAGGCGGACTTTGAAAATATTGATAAAGAAACCCTGGAAAATGCGAAAAATAGAATCCTCGACCTGATAGGGTGCTCGATTGGTGGAGCAGATGGCCCAGGGAATAAGGCTATAATAGATCTGGTTAAATCCTGGGGGGGTAAGGAAGAGAGCACAATTTTCGTTCATGGTGGCAAGGTTCCGGCGCATAATGCTGCTATGATAAACAGCATTATGGCAAGGTCTTACGACTTTGAAGCAATAGGTGCATTTGTAGATGATGTTGATTTGCCTTCTCATATTAGTGTAACAACGGTGATGACGGCACTTGCCCTGGGGGAAGCCAGAAATGTTAGCGGTAAGGAACTAATAACGGCATTGCTGATAGGTGACGACATTGCCTGTAGATTGCTGGCGGCTTCAAATTTTGGATTTACATTAGGTTGGGACGGCAATGGAACGGTGAATGCCTTTGGGGCCACAGCTATTGCCGGGCGTTTGCTTGGTTTAACCCAAACTCAAATGCAAAATGCTTTTGGTATCGTTTTAAACCAATTGGCGGGTAGTTTTCAGAATATATGGGATGGCTCTTTATGTTTTAAGCTCCCCTGTGCCCTATCAGCCAGAAATGGCATTTTCTCAGCAGAATTATCCAAGGCCGGATGGGACGGTCCCCGGGATGCTTTATTTAGTAAATTCGGTTATTTCCATCTTTACACTGAAGGGTATAATAACCCGGAAATATTAATCAAGGATCTTGGTAAAAGGTTTTATACAGAAGCCACTTTTAAACCTTACCCCTGTTGTCGCGCAAATCATGCTGCCATTGATTGTGCTTTAAAAATTGTGAATGAACATGAAGTTGATATTGGTAATATTGAAGATATTGTGCTTAAGGTGCCTCCTAGAGTTCGTGATATGTTTGTGGGGCAACCCTTTAAGATTAGGCAAAATCCACAAATTGACGCGGCCTTTAATTTGCGTTTTTGTGTGGCAAACGTGTTTTTACGAAAAAAAATAACGGTGGATCATTTTCAGGAAAAATTAATTAGTGAACCCGGGATTTCCGATATCGCCGGCAAAGTACAGGTGGAAGGTTTTGATCCGCACGAGCAGAATAAGCGCGTTGCTGCTTTGACAGTGAGGATGAAAGATGGCAAAGAATATTTTTCACAGGTAGATTACCCCAAGGGCGGCCCTGTTTATAATAAGCTTTCCTATGAGGAAATCAAAGAGAAATTTAGATGGAATGTGGCTTATACAAAAAAGATATCAGAAAATCATGCGGAAAAGATCATCGCCTTAATTGATAATCTTGAAGAAGTGGAAAAGATTAGCGAGCTGATTAAGCTGTTGGCCGTCGATTAAGGGATTAGTAAGCCACATTATTGTTTTTGGTTAGAGCAGTTGTAATTGGCTTATACCAAAATTTCATGAAAAATACTTTGTTTAGTAAACGTCATCTAAATAACAGGTTTGGGATAATCCTTAAATATAGATAAAAAAAGTGGGATTTTAAATATGGGGAGGAAGAAAATGTTACTATTAAACAGGGTGGCATTAATCACCGGAGGGGCAAAAGGTATAGGCAAGGGTATGGCTCTAAAATTTGCAGAGGAAGGGTGCAGCGTTGCTATTGCTGATATCAGCGTGAAAGATGCGAATGAAACAATAAATGAAATCGAAAAAATAGGAAGGGAAGGCCTTTTTGTTGAATGTAATGTCACGGATAGCGGTCAGTTAAGCGATATGGTAAAACAGGTCATCGAAAAATTTGGCAAGATTGATATTTTGGTTAATAACGCCGGGACCTTGTTACATGTAGCGGATCCTAATCTCAAAAGCATCGCCACTATTCCTGAAAATGAATGGGATAAACTCTTGGCAATTAACTTAAAAGGTACTTTTTTAACTTCCAAGGCAGTGGTACCTTTTATGAAAGAAAAACGTTACGGTAAAATTATCAATATTACCTCTTTAGGGGCTGTTTATCCACCTGCCGTTGCGCCTCATTATAATTCTGCTAAAGCAGGGGTAATGGGTTTGACTTATGATATGGCTTGTGAATTGGGCCCATTCAATATTACGGTTAATGCTATTATGCCCGGGCTTATACGTACATCTTTTTATGAGCCGGTATTAAAAACAAAAACAGATGAAGAAAAAGAAGAATTCTTTAAAGAAAGGAGTAAAAATATACCGCTGCAAAGAGCAGGAACTGCTGAGGATGTTGCTTGTGTTGCATTATTTTTAGCTTCTGAGTTGTCGGCATATGTTACTGCCGCAATTCTGCCCGTTACCGGAGGGTTGCCGTTTCAGCCTAATTTTTAATTATTGTTCTGTTGGGTAGTTTACAAATTTATTTGTAGAATATAGATAGATTACCTTTAATAATTTTTTTAGCAAAACTTCTTTTGGATGATGGTGCCCTGTTTAAGGAAAATTGTAATCCCTGGTTGTTTCGATTTTATTTACCATAGACAACTTACAACCGGTAGGTTACCTTTAATCGATTTTCTTAACAGGGCACGATAATTTGTTATAAATGTAGATTGGTGAGCGGAAGCACGTATACCTACAAAAAAACTGCCTTTTTATTAGAAAAAGTGGTAATAAAAACGGGTAACAACAAAAATGTCAGGAAAATGACAGACATAGTAATATCACTTAGCTATAATTAATTATAATTAAAAATATTCATGTTTTAAATCTTTGTGGTGCGTTTATTAACTTTAATTTATTTATTTCAGGGAGGTATTATCATGTCAGAAGCTGGTAAGTGTGAATATTGTGGGCGCCCGATTAAGGGTGAGCCCGAAATTGTTGTGCGGAGGGGTAAAAAGCATATATACTGTTCTGATTTTTGTTTCAAGTTGCACTTCTATGATGCTCCTACCATAACGTACGAGGATCTACAAAAAATGTATGAGCTTCGCTGTGTTAGTGTCAAATTTGACTGATAGGTCAGATGATGAGAATTTTAATATAAGAGAATAAGGGAGTTTAGGAGGATAAATCATTGGCTAAAAAATTAGAGGAATTAACTGATGGTGTTATTGAAACGGAATTTTTAATCATAGGCGGCGGAATAGTGGGCAGTATAGCTGCCTTACGTGCCAAAAAAAACAATAAAGACATGGATATAACCATAATTGACAAGGCTCGCATGGAATATAGCGGCGATGGAGTTGGTCTGGATAACTTTAATCAGGTCCCTTTACATAAAGAGGATATTAATAGAGATGTTACTCAAGATGATGTTAATAAGGCTGTGTTTGGTGCTGAAAGATTAAAGGGACTCAAAGATTTCAAACTTGATGCTATTCAAATGAAAAATGCTTATATCTCACAGCCCCTTTTGGAGGAAATTGGAGTTAGAATTCGTGAGGATGATGGTTCGCTCAAGGTAGTGCAGGGTTATAGGAAAGGAACGGTCTGGGGACGTGTTGAGTATGACGAAAATGGAAAACCCACAGAACCTTTATTTGGAACCTTTTCCAGAGCGTCCGATCTTAAAATGAAATTAGGGACTGCTGTCCGTAAAACAGGGACGAGGGTCCTGGACAGAACGATGTTGACGAGTATCATTACCCGTGACGGCGTGGCGATCGGAGCAACCGCACTGAATACAAGGACAGGTAAGTTTTTGGTTTTAAAAGCTAAGGCAATTCTGTTAGCGACAGGTGCCGCAAGCAGGCTGTATCCATATCAGTGGTCACAGTATCCCAATCACTTGTTTTATACTTTAACCTCCCCCGTGAACGATGGGGGAGGTCATGTCAGTGCATTTAATGCCGGTGTTAAGCTCTATAGTATGGAATTTTCCAACGTCTATAATGTTTCAAAAGGAATAAACCACAGCAGCGGAGGCGGTGCCTGCAACTGGTATTTTAAAATGTACAATTCTAAAGGAGAATTTCTTGAAGATAAATATCCTGATAGAGTAGTCACAAAAGCAGGAGGTAAAATACCAGGAATTAATTTCCTTTTTGCGCCGGATATGCAGAATGCTGAAGTCGAAAAGGATGTTATATTATCAGCCAAGCACAATGCTACCGACGATGAAATAGCTGCAGTTTACTTTACAGCGGTAACTGAACCGCCGAAGGCCCTTAAGTTCCATAAACTTGCCGGGGGGCTAACAAATGAACGTCCTGTTGAATGTATCGCTGTATTGACCGGCATAGGTCAGGCGGGAGGCGGGATTCTTCGTGAAAATGAATACTCTGAAACATGTGTAAAGAATTTGTTTGCTGCCGGTAATGTTACGGGTAACGGTGGTTCACACGGGTTTACCTGGGGTTGCCTTATTGCCGATCATGTTACTCAGTTAGTCAAAGATCAAAAACAGCTGGCAATTGATAGCGAACAGTTAAAACAAATAGAAGAAACAAGAAACCGGGTGTTCTCGCCACTCAATCGAAATACAGAGTACAAGGTTAACCCATTAGAGTTAGAAGATTATATCAGGCAGGTAAATTATAACTTTATTGGTATTCATAAAGTAAAATCAAAAATTGAGCGCGCTATTGAGTTAATAAGGTTTGCCAGGGAAGGAGCTGTTCCATTATTAGTAGCGAGCAATCCACATGAGCTTATGCGGGCTATTGAGGTTCAAAATATTATCGAAATTTCCGAGCTACATGCGCAATCATCATTGTTGAGAACTGAAAGCCGCCTGGTTCCTGTTCATTATCGTGAAGACTACCCTGAGCTGGATCCTAAATGGGATAACAAGATAGTAACGGTAAAGAAAATAGATAATGAAATCAAGTATGATATTGAAGATTTAAATTAATCGAGGAGGAAGACGAGTGTTTAATCTAAACTACGGACCAAAAATAGATTACAAATATTGTAACGGGTGCGGTGATTGTTACGATAACTGTCCGATGGATGTTTTCGGGTGGGATGAAGAAAAGCAAATGCCTTTCGTAGCATATGCCGGCGAATGTTCGATCTGTTGTTTTTGTGAAACCTTGTGTCCACAAGTAGCTATAGATGTTCTTATTCCCTTACATCAAATGTTGGACTTTGGTATTGCCCCAACGAAGTTGAGTAAAAAAAGCAGGTTTTTAGGCGATGAATAACAAAATAATAGTTCGAAACATTAAAGACAGCAGGGTAATTTTTCCCCTGCTGTCTTTAAAAATACTATAAATTATTTACCTGCCCCTCAGTTTGATGATTTCCTCCATTGAATATTTTTCATGCTTTTCATGTGGGGGATGATTTTTATAATTGCTGCCAATAAAGCATAAATATTGATCAAAATCATGTGCATGGGGTTTGGGATTCATTGTTTTGGGTTCATTAACACACATCATGGTGACGCCGGCAGGAAATCCTGGAATATCGGCGCCGACGCAGTTGCCCTCTCCACATGCATGTAATATAGGAAATGTTCCTTTGTGCAATGGTTCCCGAATATACTTCTCGTACTATCCTTTAAAGATGGAAAAGGTATTTTCAAAACAAGGAGGTGATATTTTGATGTTATTTTCCTCCGCCGAGAAGGAGAGGAGATTTTTAGCTGCGCGAGAACTCTTGGATGCCGAGGACTTGCACGCTCTTATTGTAATTGGAGATGGTACAGTAGGGCCGGGTTTAAACGGAGATTTTAGGTTTTTTACCAATAACAGGATTACCTTCCACCGACAGGTTTTTATCTATTTGCCTTCCGCAGAGGCCATTTTACTGGCGGGTAGCGATATCGCCGTAAAAACGGCCAGGGCACGTTCTTTTGTGAAGGATTGTCGTGTCAGTTCTGATTTGTGTGGCGATATTATAAATATTTTAAAAGAAAAAGGGATGGTGGAAGGAAGAGTTGGTGTGAATTATGAGATGTTATCTACAGAGTGGTACCTCCGTTTGCGAAAAGAATTTTCCGAGATTATATGGGTAGAAACGCATCCGCAAATATTGGAGATTCGTAACAGGCGTAGCAATGAAGAGGTAGATGTTTTACGGAAATGTGCTGAATTGGCTGATCGAGCATTCAGCGCAGCCGTTGAAGTTATCAAACCCGGGGTAACGGAACATGAAATTGCTGCCGCAATAGAATATGCGGCTTGTAAAGACGGCGCAGAAGAGAACTTTACTTTAATCGCTTCGGGTAAATTTGATGACCAGGAACAGTTTTATCTTTCCGTCCCTACTTCCAGGAAAATAGAGAAGGGTGACAGTGTGGCCATGGAAATTTCACCTCGTTACGGAGGTTACTGGACCCAGGTGGTAAGGACTGTAAATGTAGGAGAGAACAATAACAGGGAAATGATCAAGATGCATGAAGTATGCAAAAGTACGATACGGGCCGGGCTTAAATTATTGAAGCCTGGAAGTACGCTTAGCGCTGTCTTGCAGGCTATGTATGATTATGTTGAAGGGACCGATTTTAATCTCATTCAGCCTGTCGGCCACAACTGCGGGCTTGATCTGGATGAGGCTAAACTGACTAGTGACAATAAAACAATTCTCACACCGGGAACAGCCATAGCCGTGCACCCTTCAATTTGTACTGCAGATGGTAAGGTGATGTTTTATTGGGGTGAAACTTACCTGGTAACAGAAAACGGAAATGAGAGATTAATCGCCAGTACGGATGAGCTGCTGACAGTTAATTAGATAGAAAGGCGAACAACTAAGCTGTTAATTGCAACCTGACTATCTTAATTACTGGAAGATATTGTAGCTCTGTATCCGATGTTTATCTTTTAACAACAGGAACCCTTTGGTTAGTAAAATATTTCTTTGCTTTTGTTAGGAGGAGTCTTCTTGGGATTGACAATAGCTATAGATTTTGGCAGTACATTTACCAAAGTAGTAGCCTTGGATTTAGAACATGAAACAGTAGCAGGTACCGCAAAAGCTCCGAGCACAGTTGATACCGATATCATGGTCGGTTTAAGAGAGGCACTTGAAAACTTGCAAAGGAAAATGGGCTTAAATAGTTTAGATTATGATCAGGTTTTATCGTGCAGCAGCGCAGCCGGAGGTTTGCGCATGGTGGTTGCGGGATTAGTTAGCGAATTGACTACTAAAGCAGCCAGGGAAGCGGCACTTGGTGCAGGAGCGAAGATAATTGGTACTTATTCCCATGGTATAAGCCCCGATGATTTAAAATCTATTGAGCAAGCGGCGCCGGATTTGATTTTGCTTACGGGAGGTACCGATGGGGGAAATAAACAGGTTATTATAGATAACGCATCGGTATTAGCTTCATCCCGGTTGAATGCTCCTGTTATTTTGGCAGGTAACAAAATGGCCGCCCGGGAGGCACAGTCAATTCTAGATAAAGCAGGAAAATATGCAGTTATTACCGAGAATGTTTTACCGGAACTTGACAGGTTAAATATTGAACCGGCGCGCTCGGCTATAAGAGATATATTTATGCAGCGAATTACACGTGCGAAAGGCTTGGATAAGGCCCAGGATTTTGTTGGTCACACTATTATACCAACCCCTATGGCTATTTTGAAAGGGGCGGCTCTAATTGCTGATGGATTCGGAGATGTTAAAGGGCTGGGAGAATTAATGGTAATCGATGTAGGCGGAGCTACCACGGATGTGTCATCTATTGCCCATGGGCATCCTTCTTTCCCGGGCGTTGTAGCCAAGGGATTGCCGGAGCCATATGAAAAAAGAACGGTTGAGGGGGATCTGGGCATTAGATATAATGCACAGTCTATATTGGATATAGCCGGTGCAGATATTATTATTCAAAAAATGAAAGAAACGGCCGAATATGATATCCAACCGGGCAAACTGGAGGAAAAGGTACAATATCTGGCGGATAATGTTAATGCAGTTCCTCAGGAGAAAGAGGATTTTCTTATAGATATCGGCCTGGCCTCTGCAGCGGTGGATATAGCCACGAGAAGACATGCCGGAAAAATTGAGGAAGTATATTATCCTTCGGGCAAAGTAAAAATCCAATACGGGAAAGACCTGACAGAGATCAAGTGTATGATTGGAACCGGGGGGATATTCGCTTCAGGAAGGGAGCAGCATCGGATATTAAAGTCAGCTTGTTTTGATGAGAAAAGGCCGGAATCACTTCGTCCTCTTTCCCCTTTATTTCTTGTTGATGAATCTTACATCCTGTATGCAATTGGGCTTTTAGCAGCACTTTTTCCTTTAAAAGCCTTAAAGATAGGAAAAGAGTATTTAAAGAGGGTGTAAAATTCACATTAAAATAATTTTAATACGGGGGTAGAAATGGAGAACTTAAAAGCAGTGACACAAGCAATGGGTAATTTGGATGAAGCTAAATTGATGAATATTATTAATGATTTTGTATCAAAAAATCCTGCTAAAGGGGAAGTGCTCGAAGTAATAAAAGCTTGCCAGGATGGGATGGCGATTGTCGGAAAACTGTATGAAGAGGATGAATATTTTGTAAGCGACTTAGTTTTCTCCGGTGAATTAATGACAGAAGCGATTAATATACTTAAACCTTTTATTGGTGATACAAGCATGGTTAAGGTCGGTTCAATTGTTTTGGGTACGGTACATGGAGATATGCATGATATCGGTAAAAACATTTTTAAAAGTATGGTTGAAGCCGCCGGTTTTAAGGTATATGACTTGGGTATAGATCAACCGGCAAGCGCTTTTGTAGAAAAGGTTAAAGAAGTAAAACCGGATATAGTTGGTCTAAGCGGAGTTTTAACCCTTGCCCTGGAATCGATGAAAGACACTGTTGCTGAAATAAAGGAAGCAGGTCTAAGAGGAAATGTTAAGATTATCATTGGTGGAAATCCCGTCACGAAAGAAGCATGTGAAAGGATAGGGGCAGATGCGTTTACAACAAGTGCTGCTGAAGGTGTCAGGATATGTCAGAAGTGGATTAAAGTATAATCAAAGAAAGGGTAATGGAGTGATTAGATATGAATGTTCACCGGGTTCAACAAGAAAGAAAGCAGCTATTTGAGGCTGTATACAACGGGATAATCCCCCGGAGGGTGCCAATTATGGCTAATCTGCCTATTGAGTTTTGCATCCAATATGCGGGGCTCCCCCTGGCTGAAACGCAATGGACTCTGGATGGCATAGAGGACGCTCTTGATAAAGCTTGTAAAATAGTAGGTTCCGACTATTACCCTTTTGGTTTTATGAGATTTCCTGCCCCTCTCCAGATATTGGGATCGAGGGGATTTGTAATGGGATCAAATGGTTTTATTCAACATCCGGAAGTGACAGGAATGGAAGTAGATGAATATGACGATTTCATAAAAAATCCTTACGACTGCATACTGGAAAAAATATTGCCCAGATTATATCCGGAGCTGGATGCGGATCCTGTGACTCGCTCATTAATTTTTGCCAAGGCTTTCAAAGCTCATTATGATTACCAAGAGTTTTTTATGAAAATAGAAGCAAAAATGGTTCAAAAATACGGCTTTTATACCGCGCCAAAAGGCTCATTGGCTGCAGTTACCGTACCGTTTGACTTTCTGGCTGATTTTCTGAGGGGGTTTAAGGGTATTTCTATGGATGTAAGGAGATGTCCCCAAAAAATTCTCGAGGCATGTGAGGCTGTACTGCCGCTGCAAATAAAAAAGGGTATGCCAAAGCGGCCTTCTAAATACGGCCAGACATTTATTCCTTTGCATATGGGGCCTTACTTGAGAACCAGTGACTTTGAAAAGTTATATTGGCCTACCTTTTCTAAGATGGTTCAAATATTTTCTGATGCTGGCCAACCGTGCAGGCTTTTTTGTGAGCACGACTGGATGAGATATCTTGATTACCTGCAAGAGCTTCCGGAAAACACAAGGCTTCATTTTGAATATGGGGATCCAAAATTAGTGAAGGAAAAGTTGGGTAAAAAGCATATTATATCGGGTTTTTATCCACTTACTTATTTGAAAACGGCAACAAAACAACAGTGCATTGATAAGGCCAAGGAATTGATAGATGTTTTGGCTCCTGGCGGGAAATATGTCTTTGCGTTTGATAAAAGCCCCGTTTCTTTGGACAGTGTAGATATAAATAATTATATCGCGGTATTGGAATATATAGTTCAAAATACCGAATATGCTAGCGCGGGAGAGCTAGCGCCGGCGGTAGATAAGACGGTAGATAAGCCCGCTGTTACCAAAGAAATTCCTATATTTAAATCCAAATATTGTAGGACATGGGAAGAATATAAAAAAGGGCGGCCAGCAATAATTGCCGGGTTGGAACATGTCATAGCGTCAAAAATGCAAAACTACGAGGATATGCTCTTTGATATGATCTCCCGTCTAATGTAAAAATAATTTAGGATGGGAAGGATTATCATGAAGTATGTAGAATTATATTTAATTAGTAGATAAATAGGATATAGAAAGTCCACAAAAAGAAGCGATTGGAGTAGACAAAATTGCAAATTACCCGCCAGAGCGATTATGCAATTCGCACCGTGCTTGAATTATCAAAGGTACCTTTTGGCCAATTGCTAAATACCAGGACTATTTCCATGAAACTCGATATTCCTGAAGATTTTCTGAAAAAGACTGTTCGGTTGCTTGCACATGCTGGGCTGGTGGCTACCCAGCGTGGTAGCAAGGGGGGGGTTCGTTTAGCTGTTCCCAGCGCTAAAATTACCATTCTTGATGTAATAACGGCCATCGAAGGGCAGATTGCACTGAATGATTGCCTGGCAGATGCCGGTTCATGTCCAAACATGCCGACCTGCCAGGCTCACCGCATTTTAAAAAGGGCACAGAGCACCCTGGTAGAAGAGCTTAAGAAGGAAACATTTGCTGACATGGTAGAAATGGAGAAAAAATTTCCTTGAAAAAGTTATTAGTTACGTTACTTCTGTGTTGATTATTAGCACCAATTTTATAATTTTGGCAAAGTTTTCTGTAGGCAAAGAGATGTTGTTATGCGGATATTTGTTGAATAAAGCGAACACAAGATCTATGTATTCTATATTTGCTCTATGCGGTTGGCGAGTGAGGCTTGAGCAGATACCTGTCAATCCATGAGGGCAATGGGGACTAAGATAAAAATAAAGGAGGAAGTAAGTATGTTTTGCAACCAGTGCGAACAAACGGCAAAGGGAGAGGGATGCAAGGTTAAGGGAGTGTGTGGAAAAAATCCCGAAGTGGCGGCGCTGCAGGACCTTCTGGTGCATGCACTCAAAGGTCTGTCGCTTTACGCCCATGAAGCCCGGAAAAGAGGTATTGTCGATGTAGAGATTAATCGCTTTACCAGTAAGGGGTTGTTTACTACTTTAACCAACGTAAATTTCGATCCGCAACGCTTCGAAAAGTATATTAAGCACTGCTCTGCATTTATCGAGCGAATGAAAAACAAATTAGAGGCGGCAGGTTCCAGCGCTCATTTCTCAGACCCTGCAGCCGGTTTTAACCCTGCAGCCGATCTCGATGGCCTTATCCGCCAGGGGGAAGAGGTAGGGTTAGCAACAGATCGCGACGCAGCTGAAGATATCCAGTCCCTCCAGCAGGTAACCCTCTACGGGTTGAAGGGGGTCGCCGCCTATGCCTATCATGCCGCAATTTTGGGCCAGGAAGATGATCGCGTTTATGCCTTTATGCATGAGGCTTTGTCGGCCCTGGCAGATAGGAATCTCAGTTTGGATGACTGGATCAAACTCGTGCTCAAATGCGGGGAGATCAATCTGCTTGCCATGGAGCTGCTCGATAAGGCTAATACCGGAGCTTACGGCCACCCAGTGCCTACTGAAGTTCCCCTGGGGCATAAAAAAGGCAAGTGCATTCTGGTCTCCGGTCATGATTTAAAAGACCTTGAGGAAATACTGAAACAAACTGACGGTAAAGGTATTTATATCTATACCCATGGGGAGATGCTTCCGGCGCACGGTTATCCGGAGCTAAAAAAATATGCGCACTTTTATGGCCATTTCGGTACCGCCTGGCACAATCAAAAGAAAGAATTTCCTGCATTTCCCGGTCCGATCTTGATGACTACCAACTGCATCCAGGAGCCGCAGGATTCTTACTCTGACAGTATTTTTACCGCCGGCACGGTGGGATGGCCCGGCGTAAAACATGTGGAAGGCGGAAATTTTGGTCCCGTAATAGAAAAAGCTCTGGCGATGCCCGGTTTCGACGCTGACGAGGATAAAGGAAGCGTGATGGTGGGATTCGGCTATAACGCGGTATTGAATGTAGCTGGAAAGATAATTGAAGCCGTAAAGAGCGGCCAGATCAAGCATTTCTTCCTCGTTGGCGGTTGTGATGGAGCAAAGGGCAGGCGCAGCTATTATACTGAGTTTGTGGAAAAAGTGCCCGGGGATACCCTGGTGCTGACGCTGGGATGCGGCAAATTCCGTTTCTTTGATAAAAAGCTGGGTAATATCGGTGATATTCCCAGGCTGCTTGATATGGGACAGTGTAACGATGCCTATTCCGCTATCCAGGTTGCTGTGGCGCTGGCAAAGGCTTTTGAATGCGGGGTGAATGATCTGCCCCTTTCTCTGGTACTTTCCTGGTATGAACAAAAAGCCGTAGGTATTTTATTGACGCTTTTCCATCTCGGCATTAAAGATATTCGTCTTGGACCGAGCTTGCCGGCCTTTATAACGCCAAATGTATTAAATGTGCTCGTGGAAAACTTTAATATTAAGCCTATTTCTACCCCGGAAGAAGATCTGGCTGAAATATTAAAGAAATGATGTGATGTATAGGATCAAAGAAGAATATATATGTGAAGCATCATAACCAGGATTATTGAATACCTTTTTTTATTAAACAGGTATTATCCAAAATGATCCTAACAAACCCCCGGCGTTATAATGCTGGGGGTTTGCCTTATGGTGTCTCTTTTTAAGTTAGGGGTTACAGTACTTGGTTTCGTAAAGTATTTTGGCTTAAAATGTAACAATCAGACCGTGCATAAACAAGGAGATTGAGCTGTTTAGTGTGAGTAGCAGCCCAGGGGTTATTTTAATAATCCTAGGTTATTGAGGTCGGACGCTATATCTTCCAGCCCAAGGGATTCAAGCCTGTATTTTGTAGGAAATCCGCTTTCCGCATCCCAGCCTCGGAGTTCATAGTACTCGGTTTTCATATTTTCTACAGCTGCTTCCTTAAGAGTAGCTCCCATTAGGGAGGTCGCTTTACCGTATAAACCCATCACCTCACATTCAGGGGTAAAGTAGACGTCATTTTCATTTAAAGGTTCTCGATAATAGTAATCCAATACCCGATCATCCTGGCGCCCCTGCCAACCCTGCCGAAGCAATATTGCCCTTTGTAAATTGAATATCCTCTCTCCGATACGATTTAATCCGTCTTCGTCAACATCTTTTCCGGTAATAGCAGAGAAAATGCGGCTTTCAAGGGTTGGGTCCCCAACATGGCCCCCGGGATAAAAAGCCCAGGTCATGGGCCATTTAAAATCGCATAGTACCATACTTTCTTTGGCATAGGTGCGATCTTGAATCTTCTTGGCAGCAAGGGGTTTTCCTTTATAGGTGGTAAAATCAGCCGCTATTGGATCGCCCCAGAATAATTCTGCCGCCTTTCTGAAGTCATTGCTTGTAAAAAAGCCATCTTCATCTCCACGCATCCATTTAAGCCACATCATCAATAGCATGCTGGGTTCATGCAATTGTTGTATGGGCCTTCTAGGTTCGGTAGCGTAAAGGAGAACGGAAATTGGTATCAGGCGCGGATCATAATCCTTGGTTTCATTCCCTTTGGCGGCAACAAAACGGCTGAGTAAAGCCTTTGCCCCTTCTCCTATCAATTCGGCTGCCTCAATAGTGCCCTTTGCCAAGATGTCGCCAAATCCTTCCCGGCAAGCGATTTTACGTGTAAGCTTTTCTATAAATTCAGCGCTGCCGATCTTGCTTAAAGGAAGCCCGGTTTTTTGTTCATCCAGCAGTCCTTCTTGATAACAGGCTTTAAGCCACGGAATCATGGCCATCATAACAGAAGCATCTAATCCGTAGCCGTCGCACAGACGTGTAGCCAAACGTTGATTTTCTCCTGGAGGTATTTTATGTTCTTCCGGTTGTACATAAACCCCGGCTGCCTGGCAAAAAGATTTATAACGTTTGCCTTTATAAATATACGTTTGCCGCGCACATCCCAGGCCGCACCCGTAACAAATATGCGGTTTGGTAACGCCGGGCACAGCCCAGGGGGTAGCGACGGAATATGTTCTCTTCCGCATTTGCTTAATGCGAGCAGCAAGGTTTTGTAATTCTTCTGGATGGGCTGCTTCAGGGCGGTTATTTCCGGTAACAACAATGGCTTTGAGCAACTTGGAGCCCATAACTCCGCCAAGACCGCCCGAGCCGGAAGCGCCGTCATCTGCTAATAAGGAGGCAAAGGAAACAAGATTTTCGGCAGCCTGCCCGATGGTAAGTATGCTGATTTTTTTTCCTAACTCAGCCTTTAGAAGATCACATACTTCAAAGGTTGATTTGCTCCATAGGGAGGAAGCATTTCTTATTTCCACCTTTTCATTATCAATTAATATGTAGACAGGTTGGGCAGCTTTCCCTTGAACAACTAAGCCGTCGTAACCCGCATATTTTAAAATAGTACCCCACCTGCCGCCGAAATTAGCATAGGAGAATGCCTCGGTTTTTCCTGCCGGTGCTTTTGCACACACCTGCCAGCGGTTTCCGGCAAAGCCGTTAAATCCTGCAGTTGGCCCGTTAACGCAGATAAAACAGTTTTCCGGATCATATGCTTTTGCATAAGAAGGTACCAAGTCCCAAAAGAGCTTGGCAGCGAGCCCTCTGCCGCCAAGGAATTTTTCTGTGTAATTTTCACTCGGTAGTTTTATAATGTGGTTTTTTGACAGATCTATCTTTAAAATATTACCTGCATAGCCATATTTCATCAAGTATTTCTCCTTTCCCAAGTGATAATTTAGAAGATTTTTTTGGCGTATGAAAAGGTATTTTATATAATTTTTAGAAACCTGCCAGCTCTTTCTTATTCTTAAATAACGGGAATAATCGCATTATCTAATATCATACTAAAATAAATAATTGTATGCAAGTAGAAAAAAGACTGCCTTTTTTGGCAGATAACACTTATGGGATCTTCTTTCTGTTTGCTGCTAATCGGTAGCTGACAAAAATGAAGAAATGCAAAGAAAACAATTTGGATATATTCCTTGAAGACCAGCATACCGAAAAAGCACAATTGAAAAGTATAAAGTATGGTGTCGATTTTGAGAAAACAAACGAATCAATTTCTTCTTGTGTCTAATTGCCTTATGGATTATAATTAATAAGGGTTATATATGATTGTGCATAGCGATAACGTATCAGGAGCATAGAGCTGGAAACGTTTAGGTAATGCGTGCCTGTATCCCTGGAAAAAATAATTACATAAGGGGTGTGATAATAAAAACAATTCTTAGGCAGTATTTTTTTTGTTCCTGTTGTGAACAGGGATGCATATGGCTGTTACACGTAATTTTGTAATAAGGAATCAAATGAATCTAATAAAGAATAAGGAGGAGAACGAAAGGGATGAAAAAATTAATAAGCGTTTTTCTAGTTACGCTGTTGCTTCTATTATGTGCCGGAACGGTATTAGCAGCTGATATTACATACATTGTGAAAGCAGGTGACGTTCTCTGGAAAATCGGCAGGGATCATGGTGTGGATTATACTGTTATTGCTGAAAGAAATAAACTGGAAAATCCCCATCTAATTTTTGTAGGGCAGAAGCTCATTATTCCTGGGCAAAAAGCAAGTACCGCTCCTGCGCCGGTCCCTGCACCATCACCAACCCCGGCACCGGCTCCCGAATCAACTAAGGTAACAATTACGGATGTTATCGGGCGTGTAGTTACATTGGATCGTCCGGCAAGCAAGATCCTTGGTACACATAATCCTTCGCTAAACGCGGGTATTGTTATAGGCGGAGGGGACAAGTATATCGCAGGCTTTGGCAATAAACAGATGGCCAACAAATTATATAATTTAGTAATGGATGATTATGAAGGTATTGTAGAAATTGGCAAGGGCAAAAACATTAATTTTGAAACAGTTGTTTCCCTGGGCAAAAACAACGTTGCCATACTTCCGGAGCGTTTCAAAGACCTGGCGGAGCAGTTCGAAAATGTTGGCATTCAGGCAGTTGTTGCACTTCCAAACTCCGAAAGCTTTGACACCATCAAAAATTCCCTTGCGATCGTTGGTAAGGTCTTAGGCGAAGAGGATAGGGCGAAGCAGATAAACGCATTTATTGATAAGAATATCGCTGAAACAAAGGCAATAGCTGATAAAGCGAAAACGCGGCCAAGTGTAATATTCCTGGGAAGCTCTAGCCCTTATTCCGTGGCAACATCTTCAATGATCCAAACAGATATCATTGAGATGGCCGGAGGTACCAATGCAGTTAAAGGGATAGATGTAAAAGGCGGCTTTGCCGATGTGAACATTGAACAATTTATTGTATGGAACCCTGATATTATCTGGGTGCCTCAATATGCTACCTATACGGTTGAAAGCTTGTTAAATGATCCGAAATGGAGCAGCATAAAAGCAATCAAAAACAAAGCGGTATATGTATTCCCCTCGGAGCTTGAGCCCTGGGATTATCCGACAGCATCGGCAGTGCTTGGTTTGCGCTGGGGATTGTACAGCTTGCACCCCGAACTTTATAGCATAAACGATTTAATGCAAAATGCGGATGAGTTCTACAATATGGTATATGGAATGAAGTTTACTGCAGAACAGCTCGGTATCAAGTAATTTAACAGAAATATAATTCAAGGCTGCTCCCGTTCTTTTGGGAGAAGCCTTGAATTATTAATTGAGGCAATCATTATATGAACAAAGGCGCATATTTACGAACTGTTTTCATATTATCCCTTTTGCTTTGTTGTTCTGCCCTGGCGGCAGTGTGTATCGGCAGGCTAAGTGTAAATCCCCTAGACGTTTATCAGGTAATAAGCAGCAAATTAGCCAAGCAACCGGTTATTGACGAAACCTTGGAAGCTATGGACACGGTTCTGTTTAAGATTAGAATACCGCGTACGCTGGCTGCGATGATGGTGGGGGCGATGCTTTCCCTTTCGGGAGCAGTGTACCAAGGAGTATTTAAAAACCCCCTTGTTTCCCCTGATATTCTTGGCGTATCTTCAGGGGCCAGCGTGGGCGCGGCAAGTGCTATATTGTTCGGATTGGGGATGGTCGAGAGGCAGTCTTTTGCCTTTTTGGGTGGTATTTTTGCGGTTGTCCTGGCTACGACAATTCCTAAACTTTTAAAGAACTATTCAAACCTGGTTCTTGTGCTGTCGGGCATTATTGTTAGCGGGTTTTTAACATCCTTACTGGCAATAATGAAATTTGTTGCCGAAGAGCAGACTGAGCTCTCGGCGATTGTTTTCTGGCAGATGGGAAGCTTTTCACCTATTGATATGAAAGAAGTCGTGGCGATTAGTCCGGCATTTTTTATCGGCACTAGTTTACTGATGGGCTTATCATGGCGTATAAATATCCTGTCTTTTGGGGAAGTTGAGGCAAAAACCCTCGGTATGAACGTAAGGCAAATAAGGGGCATTACTATTGCCTGTGCAAGCTTCCTGACTGCCAGTGCCGTCAGTATCTGTGGCACGATTGGCTGGATTGGCCTGGTTATTCCGCATTTAGCCCGTTTGCTTGTTGGCTCGGATCATACTAAGATGATACCGGTCACAGTAATATCAGGAGCCCTGTTTATGCTGGTCATTGACACCATTGCACGTGCTTTATTAACAGTGGAGATACCCCTATCAATACTTACAGGAGTAATTGGGGCTCCCTGTTATGCATGGCTGCTTTACAGGCAAAGGGCAAATGTCTTTTAGGTGGGGTGGGGAAGAGATGATTCTTGAAGTTAATAATATCAGCTTTGCCTATGCGGGCGCTCCTACTCTATTCAGCAATATTTCCTTTTCAGTAAAACAGGGACAGATTATTAGCATAATCGGTCCCAACGGTGTAGGCAAAACAACATTACTTAATTGTATGGCAAACCTGGCCGCACCAACGGAGGGGGAAATACTGTTGGAAGGAAAAGATTTGAAGCGTATGAAAGCGCAAGAAATAGCGGTAAAGATCGCCTTTGTTCCGCAATTTATTATTCCTTCCTTTGCCTATGAAGTACTCAGCTATGTTGTGACAGGTTGTGCGCCGAGAATGGGAACTTTTGAAAAGCCTAAACAGGAACATTATGCAATAGCGCAACAATCACTTGAGCAAATGAAAATATCCCATCTTGCACAAAAATACTATACCCAGATCAGCGGAGGCGAAAGACAACAGGTAAGCATAGCAAGAGCCCTTGCACAGCGACCTAAAATAATCTTGATGGATGAGCCTACCGCTCACCTGGATTATGGAAATCAAATAAAAGTGCTTAAAATTATAAAAAAATTAGCTGCTGAGGGATATGCCGCCGTCATTACAACTCACAACCCCGATCATGCGTTATTGCTCGGGGGAGAGGTGGCGGCAATTAATTCTAACGGCCAATTTATCTTTGGCAGTTCCAGGGAAGTAATTAGCGAGGAATTTCTATCATCCCTATACGGTGTTGACTTACGATTACATCATATTCCTGGCATTGGTCGGGATGTTTGTGTGGCGGCTTCCTTATAAGGCTTATTTTATAAAGATGATAAAATGAGATTTAGAAATACTATATACTGTGAACTCTTTTAGATTAGAAAAGGAGCACCTAGAAATGCATCCGTTTTTTAGACAACCCCTAAGAGGGTTGTTTTTCGATCAAAAAATAATCCAGTTATCGACTACTTAAATGAAATTTTTGAGGGGAATTGAGCATCTCCGCGGTTTACTAATTTGGGGTCAGTTGCTTCTGCTGAGCTGAGGGAACACGAAGTCTATTATATCTTTTTTATTAAAAATGCAAAGTTATATCAAAGCGTTTTATCTAAATTATTTAAAAACTAACTCAAATTGTCGGCTTGACGACAGATTTTAGGTTTAATTTAAAATATAAATAAATGTGGGACTGTTGTTTTGTGTTATCATTTGAAGCAATAAAAGCGTAAGGTATATTTGAGAGTTACCCCTTCAATTCTATGAATATGCACGGCTTCCCTTCGGATAGGGAGGATAACTGGCAAAAATTTAAGACCATAAGATTTCTTTTATTTGCTGATAATTATACCAATTTTGTATGGTTTTTAATTAATAAACAGTCCCAAAATGTTATATAAATGACGTAAACTAATAAAATCAAATAAATGGTGTGAACATTTAATATAAAGAAACTACCATGAATTCAATAATAAAGTGGGAAAATAAATTTGTTTGCGTAAGCCGTTAATAAAAAACATTAAAGAAAGAAGGGGGATGTGCTAAAAATATGGATAAAGATTTTGTAGAAGAAAGTTCAAAAAAGCCGTTATTAAAACGTATAATGCTTCTACCTGTTATAGCAGCCGGTGTTGTTTTAATCTCTCTGATGTTATTGACTATTGCTGATGTTGCCTTAAGATTTTTTCTGAAAAAGCCTATTATTGGCACACATGAAATAATCGTATCCATGATGATTTGTATAGGTTTTCTTGGGCTGGCGTGGGTTGCTTTAATTGACCGCCATATAAAAGTCGATCTTCTTGTAGATAAGTTTCCCTTCAAGGCCCAAAAGTGTATAAATTATCTTAATTATTTGCTTGTGGGCTTTGTAAGTGCTGTTTTGGCAGTTGAAAGTTTTAATCGTTCTTTGGTTATGCGGCAGTTGGGTGCTGCTTCCGAGAGGCTTAACATTCCGCAGTATCCCTTTTATTTAATAGTGTCTATTGGATACTTTTTGTTACTATTGACAATAGTTGTCATATTATTCAGCTCTATAACACGGGAGGTACAAAAAAGATGACCCCTGAAATGGTAGGTTTTATCGGGATCGCTGCGCTGCTTGTTCTGGTGTTTCTGAGGATATGGGTAGGCTTCGCTATGGCCCTGGTTGGCCTCATGGGTTATGTTTATTTGGAGGGGTGGGGCAGAGCTGCAAGTGTGGTTGGCACTGAACCATACAGCCAGATAGCCAGCATTACCTTTACTACTGTTCCTTTATTTGTTCTCATGGGTACTGTGATATCTAACTCAGGCTTAGGGAAGGATCTTTATGATGCCGCCTCCAAATGGATCGGAGGAATCCGCGGGGGACTAGCGATGGCTTCTGTTGCCGCTTGTGGAGCTTTTGCAGCGGTTTCCGGTTCCAGCACCGCCACTGCTCTCAGCATAGGGAAAGTAGCTTATCCTGAGATGAAGAGATATAAATATGATACTAACCTTTCAGTAGGTTCTATTGCCGCTGGAGGAACTATAGGCATCATGATTCCTCCGAGTTTAGGTTTTATTGTGTATGGTCTTATCACTCAGGAATCAATTGGAAAGCTGTTTATGGCCGGCCTTATTCCAGGGATACTCGAAGTGTTTTTTTATTTGGCTACAATTTTTCTCCTTTGCCGTTTTAAGCCGTCAATGGCACCCGACGTAGGGGATGCAGTTCGTCCGAGCTTGAGAGAAAAAATATCTTCCTTAAAGTTGACCGGTCCGGTAGTTTTGATCTTTACATTTGTAATCGGAGGTATCTATTTTGGTGTATTTACACCGACAGAAGCGGGGGCCCTGGGGGCATTTGCATCTATAGTGGTAGTTTTTTTGGCCCGAAGAATGAAAGGCAATGTGTTCGGTGCAGCACTTATTGATACTATTGAGGTTACAGCTATGATTGTGCCGATGCTGGTTGGCGCCTTTATTTTTATGCGTTTTATAGCAGTAAGTGGATTAAGTCACATGCTGAGTGAAATAATGATTACTTATGGTTTAACGCCCGCCCATTTTATAGCTTTAATTATCGTGCTGTATCTGATCCTGGGTTGTTTTTTTGATGCCAATGCTGCTGTTTTGCTTACTCTTCCGATTCTTTATCCGGCTGTTCAGGCTCTAGGGATTAACCCAATTTGGTTCGGTGTTATTGTCCTCAGGCTTAATGAAATAGGGCTTATTACGCCTCCAATTGGCTTGAATTGTTTTGTTATCAGTGGGGCTCTTAATATCCCGGCCGGAACTGTGTTTCGCGGTATAATACCATTTTTGATAGCCGATATTATTCACCTTGCCCTATTAATTGCCTTTCCCGAGATTTCACTTTTTTTAACCAGGCTATAAAAGTTATTTATTAGAACGAATGAAAAGGGGTGATTTTATTTGTTTGTAACGTAATAAAAACCTTAGCTGCCGCCGGGAAAAAGAAAGTAAATATCATGAAAAAATAAAAAGGGGGTATTTTGATTTTATGGCAAGAATAATTAAAATTGGATTGTTGCTCATCCTGGGGCTCGCCCTAGTGCTCGGAGGATGCAGCAGCCCTGGTAGTAAAGTGGCGGATGAACAAGGGACACCAACTGAAGGAGATTCAGGTACGCAGGAGATCATTGAGTTAAAGTATTCTGACTGGCATACAACGGCTATGGATTTAGGACAAATTCACGAAGAAGCGGCGAAAATGGTTGAAGAGAAAACTAACGGCAGGGTTAAGATAACACCTTATTGGGGAGGAAGCTTGCTTGAGTATGG
>DUQX01000133.1 GCA_012837615.1 Bacillota bacterium | reverse complement strand
TTGGGGACAGATACCACCGGTGCGGTTAGGTTCAGCCCCGGCCACTTTAATACCGGCGAGGATATAGATCGGGTAATTGCAGCTATAGCTGAAATTGCAGCATGATTATCCTATAATCTAAGCATATCCCCCTTGAATTCTAGTTCACTACACTCCTCTTTATCCTGTAAAATACATTCTAGCATATCTTCCCCTAATCTTTCTACTGTCCTGCCTTCTAATCGTAGATCGCGACCTAAAGCAGCGGAGGCAATATTAATTAATGCAGTACAAATAGGTGTTTCCACATTAAGCTTTAAACCCAAAGTTTCAAGAAGAACAAGCCCCTGGGGTACATCCTCTGAAATATACCTGGAATCAACTACAATGGGACCTTTTGCACGTGTCGGCATATTGGCATACCAAAAGAAAATTTCTTTAGCATCACGGCTATCATCCAATGTATTGCGATACTTACAGGCCTCTACATAGGAAACACGCTTGCACCCCAGCTTCTCCATAACGTTCATCTTTTCATTGTCTAGGGCCTCTAAGATGCGCCAAACACTTGGGGTAAAAACTTCGTGATACATGCAGTAATCACCTTTGGTTTTTTCAATACGGGGAATACTCATAATAGCTCCGACAGTATGGACAATTAGATTGGGGTTATGAAGTGCAGCCTCAATTACAGAAGGAAGATAGACAAAAGGAAAGCCTAGCTTATCCAATATTTCTTGGCCCTCTTTGAGGCGACTTACGGGATAGATGCCAAGCGGATTACGTACGTTGCGAAAACCAATTCTTACCGTCCCAGGTTCACTAATCCTACAATCCAAAAAAGAACTCTGAGCTTCGCAAATAATGAGTTCAATATCGGAGCAATATTTTAACACGTAGGCAGTAGAAAGATAGCCGGGGTTTAATAGAAGAATCTGACCATCGCGAAGATAAGGTCTTATTCGTTTAATCAAATCCTCGTGATAATTGGTCTGTATATAGACAATGACAACCTCACTTTCGCTAAGACGTGAGAGATCCCTGGTTATATGTTTAATTCTTGCAGTTACTGTGTTTTCTTTTTCGATAAGATTAACTACACCACCGTGTTCTAAAAGAAAATTGAAGTTTTGGTCATGCATAGCATTAGATGTCTTAATTAGTGTTACCTCATGACCTTTCAAGCTTAATTCTGCAGCTACTGCTGTACCGCCATTACCGGCACCTAATACGGAGACATTCATTTTATTATCCTTTCTAATTTATAATTGATTTTATAATTTATTAATTAGTAAACTCAGCTTCATTTAAAAATATCGTATTCAACACCGGCTCTGTGAGGTCCCCAAAGAGTGGCCCACAACTTACTTGATTCATCGCAGGAGCACCGTTGTATTCGATAAATATTGGATCCCCACTCTCGTCAACAGAAAAATCCCAGCCAATAATACGAAAATGAGGAATATCCTTATGTGCTCTACGAATCGCCTCTAGAATCCTCTCGTAAGAAGGAATTTTGATCTTTGCAAAAACAGCTCCATCAGGGTGACTTGTCACCCATTGTGAGTGTTTATCAATTGCCTTTTTTCCAAGCCTTCCGTCAGGAAGAATGGGGCACGCAAGACCGCCTGCAGAGACGTTGTCAAAGCGTGAACCTCCTACACCCATGCGAAGTATGGCTGAAGAAATATGAACTTCACCCTGAAATAGAAATGAAATCACACGTATAGTATTTAGTGATTTTTGGTGTATGGATGCTAAAATTCTATGCTGAGTTACGACTTCCTGAACGATATAGTCGGAACCATAAGATTTCATCAAAACTTGAAAGTCTATGTTATTAGTATTTCTTTCATAGAAAAATATATCAACACCTTCACCACTATATATAGCAGGCTTAATGACAAAACTTTGCTCAGACTCCAAAAGGGATTTTGCCAGGTCAAAGCTAATAATATTTCCAGAGCCATCAAAAAAACAATTATTACTGTTTCTAAGAATAGTACGAGGATGTTTTAGGTAAGGAAACAGTTGTTTATAGAAACATTTATCCGTGTATGCGTGGCGGAAACTAGGTTTGTTGAATGCAGGGTAGATTTTTTGCCAATAAAGATCTTCCGGTATATAGCGTGGATCATACTCTTCGTCCTTAAAACAAATAAAGGTCATACCACATTTTTTTAGGCTTAATACCATATTTTTTCCAAAAGGGAAGTACCTGAGAACGAAAGAGGTGATTGCTGCCCCGGTAGCCTCCTTTAATAGCTGCCAGTTGGCGCCGGCAAGAATTTCGTGCTTTTCTTGCCTCTGCAAAAAGATCAACCTTTTGATAAACAGACCGGCAGAACTTCTCCCAGCGCCCAGCCTGATTAATTTTTGTTTGCATATTGACTTTCACCTATTCCTTGGAATCGACTACTGTTGGGTTCCTTCAATGGATTAGGCATATTGGCATACCAAAAGAAAACTACTTTAGCATTACGGCTATCATCCGATGTATTGAGGCATGATAAATCGCGGGTAATATGTGCAATATTTGCCCATTGTTTTTTTCCTTCTTCAATAAGGCAAATTCTGCCACCGTTTTCAAGGCGATAATTGAAATTTTCATCATGCATAGCATGAGACGTCTTAATCAAGGTCACCTCATGACCTCGCAGGCTCAGATCTGCTGCTAACGCAGTACCAGCATGACCGGCACCGAGAATTGAAATATGCATTCTATCATCCTTTCGGGGAAATATTCGGTTAAGTTTTTAAAAAAATCCTTAACCTGATTTTTGTTAAGCGATGCAAATGCTCCTTCTCAACAATTGTTAATTGAAAAGAAGGAGCATTTCCTAATTTTTATTAAGGTTTTTTCGCTGAATATAACTCAACACGACAAAATTTTGTTATTCAGTGATATGGTAGTGATATGGTTTTATTGTGCTTTCATTTGGTATTTAAAATTACTACCGCAAAATGGCTACAAAATACCTCACTATTGTTCCATCTCCAATTTTAGGGATGCTCCAGCTAAGAATGGCATAGTTAATAGGGCAATTAGGGCAAATTGTATTGCACTGTTAACGATATCCATAAAAGAGAATAATAATTATTTAACTATCAATAATATGTTAACATAAATAGTACTGTTTTTCAAATTTTGATGGAATCGTGATCGTGTGTGGTAGTAGAGTATCAGGAAGGCTTTGATGCTGTGAGGACGTATATGGCCGGCATGGGAGCAAGGCCAAAGCCGATATTGCCTCTTACCGAAAAAAACGCCATTGGGGGTTCCGGCCTGGCTAAATAGAGAAGGGAAGTCCAAATTAGTGAGCCGGCTCCCAATTATAAACTCGTCAATATTTCAATGAGAATTTACTTGGTGCAGGCAGGAGTCTTGGCATTCATCTTGAATAATATATTATCCTCTATTGAGAATTGAACAGTAATATGGTAGTTTTCTTGGAGGAGCTTTTCAGCAGCATTTTTTTAAAAAAGCGTTTTGTACTACGGGAGGATGGTAGAAAATGAAATGGATGGTTATTGGCTTTTACATTTTGGTTGTATTGGTGATTAGTGTTTTTAGTATGCGAAAGACCCATAGTGTGAGCGATTATTTTCTGGGAAACCGTTCGATAGGCCCCTGGGTGTCAGCTTTCGCCTATGGAACAACGTATTTCAGTGCGGTAATCTTCATCGGCTATGCCGGCAAATTGGGCTGGGGATTTGGTCTGGGTGTTCTTTGGGTTGTAATTGGCAATGCGCTGATAGGGACTTATTTAGCCTGGAAAGTGTTAGCACGTCCCACAAGAATCATGACTGCCCGGCTCGGCGCCTTAACTATGCCCGATTTTTTGGCCAAGCGCTACGATTGCCCCGGTTTGAAGATTTTAGCAGCACTGATTATTTTTGTGTTTTTAGTTCCCTACTCGGCATCTGTATACATGGGTTTGAGCTATTTGTTTGAGGAGATTTTTAATATCCCGTTTATTTATGCTTTGGTTCTTATTGCTCTTATTACCGGTTTTTATCTGGTGATGGGCGGATACTTTGCTGTTACCATGACTGATTTTGTGCAAGGTTTGATAATGTTAGGCGGAGTAGCATTATTGTTGTTCTACGTGGTTTCCAACACCCATGTAGGCGGAATTGCGGCAGGGCTGGCAAAACTGGCGACTTATAATCCGCAGCTGGTACAGCCTTTTAATCCCCCCAATCCATTAGGGTTGATTTCTTTGGTGATTTTAACAAGTCTCGGTACCTGGGGACTGCCACAGATGGTGCAAAAATTTTACGCTATTAAAAATGAGGAAGCTATTAGACCTGCTCGTATTGTGTCAACTATTTTTTCTTTAGTCGTCGCTTTCGGTGCTTACTTTACCGGAAGTTTGGGGCGTTTATTTTTTGACAATCAAATGCCTCAGGGAAATCCTGATTTAGTAGTTCCTATGATTATTGGGGAAGCTTTGCCAGAAGTAGCATCCGTCCTAATACTCCTGTTAATATTGGCGGCTTCTATGTCTACTCTGGCATCTTTAGTACTAGTCTCCAGCTCGGCTATAGCGATTGATTTAGTTCAAGCTAATTTCCCTGGTTTTAGCAAGAAGAATACTTTAATTTTAATGAGGATTTTATCGGTATTGTTTGTGGGAGCCTCCCTCTATATTGCTTTGAAACCTACTTTTATTGTTAGCCTTATGGCCCTATCGTGGGGAACGGTGGCCGGGGCTTTTCTGGCTGCTTATGTTTATGGCCTTTTCTGGAGGGGGACTACACGGGCAGGTGCCTGGGCGGGAGTGCTATCTGGATTAGCCGTTTCAATAGGTTTTTCATTATACTATGGATTAGATTCGGGATTGATTCCTACGATTGGTGCCGCAGCTATGGTAGTGCCTCTGCTGGTAGTTCCTTTAGTCAGCCTTTTATCGCCTAAGTTTTCTCAGGCTCATTTAAAAAAAGTATATGGAATTTCAGCTCCGGAATCGAGCTACATTAGGGAACGGTTAGTTGCCGATGATCTAGGATAAAATATGTCAGGTAGTCGGGGGATACCTGTGCCCCGTCCCGATGATTATATTCATATTTTGTGAAACGATAGATCCCGTGATCCGTGGGTAATATCTGCACCGATGGTTCTTCCCAATAAAGCGGGATGCGTTTGACCCCCTGGAGTTAGAAAAATTGATGCGCTAGAGCCCACGTTGTTCGTTATTTTGAAGAAGAACGGGGTCAGGCTTGATATATTCACTTGCTATGAAAGATAATCCGAACGGTTTCAGTTTGTGCACAAGACAGTTTTAAGAAGCTTGAATAAGTGAATATTTCAAGCCTAACCCTGCTTTATATGAAGGCCGCCAACCGGGGGAGCAACACCCCTTAGGGGCGGTTTTTTTTAGGGGAACCAGCAAACTTGCGGAAGAAGAAAAGGCAAGAACAAGAACCGTCCCCGAGCTTGCTCTAGGTGGTTCTCTTGATTCCACGAAGATTAATGCTAAAATAGATTCAGTAAAGCCGAAGTAAAGAATGGAAGGGGTATGTTATGAAGTTGATATATACTGGAAAAACGAAAGATGTCTACGCTTTGGAAGACGGAAATTATCTGCTTAAATTTAAGGATGATGCCACCGGTGA
>DUQX01000132.1 GCA_012837615.1 Bacillota bacterium | reverse complement strand
CCCGTATCAATGATCATATCTATTTCCCCGGCTTCGAGAGCCATTGCTCTTGTGGAAGGGTCCGGGATGTACTTGAGAGTAACGCGTTCGAGTTTTGGGGTTTCCCCCCAGTAATTGCTGTTTCTTATCATTACCAGTTCTTCCCCCGGTGTCCAGCTTTCCCTGGCAAAAGGACCTGTTCCGATGGGTTCTTCTATACTGCCGTCTTCATTTACAGCGTTAGGGCTGATGATTGCAGAACCGGCCCAGGCGAGCGAATAGAGGAAAGGTGCAAAAGGTTCGCTGTGAGTTACTTTAATTTTTAGTTCGTCCAGCGCTTCTATTTTCTCGATTGGCCCCAACCGCCCCGGTGACATCTCTGCAATTCTCCATAAATTGTTAATAACAGCATCGGCGTTTAAAGGGCTGCCGTCATGAAACTGAACATTTTCCCGCAGTTGTATAATCCAGGTTAACCCATCCTCTGAAGGTTCCCAGTTTACGGCCAATCCAGGTTTCAACCCCAATTCTAGATCCTGAAAAATTAGCGGTTCAAGTATCCGTGTCAGAGGAGGATGTGCGCCATAACCGTACATTTCGCCGGGATCTCTTCCCAGTCCTGCAATAACCTGCCCTCCAACTATAGGTTCTTGCTCTTCAAGCTCTTCCTCCGGTGCGACTGCCGGTTGAGTGGCACACCCTGCAAAAAGTAAACCGGTAACCATCAGCAAGCATAACACTGGAATCGTTAACCTTTTTAGCATTTTTTCATCTCCTTTGAAAAGCAATAGATAGTGTTACAAAATGAAAATTGGTGCCACAGTTTTATTATTCAAGATCTGCCTATAAAAATCCTGCAAAAAAAATTATTTTAAAAATTTTTTTTGCAGGATTTAGGCTTGAACATAAAAATTGAAAATAGCTATTAATTTCTTTGAATGCGTAAATTTCTGTGAATACGTGAATATCTTTGAATACGTGGATATCTTAATAAGGCTTATCCTTCCTGGAATGCCTTTCCTGCTAATTTTTGTAACTGCTCAGAGCAAACACAATCAGGGAACCCGCGGCATTGTAACAGTAATATCCCATATTATTTTTCCGGGGCTACTGCTCATTAAGATGATTCGATCTGCCAGATAAACAGCTTTATCGGCACTGTGGGTTACAAAAAGGATGGTTACTTTATTATTATGTTTTTTGAGTCGGTTCTTGTCAGACAACCGATTCTTTCCTTGTGTTATCCGCCATGGCTTATTATAATGAAGTTATTGCAGGTCAATTTTCTGTGCAGAAAAGTGGTGTGTATACGTGAAGACGAGTATTGGTTATTCCATATGGGGCAGAAAAGACGAAAGACGGCATATACTAGCGCACAAATTTAAATAGGTGGTAATAGAATGAAGCTACATATGCTTGATATCAAAGGTTTTTTTCGACTTGCTTTTCAGTCAACAAATAAGCTTAGCGTCAAGGCTATCACGAGAAGAAACCTGCCATATATCTGGGGATTGGTTGCCGCTTTCATATGGCTTTACGGATATTTTCTACCGATGGGGGATTTTTCGCTTAAAGCAGATTTATTTGATGCCATCGTGGGTGATACCAATTTTTACTTTTATGTCCTGCTATTTTCCGGCAGCCTAATACCGCTGCTCTTTGATGGGAAAAGATTTGTTCCTGCTTCATTTTACAGTGTCATTGTTTCGTTAGTTTGTTTTCTATCGGTGCTGTTATTAGGGCCGGGCACCCCTTCCAAGATTATCATGCTGATTGCCGTACCTTGCATAGGGCACATTTTCATTTCCCACGTGTACAGTTTTTTCATGGTTCTCAATAATTCAGAAAAGTTTTATTCTATGATTCTGGTCGTGCTGCTCCCGAAGATATTAATGTATATAAAACCGATATTAAGCAATACGCAGTCAATCGTCCTTATTTTTTTTATAATGCTTACCTTGATGTTAAGCACTAATATTATTAAGTCCCATTCTGATGCGATACCTTCTTTTCAAAAAGTAAAAGCGCCCATAAAGGCGTATTCTCTAATGCCTGTGATTTTTATTGTTTTTGCCTTAAACGATGTAATAGCGCCGGCCATCCTCCAGCAGATAAACGGCTTTACAAAAGGTCAGATAGAAAGCTTCTATTTCATCGGTATTTTAGCGGGTCTTGCAGTGGCCCTTTTTTTGCAAACCCGTTTGTCGGTGAACATCTGTGTCATGCTGAACCTATCTTTTGCATTTTTGGCGATCGGGCTTTTGATAAACACCATTCAAATACAGTACCCGGATGTGGGACTTGCATCAGCCCTTTGCTTTGGTATTGCCTATTCTATTGGAATGGTTAACATCTATTATCTTGCCGGATTGATGATAAAAAAGTTCCAAAGCATTTATTTTTACCTGGCCGGCTTTCTCCTTTCCTCTTTGTGTTATTTGGCAGCAACCGTTTTTGTGAAGGTTTTCGGGCAGAGTGAGATGTTGGTCCCGCCCGTATTAATGACCTTTATTTCAAGTTGCCTTGTCATCCTGTTTTTTTTCCTGTCACCGTTTTTCATCAGGATGCTGTATTCAGGTGAATGGATCGACGACTCCTACCGGGAGGATATCAGTCATTGTTCGCGGCTGGAAGCCAAATTGAAGGATTATAAGCTTACCCCTGCCGAAATGGAGGTATGCAGCCTGCTCCTTGACGGGTATACATTGCGACAGATTTCAGGCATACAGTCCAAAGCCTATGCGACTATCAACACTTACTGTACATCCATCTATCGCAAGCTAAACATCAATAGCCGCACGGAACTGTTCTTGTTGCTGCAGGAATACAAAAAATAAGTAACTGCTCAGCTATGCGCAAGATTGTCAGGTTGTCATTAAACACTTTTTTACCCCTCTCATTAGAACTAATGAGAGGGGTTTTTTGTTTATATCATGTAAATTAGTGAAATGACACCGGGGTATTTTACAGGCTATAGTCTGAGTATCCCCAGCCGCTGAATAGGAGGTGATCTGTTTGCGATTGCTTGCCAGAATCAAGGAAAAACTTTTGAATTCAAAATCTACAACGACGGAGTTACATAAGAAAAAAACATCGGTTTTTAGTACCAGGACAGCTTATGGAAAAAGGCTGGGTCTCAGCCACAGCGAAAAGTCACAACTGGTGGAAAGCCTGACGCCCAGAGAAAAAGAAGCATTTTTCATCCTACTGGGGGGCTACAGTCTTAAGGAAACGGCCGAGCAGCTAAATGTCAGATATTCCACTGCCAATACCTATCAAACGGCCATTTATAAAAAGTTGAATGTAAACTCACGGGCGGAATTGATTATCAATTTTCGCGATATGTGTGAAACAGGGCAGGGATGACAGAAAAAAAATAAATTGCTAATGGGGGAATAATGAAGATGTCATATCAACAAAGATGGTACTGCAAGGTTCTTGCCATATTCCTGGCGTTTGTCATGCTTGGGGCTGCACCGTTTAGTATAATGCAGGCTTACGCAACGGAGGGCGGCGGTGAGGGCGCTTCTCAAACTTGGCCGGTGTCCAGTGCCGGGGAGTTGGAAGCTGCCTTGGCCAGCTTTAGGGATGGGGATACCATAAAACTTACGGCAAACATAACTTACAGCAAAGGCATTGAACTAAACGATAAAAGCCTCACCTTTGATGTGGGTACTTATACACTGAATGTATACAACAACGAGGGTTCAGGTCTATTAGTGGGAGCCGGAGCAGAAGTCTGCTTAACCGGCAGCGGGAAATTCATTGTCAGCGGTACGCCCTGCGGTGTGAAGGCAGAAGGTTTGGGGGCCAAAGCTGAGGTCACCGGCGCCAGCGGTGGCGGAACTGGCGGTATTGGTGCCTACGCAAGCCAGGGTGGTCAAATCATTGTGAAGGGAGATGTCAGCGGACCTGTGGGTGCCGAGGCGTCAGGTGAAGGCAGCCAGCTCACGATTACCGGAAAAGTGAAGGGAACTTACACCCACGGGGTAAAGGCTAGCCACGGCGGGAAAATTACTGTTCATGGCCAGGTCACCTCCACGTTTCAAGACGGTGTATATGCTGATCTGGGCGGGGAGATCGAGGTGCAGGGAGATGTGGAAGGGCAACAAAACGGCGCCTATGTTGGTGGAAATGATTTGGTCGGCAAATACGGAAGCATCCATATTACCGGCAAGGTGACAGGGCAGGGGGGCTCTGGCGTTTTGGTGGAAAAAGGCGGTACGGCAGTCATTAACGGCGATGTGACGGGATGGACGGCCGGTGCTTATTGCTTACACGGCGACATTACTGTGAATGGGAATGTAAGGGGAACTACCGCCGGCGTAACGGCCGGTATCAAGAACAGCACCATAACCGTGAGGGGCAATGTCATTGGCAACGCCGCCGGAGCCGTAATTGCCAATTATGGGTTGGTGCAGTTTACAGGGCCAGTTGGCGGCAAGATTATTATTGATGGCGAAATCCAATCAAATAAAGATTATATTAGAATTAATAATGTTGTTAAGGACGGAACGCCGGAGAGCCGGGATGTTGAGAGCGGGCTTGACGGATATTACTCCTACAGTGAGGCTAATCCCAAACCTACCGAACGAAACGGCACTGTTTACGCAACCAGCGTGGTGTTTGTCAAGGTTGCTTCCGGCGGTATGGTATGCGAAATTGACGAGGTTCAGTATGCCACCCTGGGTGAGGCTCTTGAGGCCGTTAAGGATGGCGAAACCATCAAACTGCTTCAAAATATTACCCATACCGATCCTATTAAGATTAGCGAAAAGACGATTAACTTCGAATTAGGCAACTATAATCTTATGCTTGATACAAGCGCTGAAAATCTATACGGCACCCCCGTACTCACAGTTAAGGATGGCGGTAAGTTAATTCTAGCCGGCGGAGGAACGGGTCAATTCAACGTGAAGGGGTGGTCCACTGCCGTCATATCGATTCTCGGAGCGAACTCAGAGGCCACTGTTCACAATGTAGAGTTGATCGGTAACGGTGATGGTGTATACATGTATGGTTCCAGCGATCTTCTGGACGGTGGTGCCATCACGGTGAAGGGCGATATAAAGGCGGAGGATGGCAATGGTATTACGGTTAACGCAAAGAATGCCACGGTAGTTGTGGACGGCAATATAACGGCTGGTGTAATCGGTGTGGAAACCTGGACAAACTTCGGTGTCCTGGTTACTGTAAATGGCAATATCACAGTCATTGACGATACACCGGATGATATATATGTGTATGAGGTTAGAGGAATTCGGGCCAATAGCGGAACTACAGTTAAAGTTAATGGCAATGTAACCGTTGAGGGGCGCAACTCTGAGGAGAGCACCTGTATAGGTGTTCATGCGTATGGCGGCACTATTATTGTAGACGGAAACGTGGTTTCATCCGCCAGCGGAGCAAAAAGCAATAGTAAAGGCAATATAAAGATTACCGGCAGCCTATCGGCGGGAACTCCATTCGTCATCTTGGGAAGCACTGAGATGACTGCTGACCAAGGAAAAGAGACAGATGAAGGGTTTCTCGTCTATACCGATGGTTCAAATACTGTTCAAATCGGGAGCACAGGTGACCTCGTGATCAATGTGCCCGATGCTCCGCAGAATTTCACTGCAACGACAGGCGACACTCAGGTGACCCTTAACTGGATCGCTCCCGCCAGCAACGGCGGGAGTGAAATTACCCATTATGAAGTGTCCAGTGATAATGGTGTAACGTGGATCACGGCCGAGACCGATACATCCCACACCTTCACCGGCCTGACTAATGGCACAACTTACACCTTCAAGGTGCGGGCGGTCAACAGCAAAGGCCCCGGGGCAGAAGCAAGCACAGCGGCTACGCCTGAGGCGGTTTCCGTCTTAACCCACACCGTAAACTTTTACAGCAACGGGTCCCTTTATGCCAGTAAAACCGTGACCGGCAGCTCCGCACTAGATACTGACTGGCCGGACAATCCAACCAGAAGCGGGTACAGCTTCGGCGGCTGGTTCAGCGGACAAAACGGTACAGGAACACCGTACACAAGCGCCACTATTATCACTGCCGATGTGAATTTGTACGCCAAGTGGACGTATAACAGCGACGGCGGAGACAATACTCCGGCACCCCCGACATACAAGGCGGATGTAAAAGCAGAAAACGGCACAGAAACAGCGCTTCCCGTCAAGGTTGACAAAGGAGCCGGAACAGCTTCTATAGAAACGGAAGAACAGAGCCTCGCCCAAGGCAAGACTGCTATTACGATGCCGTCTATACCCGGCGTCAACACATATTCAGCCGGTATACCGGTTCCTGATCTGTCAACTGCTGATGTTCAGGGTAAGCTAACTCTCGATACCAAAGCCGGCAGTATAACAGTTCAGTCCAATATGCTGACAGGTGTTGCGAACACGGATGGAAATAAGGCGCAGATTACTATCGGTCGGGGAGATAAATCAAAACTGCCGAAAGATGTCAGGAAAATCATTGGGGACAGGCCGCTGATACAACTCTCGCTATCAATCGACGGTAGACAGATCGATTGGTTTAACCCCAACGCGCCAGTTACGATATCCATTCCTTATGCTCCGACAGAGGTGGAGCTTGCCAATCGGGAGAGCATTGTCATCTGGTACATCGACGGCTCAGGCAATGCTGTCACTATACCAAACGGCCGCTACGACCCTGCCAGTGGAATGGTCACTTTCAGCACCACCCATTTCAGCAGGTATGCGGTGGCATATAACAAGGTGAACTTCAACGACGTGCCGGCAAGTGCCTGGTATGCCCCGGCTGTATCCTTCATTGCCGCAAGGGAAATTGCTCTAGGCACAGAAGACGGCAAATACAGCCCCGATGTGCAGCTTTCGCGCGGTGAATTCATTGTCCTGATGATGCGCGCTTATGGCATCGCACCCGATACGAACCCGGCTGATAACTTCTCCGACGCGGGCAACACTTACTACACCGGCTTTCTCGCGGCGGCAAAGCGGCTCGGTATAGCTACAGGCGTGGGCAACAATAGGTTCGCGCCGAAAAAGGAGATCACCCGGCAGGAGATGTTCACCTTGCTGTACAATGCGTTGAAAGCCATCGGGCAGCTGCCAGAGGATGTTTCCCGAAAGATGCTTTCCGACTTCTCCGATGCGGGGCAGGTTGGCCCTTGGGCAAAGAACGCGATTTCCATGCTAATCAGAGCCGGTGTTATTAGCGGCAGCAACGGAAAACTATCTCCGCTCAAAACGACTACCAGAGCGGAAATAGCACAGGTACTGTATAACCTGCTGGGAGAATAGAGCTTAGAATTAATAAAATTAAAAATAAGAGGATACTTTGAACTTAAGCGAGACATTTCACTTGAAGTGTCTCGCTTACTAACCACGACAAAAAAAATCGCCGGAGAAGAGTATTTTGCCGGCACATTATATTACGAAGATGAAGCAGGCTATGAAGATAATTACCTGCGTGTGCTCGGGGATTATAATCTAACTTAATAGCTCCTGTCTACTAAGTATAATCATTTTTTTTATCACTTCTTCTCCCTCGGAAAATTATGTATCTTACTTTTCCGCAGCCAGCAACGCGGCCCCCAGCGCACCGGTAAACTGGCACTCCCCGGGGACGAAAACCCTGCTTTTAAGTTCTTCTTCCAGTGCCCGGCGAACCCCGGCATTTTGAGCAACTCCGCCGGTAAATACTACCTTCTCTTTAACGCCCAGACGGCGGGCCATAGTAGCTGCCCGCTTTCCCACAGACTGGTGAAGGCCGGCGATAATTCCTTCTTTCGGGCTGCCCCGGGCCAGCAGACCGATAATTTCCGATTCGGCAAAAACTG
>DUQX01000131.1 GCA_012837615.1 Bacillota bacterium | reverse complement strand
TTTACCTCCAATCCGTCCGGTCCCTCTACGACTTCTTCTACTTGTACTTCATAACCGCCTGAGGGTTTCCTTCCTTCCGTTACCAGCACAAATCTATGACCATCGTAGATTTTTTCCTGCACGGAGGAAATTTCTAGAGAGCAATTAATCCAATTGCTAATTTCTTCCGGCAAACTGTCAAAATCGGGTCTGTAAAAACCATTTTCAAATACGATTTTTTCCGCCATATTATCGTTGTTAGAAACAGCTTCCAGCACTTTGACTTTTTGGCATCCGTTAATCTGTGCGGGATAACTTTCAGCAATTAGGCCGTCGTAATAAATTTGGACTCGATCCCCGCTTTCAATATCTTCGATTTCAATATCCGCATCCTGTGAATTAATCAGGACTGCATCGCTGACAGAAACCATAATTCGGTCAGCAGATTTTAACTCAGCCGAACCTTCTTCAGGTTCTACAAGCAAATGGGTCTGATTGTTCTCAAGGACAATTGCAGTAAAGGAAACCTCATCGCTCTCGCTTGAATTTTTACACCCTGTTAGAGCTAAAAGCACCACTATTACACACAAAATCAAAATACACTTTTTTCTCACGAACGGATCCCCCCCTGTATAGTATTTTTTTAGGTTTTATCTCCTTTTTCTTATTTGACGAAGGTAATATAATTTTGGTTCCATGATAAGCTAATAACAATTTTTACCTAGCAAGTTTGGGGACGGTTCTGTTTCTTGCCTTTTCATTGCGGTTATCCCCGAGCCCATCACAATCCGTCTGAGAAAGGGTTGGTACATAAACGGCGCTTTAAAATTTTTGGCTACAATGTTTAGTTTCAATTTCGAGGTTCGCCTGGAATAATCTTGCAGGTAGCCCCGCGAATTTTCCCGCAGGCTTCGGGCCAGGGCCAGCGCACTTCTCAATGCATAGCTCAGTCCTTCAGCCGATGTGGGACTTATCCAGCCTGCGGCCTCGCCCAGAAGCGCAATATTCCCTTCACCAAGATATATTTGGGACATGGACTGGGGGCGGGTAATTAGCGCCGCTCCCCTTTTGACCGGTTCCTTTAACTCAAACCCATAGCAAAGAAGTTTTTCCTTGAGCAGGTTAAATTTTTCGCGGGGTTTTCCCTGGGGTGACAGGGCAGCGCCGACCAGCAAATATTCTTCCTTCGGAATGGTCCAGGCATAAAAATCGGTCAACGTGCGATCGAAGATTACGGAAAAGTAAGGAAGATTTTCAGGAACCTTAAACCATTCCTGAATAGAGAGATATTTTTTTTGAGGTATCTGCGGGGCTAGCGCCCGCCGCACAGGCGAAAATGCCCCATCCGCCCCAACCAGCAGCTTTGTTTCCTCAATATATTCCTTTCCGTTATGCTTCAGCCTTAACCTGATGGAGGTCCCCGTTCTTTCAAATGATTTGAAAAACCACCTGCAGCGAATATCCGCAGAGGGCGGGATCAACGAAACAAGCCACGCATCAAACTTCTCGCGATCGATATTGATATAATGTCTTTGATAATATCGCTCAAGTTTGCTCTGAAAATCTATCGTCCTTACGGTAAAAAGCTGGGGGCCGACCAGCACCTCCCGGGGAACCCCGAGGCCGAGCTTTCCCAGCATACCCTGGGCATCCGGAGCGATAAGCCCTCCACATAGTTTTGTAACGGTTTTTTCTTTCTGCTCGAGCAGATCCCGGCGCTCGATTAACAGTACTTTACAGCTGCCTCCAATTAACCGGGCCAGCATGGCTCCTGCCGGCCCTGCCCCAATCACGGCCACATCATACACGGCAATCCCCCCGGCATGTCAGTTACAGCAAGCCAAAGAACCGTCCCTAGACTTGCTCAAATCGACAATAATAATCTGCGGCCTGGCAAAAAACCTCACCGGCGGGGTAATGGTCCCGATCCCGTTTGATACGATGACTTTTGCACCGGCCACCTCCACAACTCCTGTACGGTACTTCTGGCCATATTTCGAGGGAAGGATAGGAGCCCATAAGCCCAGGAAAGTAACCTGGCCGCCGTGGTTATGCCCGGCCAAGACCAGATCGATCAGGTCTGTTTCCATCTCTTCTGCATAATCGGGATTGTGAGATACCAAAACCACAAAATCATCTTCTTTTACATCGGAAATCGTCGGCTCAATATCCTGGATATCCTCCAAGTAATCGCCGACACCCCCGATCTTAATCCTCCCGCCGTTTTTCTCAAGCCAATAGGCTTCATTGTCAAGAAGCCCTATCCCGGCATCCTCCATGCAGCGCCTGGTTAAAGCAGGACCCTCCCAGTGGTCATGGTTTCCGAGTACGCCGTAAACCCCGAGGGGAGCCTCCAGATTCTTTAATTCCTGAAAACATGGTTCTATATAATCCGGGCTTCT
>DUQX01000130.1 GCA_012837615.1 Bacillota bacterium | reverse complement strand
TCTTTCTTATTCTGGCCGGTCTTAACGCGACGATGACACTTCCCGGTATTGCAGGCCTTATCCTTTCCATCGGCATGGCGGTTGATGCCAACATCCTGATTTTTGAACGCATCAAGGAAGAGATTGAAAAAGGTAAAACAATTTTTTCAGCAATTAACACCGGTTTTGAACGTGCGCTGAGTGCTATTCTTGATGCCAATGTTACTACCGTTATCGCCGCACTGGTTCTTTTTATTGTAGCCAGCGGATCGGTGCGGGGGTTTGCTATCGTGCTCCTTGTTGGTATCTTATGCAGCGTTGTTACGGCAATTTTTTTAACGCGTTATCTGCTCCGGCTGGCGGCAAGATCAAATCTCATCAAAAATGCTGCTTACCTGGGCTTTAGGGGGGTAATAGAATGAAATTTAATTTCCCTTTTGTAAAGTATGGACGGACTGTATTCATCCTGTCCGGTTTGATAATTCTAGCCGGAATAATATCGCTTTTTATTAACGGCCTCAATCTGGGCATAGATTTTACGGGGGGGACGATTTTCCATCTGCGCCTGGAAGAGGGGTACCGGATGGACGAAGTAAGGGAAGTGCTCGCGTCTTTTGAACTCGGCGGGGTTCCCCTGCAAAGAGTCGGCGGCAATGATGGGGATGAGGTGATTGTCAAGGCCCCCCACCTGGAGGAGCCTGAAAGAAAGGATATTGTTGAGGCTTTCCGGGAACGCTGGCCGCAGATGACCGCTGAAGATATCTTGCGTATTGAAAACGTAGGTGCTGTAATCGGAAAGGAAATGACCAGGGAAGCATTTATTGCGCTGGCCATCGCTGCCCTGGGAATGATTCTTTATATTACTCTGCGTTTTGAATTTAAATTTGCACTGGCGGCTATAATCGCCTTATTGTATGACGCTTTTATTATTATAGCGGTTTTTTCCATATTTATGATTGAGATTAACAGTACTTTTATAGCAGCGATATTAACGATCATTGGTTATTCAATTAACGATACGATTGTTATTTTTGACCGCATCAGGGAAAATTTAAAGATCCAGCGTAAAAAGACCGTTCCGGAAGTGGTTAACGATAGCATTAATGAGAGTCTAATCCGCTGTATGAACACTTCTCTAACAACCTTTGTAGTCCTAATCAGTCTTTTTATTGCTTTTAACTACTTTGTCGGTGGGATGGATCTCAAGGCATTTGCGCTTGCGCTGATGGTTGGAGTGATTTCCGGCACTTATTCTTCAATTTTTATCGCCAGTCCTCTCTGGCTGTCGTTGAGGAAGGAAAGAGTCATTGAACAGCAGCAATAATCATCATAAGCTAAGCATTCATCTTAAGCAAAGCATGCAGAAGGTGCTGCACCTATACCCTCAGGAATACGAAAAAAGGGCTTTTTTGTCAAGAAAGTTGAATATTGCTCCGCCAGCGGCTCAGGTTTTGATCAACAGGGGAATTAATACTGTCGAAGAAGGTGAGGCCTTTCTAAAACCTGATCTTTCGCGGTTACATTCCCCTTTTTTGATGAAAGATATGAGCCTGGCTGTGGATCTTTTACTCGGATCTATCAGTCGAGGAGAATTAATCGCTGTTTACGGTGATTACGATGTAGATGGAATCACTTCTACCGCTCTTTTAGTTTCCCTGCTGCAGCGACTGGGAGGAACGGTAATTTCCTATATTCCGGACCGTCAACAGGAGGGTTACGGTTTAAATACCGCTGCCCTGGACTATCTGAAGGGCCGGGGTGCGTCAACGGTAGTTACGGTGGATTGCGGTATAAACTCTGTAGAAGAAGCGGAATATGCCCGTAGGCTGCAGATGAAGATGGTCATTACCGATCACCACCAGCCGGCGGCAGTTTTGCCGGAGGCGGCAGCGGTGATTAACCCCTTGCGGGCCGATTGTTCCTACCCCTTTAAAGATCTTTGTGGAGCGGGTATTGCCTTTAAACTTGGACAAGCATTGCTTATGAGAGCTGGAGAGAGAAAAGAGAGCAAAGGCAAAGATGCGGGAAAGGGGCCGGCTGGAGATGAGGGATGCGGGAATATTGTTATCTGGGAGTACCTTGACCTTGTTGCGCTGGGGACAGTGGCCGATATTTGCCCTTTGGTTGATGAAAACCGCATTTTGGTGGTGCATGGCTTGGCGCAGATGGAGCAAAATCTTCGCCCGGGTTTGAAAGCCCTTTGCAAAGTTGCAGCATTGAACAGGGAAAAGATTACCGTAGGGGATCTCGCTTATATCATTTCGCCGCGCTTAAACGCGGCAGGGCGCCTGGGAGATGCCTCCCGTTCCCTGCACTTGCTTCTGGAAGAGGAAAGAGAGCAGGCAGAGAGGATAGCGGAGGAGCTGCATGAGGAGAATAAACGCCGGCAGGCGCTGGAGCAGAATATATTTAATGAAGCTTGTAGCATGGTCGAGGGGGAGGATGACATTCACAAGAAGTATTTTATCCTCCTGGCAAGCGAGGGTTGGCACAGCGGCGTTCTGGGGATAGTTGCAAGCCGTATGGTGGAGAAATACAACGTTCCCGTAATTCTCCTTACGCTGGAAAACGGTGTAGGCAAGGGTTCGGGTCGCAGCGCGGGTGATTTTGACCTGTTTTATGCATTAAGCCGATGCAAATCACTCTTATTGGGTTTTGGCGGGCATACCCAGGCTGCTGGTTTAACGGTGAGCGAGCATAATGTTCAACTCCTCAGGGATAAACTAAGTGCATTTGCTGAGGAGTATTTTAAGGATAATCCGCCAAAGGATGTCCTTTATATAGATGCTGAACTCGAACCGGGTGAGATTACTCCTGATCTGGTCAGGGCTCTGGAGAAGTTGGAGCCCTTCGGCCATGGAAACCCGGAGCCGTATTTCCTGGGCAAGAAATGGACTTTAGAAAAAAAAAGAGAGGTTGGCAAAAGGCAGCAACACCTACAACTAGGTCTAAAAAAATACGATTATTTTTTTAAAGGTATCAGCTTCAATGGAAAAAATCGGTTGCCGGGAGCTCTCCTTTTCAGGGATATTGATCTTGTATTCAACGTATCTTTCGATCGCTGGAGGGGGAATAATGCTTTACAATTGGAAGTATTACATTTCTCCTATTGCGATGTATATAAAGGGAAGGGCATTTCGCTTGTTGATAAGCGGGAAATTACACAAAAAGTATCCTATATCAACGGCCTTCTGGAAAGGAATGAAGGGGTACTTGTTTTTGTCAATACCGTCGGGCGTTTGCATTATTTAAAAAAAATATTCTCCGAAAAAGAGCAGATATTATTTAGCCATCAGGGAAAAACATCCGGTAATTATGGGAGGAATCTGAAACATTTAGTTTTATTTGATCTGCCGTTGGATAATATGCATTTGAATGGTTTGTTAGGTTTTTCTCGCAGCCATGGCCAGGATTTTCAGCTTCATTTAATGTTTGGCAGCCATGACTTCAGTGAAAACTTGAGACTATTACTGGCTACGGTTCCGACATTTTCTTCTCTAGAGCTCATTTATTCCGTTTTGCAAAAGACGGCTTCAAAAAAGCCTCTTCCGCTGGAGGATGCATTAAGCAATATTAAAAAAATGCTTCCCTTTACTGCGACAAACTATCTTTTAAAAAAAAGCCTGGAGATTTTTAAGGAAGCCTCATATCTCGAGTTCAATGGTAAAAATATTATGTTAAAGGACACTTGCAGTGACCCCTGTTTTTTGCTCAGAGGCTTATCCAGGATCGATTCTTTTCAGAGGGGCCGTATTAAATGGAAAGAAACCCTTTTATGGCAGCAATTTTTACTGGAGGAAACGGGAGAAAATATTTTGCGTTATTTGAATGACTTTACTAACTCGGATACATAATTTATACTTAGAAAGTAGAGCTGTAAAGTAGGGAGTAAAATGAGCCTGCAGATTCTAAAAAGACGTTTTACAAGGTATAACAAAAAGCGTGAGGATTGGTCTCTGATACGCAAGGCATATCAGTTTGCCATGAAAGCTCATGCCGGCCAAAAAAGGGTATCCGGGGACTTATTTATCACGCATCCCCTGGGTGTGGCCAATATCCTTGCCGATTTAGAGCTGGATCTGGTTACTGTAATCTGCGGGCTGCTTCATGATGTCCTCGAAGACACCCCCGTTACTTATGATGAAATTGAAGAGGAGTTTGGCGAAGAGGTTGCTTATCTCGTAGATGGAGTGACCAAGCTGAGCCGTATGGAATTCCGCTCCAAAGAGGAACATCAGGCAGAAACGTGGCGCAAAATGTTTATAGCGATGGCCAAAGATATCAGGGTTATTTTAATCAAGCTTGCGGATAGAACACATAACATGAGGACATTGCGCTACCTGAAGGGGGCCAAGCAGAAGGAAATAGCGCGTGAAACGCTGGAGATATATGCTCCTTTAGCTCACCGCCTGGGTATATATAAGATTAAATGGGAGCTGGAGGATCTCGCCTTTCGTTATCTGAATCCTTCAGAATATTATAATCTTGTAGATAAATTGTCCATGAAGCGCAAGGAGAGAGAAGAATTTATTAATAATATGATCGCTATTCTCCAGGAGAAGATAGACGAAGCGAGGATTCCTGCCGAAATTAGCGGGCGTCCCAAGCATATCTATGGTATATACCATAAAATGAAAAGTCAGGGTAAAGATTTTAGCGAAATCTATGACCTGACAGCGGTGCGTATTATTGTAGAGAGCATCAGGGAGTGCTATGGGGCGCTGGGAATTGTTCATACTCTCTGGAGGCCGATTCCGGGGCATTTCAATGATTATATAGCCATGCCCAAGCCAAATATGTATCAATCCTTGCATACCACGGTTGTATGCGCTGAAAACCGGCTGTTGGAAGTACAGATCCGCACTAAGGAGATGCACCGCACGGCGGAATATGGTATCGCAGCACACTGGAAATATAAGGAGAAAGTAAAAGACGACCGCGAATTTGAGGAAAAGCTTTCCTGGCTAAGGCAGTTGCTGGACTGGCAGCAGGATTTAAAAGATGCTCACGAGTTTATGGAGCATTTAAAAATTGATCTTTTCGCAGACGAAGTATTTGTTTTTACTCCCAGGGGGGATGTGATCGATCTCCCGGCCGGTTCTACTCCGCTCGATTTTGCTTATAAGATTCATACCGATATTGGCAATCACTGTATTGGAGCCAGGGTTAACGGCCGTATCGTTCCCCTGGAGTATAAGTTGCACACCGGAGATATGGTAGAGATTATTACCAGTAAGCAGGGCAATCCCAGCAGGGATTGGCTGAAAACGGTTGTCAGTTCGCATGCCAAGAGCAAAATCAGAACTTGGTTTAAAAAAGAAAGAAAAGAAGAGAATATCGCTAAGGGGAAGGAGACCCTGGAGAAGGAAATTCGCAGGTTAAACTTGAAACCTCATCTTTTGTTGAAAGAACAGCTTTTGGAGGATGTTGGTATAAAGTACAATCTTCTCTCAGCAGAAGACGTCTATGCTACTGTAGGTTACGGCGGGGTTTCGCCCCGGCAGATTATTGCCAGGTTGAAAGAAGAATACCGTAAAAGATTTGGGGAGGAAGAAACGCTCCCTCAGGTAGAAATAAAACCATGGAAAGAGGCCAACAAAGCCGCGCAGGGTATTAAAGTAGAAGGTATAGACAATCTGCTGATTCGATTTTCAAAATGCTGCAACCCTGTCCCGGGAGATGAGATTGTTGGGTTTATCACAAGAGGGAGGGGAATATCTATCCACTGTAAAGATTGCCCCAATGTATTAAAAGCCGGGGATAAGGAGCGTTTGCTGAACGTATACTGGCAGGCTGGCAGCGATATTTCTTATCCTGTTGAAATAGAAGTTACAGCTATGGATCGTCCTAACCTTTTGGCGGAAGTAATGTATGCTGTTAGCGAAAGCAAGGTCAATATAACTGCTGTAAACGGTCGCACTACCAGGGAAAAAATTGTAATTATTAACTTGACTTTTGTTGTAAAAGATTTGGAACATCTGGAACATATTATAAACAAAATAAAAAGGGTAAAAGATGTTTTCTCTGTAAGGCGTCATTCCGGGGATTCGCCAAAGCGAAAGGCAACTACCCACTAACAAAGGTTGGTGAAATGTTAAATTGCGCGCTGTTGTTCAAAGAGCGGGACGTTCTTTTGTTGAGGTTAATGGCAAGGTGGTTGGGAAGATAAACAGTGGATTGGTAGTTTTTGTAGGAATTAGCGTAAACGATGAAGAAGATGACTGTTCTTACCTTGCTGATAAAATATGTGGATTGCGAATATTTGAAGATAGTCAAGGAAAAATGAATCTTTCTATAAAAGAAACCAGGGGAGAAATTTTGTGTATTTCGCAGTTTACCCTTTACGGAGACTGCCGTAAAGGGCGCCGCCCGAGTTTTTTTGAGGCCGCCCCGCCGGAAAAAGCAGTTATCCTATATGATAAATTATGCCACATGTTAAGGGAAAAAGATTTGCAGGTTGAAACCGGACGATTCCAGGCAAGAATGAAAGTCAGAGTTGACAACGACGGTCCTGTGACGATTCTTTTAGACAGCCAGAAAAATTTCTAAATTGCGCAAGATCGCGCAAGATCGGGGACGGTTCTCTGACACATCGTTGGTGGCGGCAAAACGCGCAAGATCGGGGACGGTTGTGTGCCACGAGCACACTGTTAATATAGTGTGTAGTGTGGTGCTGTACAGGTGATGAGGGACGGCCCCTCGGAGCCGGCTTGCAAGAGCATGCTCCAAACCGTCTTAAGCTGCTAGGGTAAAGAGCCCTAGTAGTGAGCGTTAAGGAAAAGGCAGGATAAACCTGTCAGGTGCGAAACAGGGAGACGAGTGCGAGCGAACCGCTGACGAAGTATCGAAACGAACTCTAATGGCGTCAAAACCGGGTATAACCGTTGACCCGGGATAAGTCTGGAAGAAACTCGCTACTGTTCAGGCGGCGTCCGGTATAGAGGCAGCATGACCTTGTTTCAGGCTTCAGTATGGAACGTGGGAACCTGTCGCTTTGATGTTAAGGGAAAAATCCAATAAGGAAGTCCCTTAGGGATGAAAGTACCGATGCGGAGCACAGGGGTGGAGTAGCCCGTAGTAGTGAAGAGGGTCCGTAATGGGACCGGAGCAAAGGGGCTACACAGTTCGGCATTATAGCAAGGGCTGCCAGGAAATGGGAGGAACCTTGTGAAGCGGCTGGACTGTAAGAGCCAGATGAGGCGAGAGTCTTACGTCCGGTTCTGTGAGGGGGGTGGGGGCGAGATTCCCCGGCTCTACTCGACCTTTTTCTTGCTACGAGCACAAGCTTCTTTTGCTTCAGTATCAACAACTTTCCTTATTCTTGATAACCTTCTTCTTTCATGCCACGGATTTTTTCTGTTATTAAACAATCTTTTTAAACAATTTTTTTATCGTGCTTTCCTCCGGTTGCCTTAAAGAAACGAACATTTTTCGTCAGTTTTAGGATTGTATCTCATAAAGAAAAGCCTTCTCCTGTGTGCCAGAGAACCGTCCCCTAACTTGCGTCCCCTAACTTGCTATCGAGGTTAGAGGTTATAGTATCTTAGTATCGCCCGGTAGATCCCTTCGGCTCCAAGTTTGAGAAAGTCGCTTGACTTGAGCATTTTTTCGTCAACGGCGTTGGAGAGGAAGGCCAGCTCCAGCAGTGCCGAGGGCATGCTGGTTTCCTTAATAACATGAAAAGGCTTTGTTTTTACTCCCCGGTTGGGCAGTTTTAATAAACGCGTGGTTTCCCGCTGAATGAGGGATGCCAGGTAAAAGCTTTGCGGGGATGTACTTTTGTTTTGATAATAATAAGTTTCTGTTCCGGATGCGAAAATATTGGTTAGGTGCGCATTGGCATGGATACTGATGAAAAGGTCTGCTTCAGCTCTTTCAGCTATGGCGACTCTTTCGCTTAAGCTAAGACCAATATCATTGTTACGCGTGAGAACTACATTAAATCCACGGGAGCGCAGCAGTTCTGCCAGATACAAAGATACCGTAAGATTTACGTCTTTTTCCTTTAAGCCGGTAATACCGGTAGCGCCCGCATCGCTGCCGCCATGCCCGGGATCAATGACCAGTGTAATATCTTGGGTGCGTGCGCTTCCATCACGAGATGTAGTACTCCGTGAAGTTTCAGATGTGACCTCTTTTATGGAGGCGTACTCGCCGCTGATCCAGCCATACTGCCCGGTTGGGGTCTGCACATAATACCAACCGTCCTTTTCTTGTATTGTCAGCAGATGATTTCCGGAATATACCCTTCCAGTCTGAGTGTGTTCAAGCCCCGGCCCGGAACGAACCTTGAGAACATCGGCCTTTACTGTAGCAACTCGAAAATATGTAACAGGAGATTCTGAATTTCTTTCTTCGCTGTTGATTTCTTCTGTGTACCACCCGGCAACCCAGCCCTGCTTTTTATCTGGAAGTATGACTTGAAACCAGCCATCTTCTGATTGCATGACCGTAAGGATTGTGTCCACGGGGATACTGCCAATAGGTTTATTAGTCAGACCGGGTTTTTCTCTTAAGCGCAGAGAACCTGTTTTTACAACGACCTGGAAAGGATATTGCTTTTGCATATTCTCCTGGTTGTTTTTTCCCTGATTTTCTTTTTCTGCCGGAGATTCTTCCTTAACTTGAGCTTCTTCAGCCTTTTCCTCTTTTTCTTCTTTTTCCTCTGCCGGGTATTTTGACTGCGGCTTATCCTGTTGCTTTTTGTTTGAAATATTTGAAATATATGAAGTGTATTCCTTGTAGATCCATCCGCTTGAGCCGTCAGGTAGCCTTACAAGAAGCCATTTATCCTGTTCAAAATATACAGTAACAGAGCTGTTACGGGTGAGTTGATTAATCTTTTCAAAATCTAATCCAGGGCCAACTCTAACGTTCAACAAGTTAACCTCAACTATTGCTTTTTCTCCGATTATTTTTGGAAGCTTGTCCTCCATTTCTGCGGAAAAACTGGTATATTTGCTGTTCACCCAGCCTGTTTTGCCGTCGTTAAGCCTAATCAGCAGCCAGTCTCCCGTTTTTGAAAGGACATTAAAGGGTGTGCCCGATGATAGTCCCTCAATTTTTGTAAAGGAAGTTGAAGGTCCCGTTCTCATATTGAGCAAGTTTACTTTTACCTGTATTACAGGTCCACTGTTAGATGCCTCAGTTGCGGATGCATTTGCGGCTATTGTAATTATCATTGTTAATATCAGGCTTAGACGGAAGAGAAGATTAAATAGTATGCCGTATCGTATATTATAATTGTTGGATTTCATATTATACCTCCAGAGGAAAAGCATAACTCATTTCTCAATAATATATATTTCAACATTAATATGGTATCATAAACAAATTATGCTAAAATTTTAGCATATAATTGTATATTTGTATAGAAAATAATTTTATTCCATCGTCAATATTAATTATGTTGACATTATGATTTATTGATCTTATACTAGATTTAAAAATATTTAGATACTATTTCGGAGGTATGTTTTGGAAGTAGAGAGAATTGGGGAGCTACTAACTTTATGGACACACTCCAGCGATGCTTTTTTGATTCTGGATAAAAAAGCAAAGATTTTATTTGCCAATCCTGCCCTTGAACGGGTATCCGGTATAGGGTTAAAAAAGCAGGTGGGAAGGACAATAAGTGAGCTGATAAAAGGCGGCATAATAAATGATTCTGCATCTTTAAAAGCCATTCAACAAAAAAAAATAATAACCAGTGAATTAAATACCGCTGCGGGAAAAAAACTGTTAAGCACAGCATCTCCTGTAATAGATTCAAATTCTGGTAGAGTGCAGCGGGTTGTATGCAATATCAGGAGCATGTCCATTATTTCGCAAAGCCAAATTGCAGGTATTATCAAGGAGGGGTTTTGCAGCAAAGATAAGGAAGGCTCAGATGTATACAAAAAAATTATTATCGACGACGGTAAATATGAACTTGTTTATATAAGCGATAAAATAGAACTTGCCGTAAAAATGGCTTATCAGTTGAGCAGGGTGGATTCTACTGTTCTTATACTAGGCGAGACCGGGGTTGGAAAGGATTTATTTGCCCGGTTAATACATAACAACAGCTTTCGAAATAAAACTGGAAGGTTTCTTAAAGTAAATTGCGCAGCAATTTCCAAGAGCCTTGTTGAGTCGGAGTTATTTGGCTATGAACCGGGTTCATTTACCGGTGCTCTTAAATTTGGCAAACCGGGATTTGTTGAGCTGGCAAAAGGGGGTACTTTGTTTCTCGATGAAGTTGCGGAGCTGCCTTTAGAGGCGCAGTCAAAATTGCTCGGTATTCTTCAGGAAAAAGAGTATTTTAAAGTTGGCGGTACAAAAAAGAACACTGCTGATGTAAGAGTGATCGCCGCGACAAATCAAAATTTGCAGGAGATGGTTTTAAACGGGAAGTTCAGAAAGGATCTGTTCTACCGTTTAAATGTAATACCCTTTGAAGTGCCTCCATTACGGGAACGTAAAGAAGATATACCGGTGTTAATTCATCATTTTAGTATGAAAATAAAAGAAAAATATGGTATTGAAAAAGAAATAGGCCAGGATATTATTCGCCAGTTATATTCGTATCGCTGGCCGGGTAATGTCAGGGAATTAGCTAGTTTAATTGAAAGACTAATGGTAACTGTTCCAGAGGATAATGTTTCTTTGCTCAATCTTCCGGAACCGTATGTAATAAAGAATCCTAGCAATGCTGAAGGTACTCTTAAAGAAAAAATAAAACTTTATGAATGGAAACTTATCAAAGAAGCGCTGGAAAGTTCAGACAGCAAACTGGAAGCTGCTCAGAAATTGGGCATAAGCCTTTCCAGTCTGTTCAGAAAAATTCAATATAAAGATTGAGGCCGCAATAAAATATCTCTTTACAAAAAACCGCTTATATTGCATTACTTCTTCTCCTTTTTTCCCCCAAAGACTTTATGTTTTCCGCAGATTATTTCCTTCTCATTTTTGAAATAGTAATGTCAATAATAAGATACTAAAAACAAATGGCAACAGAATTATTAAGCTAGACAGGTTCAAATAATGCAATAAATCAATATTTCGGCTCAGGGTAATAATATTTTTTATCCTTAGAAAGTTGGTACGCTATTTGCACTTATATTACTTTACTAGCAAGGCAAAAAGATTTTTCTAGGTTAAAGAATCCCTAATCTTTATATATTCTAACAACTATGAAGGGTTTTGTAGTTCGATGACGAATATCTATTAAATTGAGATCGATAATTAACATTTTAAACAATAAGTTAATTGGAAAAAGACAAAAATTGTTAATTTAATACCGAAAAACTTTCCCATGGGGGTGGTTTTATGCCATAAATTTTTATCTTATCTTTAGCGTTTCATTATTAATGTTGGAATTTTTAGGGGGTTTTATAAGTTAAATCAATTATTAATAATTAAGGAGGAAAAAATGAGTTTAAAATATTTTAGAGTGTCAAAACTGAAGATGTTAACTTGTTTGTTAGTTACAATCTCCCTGCTTGTTCTATTCACAGGAGGTTGTTCGCAACCGGGGATAGCACCCTCTCAACAAAATGGGGAAACCGGGTCTGAACTTGAACAGCAATACCAACCCCAAGAATTTAATCTTTGTCACTTTATGCCGCCGATGCACCCTTTGCATTCCAATGTGCTGGTACCATGGGCTGAAGAAATAGAGCAGAAAACCGATGGTAGAGTAAAAATTTATGTTTATCCTGCAAACGAGCTGGCAGCTGCGGATAAAAACTATGATGCAACATTGTCCGGGGTGATCGATATAGGGCTTGTTTTACCCGCTTATACTCCCGGAATGTTCCCTTTAACCACAATTTTAGAGTTTCCATTTATGTTTGATTCTCCGCTGCAGGCCAACCTGACGGCATGGGACCTAGTAAATGAAATTCCTGCTATAAGGGAAGTAGAGTACAAGGATGTAGAGTTACTTTGGTGGGGAACAACGGACCTGGGGCATTTTTTGATGAAAGAACCGATTTATACAGTTGAAGACTTGCGCGGAAGAAAGGTGCGCTCTCCCAGTACCGTTGGCAACGACGTGCTTGCAGCTTTGGAAGCCACCCCCGTTTCTTTGCCGGTATCGGATACCTATGATGCTATTGAAAGATCGGTAGTAGAGGGTACCCTGCTTCCCATCTCAACTTTAATATCTTTCAATCTCGCCGACGTCGTAGACCATGTTCTTGTTATGAATATGTATGCAACCCCGCTGCATATGGTCATGAATAAAGATTCCTGGGGAAAAATATCTCCTGATGATCAGCAGCTTATCAAAGAACTGCTGGAAGATTTCCCCCAAACAATTGGCGAACAATACGTGAAAGAAGATCAGGCGGGTTATGCAAGGGCGGAGGAAGCCGGAATAGTTGTTAATACGCCATCGGCAGAAGCATTACAAGCATTTAAAGATAAAGTGGAACCGCTTGTTACCAAGTGGTTAGATGATATTGACAAAGACGGACTTCCGGGATGGGAAGTATATGAGCGGGCAAAGAGTATCGCTGAACAATATAAATAGAATAAAGGCCAGGCTGTAATTTATTAAACTTTGTTGATTTGCTTTCTTTCCCAAGCTCTAAAAGCTTGGGAAAGAAAGCAGGATTACAAATCAAACCTATGGGTCAGAGTGAGGGAGAAAATAATGCCTGTAATAAAGAAAATAATCTATGGTTTTAACGGCTATATCTTAAAGATTGCCCTGCTTTTTACTGTGTTGATGATGTTTGTTACCGTTGGGGATGTTGTGGCACGATCATTCTTTAATAAGCCGATTCCAGGAATTTTTGAGTTGACCCGCTATGCCTTGGCTGTTATTGTTTTTACCTCTTTGGGATGGAGCCAGATGAGCAAGGTGCACATAGCGATCAACCTTTTTGTTTCGCGCTTATCGGCTTTATGGCAGAACGGAATTGATACTTTTAATTACCTTTTAGCTTTTATTACCTTTGTTATTTCTTTTTGGCAGATGGTTGCTTATACAATACGGCTTTTCAATTACGACGTGGTTACAACTGTTTTGCGTGTTCACGTTTATCCCTGGGTATTGATCTCGGCGGTAGGAATATTATTTTTCGCTTTAGCTCTGTTTTTGGATTTAGCAGATGCCATCAATAGGCTGGTTGAAAGGGAGGGAAAAATCGATGAGCCCGGTTCATTTAGGAATTCTTAGCCTTATTGTTCTTTTAGTACTGATATTTTTGCGTATGCCTATTGCTATTGCCATGATAATCATCGGGATTGTTGGCTATGCACTTGTTGTAAGCCCCCAGGCAGCTCTTGTCAAACTGGGAACGGATGTTTTTGACAATGCAACGGTTTATTCACTTAGCGTTATACCCATGTTCACGTTGATGGGTCTATTTTTAGGCTCCTCCGGATTGGGGCGGCAGCTTTTTAATGCCTTCAATGCCTGGTTTGGGCATATTCGCGGCGGCCTCGCCGTTGCATCAATTGCGTCCTGTGCTTTTTTTGCCGCTGTTTCAGGTTCTGTAATCGGTACAGCTGCTACAATCGGCAAAATTGCAGGACCTGAGATGCTTGCCCGTAAATATAAGGATACTTTGGCTGCCGGCAGCATAGCCGCCGGCGGGACGCTGGGCATCCTAATTCCTCCCAGTTCTGTATTGATTATTTATGGTGCTATTACGGAAGAATCTATCGGGCAGTTGTTGATCGCCGGCATTCTTCCCGGAATCCTAACTGCTGCGTTATTGGCCTTTACGGCCTGGTTACAGGTTAAGCTCAATCCCGAGTTGGCGCCTACCGGTGCTCCGATTCCTTTCCGGGAAAGGTTGCAGTTATCAAAGGCTATTTGGCCGATTCCGGTCATTTTTCTCGTTTCCATGAGCGGAATATATCTGGGGATATTTACTCCTAACGAGGGAGGGGCCGTAGGGGCCTTCTTATCCTTTCTTTATGCCATTTTTTCCAAACAAATGAACCGGAAGGCGTTTAATGAGTCCTTAGTTGAAACTACCAATATTACAGCGATGATTTTTTTGGTGATCATCGGCGGGGTGCTTTATGGAAATTTTTTGTCTGCTACGAGAATACCTCTAATTATTAGGGATTTTGTCGATGCCATCAATTTGTCTCCTATTTTGCTGGCATCATTCATTTTCTTATGTTATTTTGTTGCCGGGTTTTTTATGGATGCGATGGCTGTTATCGTTATCTTTACAAATATTTTTTACCCTCTTGTTATTGCTGCCGGTTTCAGTGGGATATGGTTCGGAATTATAACCATCTTGATGGTAAACATCGGATTTATAACCCCACCGGTAGGAGTGGTGAGCATGGTTACCGCTTCGGCGACAAATATTAAGATTGAGTCGGTTTTTAAAGGTGTTACCCCTTTTTGGATTGCATTGATTATATCCACTTTCATTGTCATATGTTTCCCCCAAATAGCTACTTTTCTCCCAGGTATGATGCGATAGTTTTAAATAGTATTTTCCAACTTAGGTGAGGAGGAAAAAGGGAAATCAAATTGTATAAGGGAGCGGAAGTGAAAAAACATAAAAGTGCCCTGGTTATAAGAGGTAGATGCCGGGCACTTTTTGACATTCAGGATGCTTGTGTTACCGTAAAATGTTAAACGGTTAGCAATTAGACTTTGCTGGCAGTTTTTGGTATCAACTATGAGTAAAATCTTAGCGGGGCAGGATCAAAAACTGCTTTAAAGCAGGAAAAGAGAGAACTCGTTCCGGAATAGGTAAAGCACCAACTACACTATAGGAACGGAGACCTCGGTAGTACTGAGGTTATGATATAAATTGGTACTTTTTGGTACTTACAGATTATGGTAATAATAAATGCAAAACTTTCCTTTTAATGGAAGGTACAAGGTGCTCCTATGTAGAAGTATAGAAGTATGCTCTATACCACTTCTACTAGGATGAAGAAAACGGATAATAAAAACAATGACCGTCTTGCTTTATATGGGCTGCTTAGTTCTTTGGGGCTTAGCCCCGCCATGCGCAATGATCAGGCCATTCTAGAAGCGTTAGAAAAAGGTGAACCAGTCGATCATATC
>DUQX01000129.1 GCA_012837615.1 Bacillota bacterium | reverse complement strand
TTGAGCGGTAATGTTTTTACGGTTGGGGGTAGCCTGGAGGATAGCAGGACGGGCGGTATTCCCGCAACAAGGCAGGAACCCGTTCCATATTTTGAAGAAGCGCGGACGGGGTTTGCTTTGCTTTCTAGCCTGCTGGTTTTGTTTTTGCTTATATTTATTCAGGTGACTGTTGGTAGGGAAGAGAGGAATAATTTTATCAAGAAAAAGCTGTCCCGTATTTTAAAGCAGCACCAAGACAGGATAGTCAAGTGCGCGGAGGCAATCCCTTCTCCCGGGCAGGGCAATATTCTTGAGGTGGCTTCTTTTGATGACCTGTTGAAAATTGCCGACGAGCTTGGCAAGCCGATTTTTTATCAGAGCGGGCAAAAAGAGGAAAACTATGAGCATACATTTTCTGTCTTTTCTGAGCAACATACCTACCGCTATACTCTTGGTGAGGTTTTTTCTTCACCTATGAGCGTTCTGTCCCAAAAACACATGCTCCGGCAGTCGCACTAGACAGGGATGGCTTTTCGGGGATTTGGGGGTTGTAGATAGCTGCCCCGTGTGCTGATGGAACAGTGAAAACGTTATCTAACGTGCTCATAACCTGACGTGTTCATATAATTGAATATGTTATTTTGGTGTTGATATTTCAAATAGTGGCGGGGAGGTCCGCAAATGAAAAACAGAATCATTTTTTGCATTATTCTTTTTGTTTTAATACCCTTTGCTTCAATTTTAACGGGAACATTATTGTATGATCGGTCTTTTGCCTCCGGGGCAAAGGGGAACCTGGTGATAAGTGGAAGCGATAATTTTGGACTGCGCGTGGATCATTCCCAAAATCCTTTCATATTTAAAAACTTATACCCGGGTTACCCTGGTTGTGCGGATAAAGAATCGTCCACCATCGTTAAGGTTAGCAATATAGGGAACAAAAATTTTACTCTGCTGATTGAGAAGAAAGTAATGTCTGCTGATGAAGAAGAGCTTATCCTTTATGACTATGAAGGTTTAAGAATGGATGTCATTGAGCATGGTACTCCTGATAATAAATTGTACAGCGGGCCTCTGAAAGAGTTAAAGAAGATAGATGCCGGAACTGTTTCCCCTGGGGCAGGGGCAAGGGAATTCGAGTTTTCTATTTACCTTGATAAAAATGCGGGTAACGAGCTGCAAGGGAAAAGTATTGATTTGCAGTGGATATTTACGGCAATGGGGGCAACTGATGATCCTGATCCACCAGATTCCCCTGATGATCCGGATCACCCTGATCCGCCTGATCCATCTGATCTGCCGGATCCTCCTGGCCCAGCAGATCCGGTAGATTCAACAGATCCACCGGATTCCTCTGGCCCGTCGGATCTCCCGGGTTCATCAGGTTCGCCAGATTCGCCTTCCGGAGAGGAAGAAAAGGAGAAGGAAAAGGAAGAACAAATTATAGCATCTCCGGATGAACCGCGCTTACCCCCTGAGGAAGAAATAGGTGATCCGAAATTACCGAAGACGGGGGAGTTTCCTCCTGTAATTTATTTCGGCATCGGTTTCTTTCTGGTTTTGGCCGGCTTAATATTGGAAAAATATAGCCTCAGGGGTAAGCTTTAGTATCTAAGAAGCCTAAAAGTAAAAATAGAAAATTTATACCTAAATAACAGGCCTGTTTCCTTAACGGAAGAGGCCTGTTACTGTTTTTATCCGCAGTCGCGGTTCGGTTGCAGCAGTACGCGGTTTGGGCTGATCATTCGGCTAAATTGCAGCCGCCCTCTCACGGCCTGCCAGCAGCCAGCAGGTGAATATCTTCGATGCGCAGGTGCAGGCCAGAGCTTTTTTGTAGCAACATATTCACCAGGCCGGTGTGATTCAGCGACATCATACAGAAGCCGGGTAAAAAGGTGACCCGGCAGCCGAAGGCAGGTTCTTTTTTGATGTGGGTGGCGAGGCCTTCAAACCCGATCATATGATAAGCGATGACATCCTTGACCTGTTGCTCACGGGAATAGCGAGGGCCGACTACCCAGGTGTAAAGCAGCCCTGTAACCTGTTCTGCCCGGATCACCTGTAGCACGTGGGGAATAGGGCACCCTGCGCCCATGGGCCGCCCCAGAACGTAGTCACCCTCTTTGATTTGCATTTTCTCGACCATATCGGCCCGGAAGGGCAGGACAATCTTGCGCGCCGATATTTCGCCGGGCAGAGGTTCGAGGATAAAATCATAAGGATTCCCTAAAATATCGTGTTCCGGATAGACCGCCGCGCTTAGCACAATAGTCTTTTCTGAGGGGTGAGCCGGATAGTGATAGTCGTGATAATAAGGACAGTCGGCGTATTTTTTTGTGGTATTACTGACGGCGCGCAAAAAACTTTTACAGTCTTTCTCACCGCACAGGCCGCAATTTTTTCCGGGAGGCAGCCAGGCATAGCGGATATGTTTGCTGTTGTTCACGGCTACTCACCTCGATAAAGATACTCTGCAACCGGCCCGTCTAGCTTTTGAATGACTCC
>DUQX01000128.1 GCA_012837615.1 Bacillota bacterium | reverse complement strand
CATATCGATGAAGTTCCTGGTGCTGGCTGCCGAAGCCCAGTCGGGGGTTGGTGCTGGGAGTTAAGAAGGATGGGGCGATCTACAAAGGCATGTAGGCGTTGACCCTGCCTTCGTGGAGACCTAAGTTAGTGGCGCATTACCGAAAGGTAAAAGGTTACGGCTTAGGCTAGAACCTGTGTGCGGCAGAAACTGTGCACAGTGTAGCCTGCCTTGAGTGGTCCTGGGGGAGAAAGGCATACGTCCTTAGGAAACCAGTGCTGCAAAAGAGGCTAGAAAACGTTAATGTGTCATTGAGGAAAACTCCTAGGCTGTTTTCACCAGTGAGAAGCCCTGTGGGGATTAAAGTGTGGTCTGAGTGGTAATCCAGCCCTGCCGCTGGCGACACGGCAGAAATGCCCTTAAAGGGAAACTGCCGGCCTGGTGACAGGCAGGTGGGCATTTGGGAAAACCTGCTGGACCTTAAGCCGCAAAGTTTACTCATAGGGTTACCACTTATGTCCTTTTTATTTATCGAGGTGCAGAAAGTTTGAAAAAAAACAAGCGGGGCCAAAAAAGAAAAACCGTCTTGTGGGTAATACTGGTTAGTTTCTGGACCTTTTTTTTAGCTGTTATTTTTTCGTTAGTAACACAATTATTGCTGAAAGACTTGCATTCTGTTATTATTTCTTTTGTTCTTTTAATAATAGTAATCCTAATCGGTATTTTCTTTGATATTATCGGAACAGCGATAACTGCTGCTGATGAAAGGCCTTTTCATGCCAAAGCCGCCAAAAAGATCTTCGGTGCAAAAAAAGGAATTTACCTGGTGCGCAATGCCGAGCAGGTGGCCAATTTTTGTAATGATGTTATCGGTGATATTAGCGGAATTATCAGCGGTAGTATCGGGGCGATCATTATTATTAAATTGGCAACAGGAATACCGCAACCAAATGAGATTTATTATAGTATTGTAATGGCCGGCATCGTTTCAGCGCTGACTGTAGGCGGCAAAGCTTACGGTAAATCGCTGGCAATTAACAATTCAATAGAAATTGTTTTATCAACAGCACGTTTACTAACAGCATTCGATAAAGTGTTTTTTTGGAAAAATCCCAGGCGACGCCGGGTTAAACAAAAGCTTTAAACGCAGCAATGTTTTTAAAATCTAGTCTCCGGAAGTGGTATTGTTGAAGAGAATTTTGCAGAGCATTAATGAGCCTGCTGATTTAAGAAAACTTCAAGTACATGAACTGGAAAGTCTTGCCGTTGAAATAAGGGAATTGATGGTTGAGGTTATCTCAAAAAGGGGAGGCCATCTGGCTTCCAGCCTCGGTGTTGTTGAACTTACCCTTGCCCTCCATAAAATTTTTAATACACCTGAAGATAAAATAATTTGGGATGTGGGGCACCAGTGTTATGCGCATAAAATCCTAACGGGACGAAGGGAGCAGTTCAAAAATATCCGCTGCTATGATGGAATCAGCGGTTTTCCTAGAATAGATGAAAGCGCTTACGATGTTTTTGGAACCGGGCATAGCAGCACGTCGCTTTCTGCGGCTTTGGGAATAGCCCAGGCCAGGGATCTTCAGAAAAAAAATTTTTTCGTAATATGTGTTATCGGAGACGGAGCGCTAACCGGAGGAATGGCCTTTGAGGCGCTAAACTATGCCGGAGACATTAACACGGATATTATTGTCATTTTAAATGATAATGAGATGTCTATTGATCAGAATGTGGGGGGAGTGCCCTCGTACCTGGCACGGCTGAGAACTGATCCAAAATATTATCGATTAAAAGAGGACTTAGAACAGCTGCTCGAGAAAATTCCAGCTATCGGACGCACCATGCTGCGTACCGCTGAACGTATCAAAGACAGTGTAAAATACCTGCTGGTTCCGGGGATGCTTTTTGAGGAATTGGGTTTTACATATTTGGGGCCCATTAACGGGCACAATATTCCAGGCATGCTCTCGCTTTTACGCGAGGCGAAAGGAGTTAAAGGGCCGGTATTTATCCATGCAGTGACGAAAAAAGGTAAGGGCTACCCTTTTGCTGAAAAGAACCCGCATTTTTTTCACGGAGTGGGCCCCTTTGATAAAGATACCGGAAAACTATTGAAAAAAAACAGATCAGCTCCAAGCTACAGCGAAGTGTTCGGGCGTGCAATGGAAGAGTTTGCCTCCGAGGATGATAAAATAGTAACCATAACTGCGGCGATGACCAGCGGCACCGGACTGGAGGAATTTTCCAAAAGGTGGCCAGAACGTTTTTTTGATGTTGGAATTGCCGAACAACATGCCGTTACCATGGCTGCCGGTTTTGCTGTTGAGGAACTAAAACCGGTGGTAGCGATCTATAGCACTTTTTTACAAAGGGCTTATGATCAAATTTTACACGACGTCTGCCTGCAAAACCTGCACGTTATATTTGCCATTGATCGGGCGGGCCTAGTAGGAGAAGACGGGGAAACCCATAACGGCATTTTTGATCTTGCTTATTTGCGTCATATGCCGCGTATGGTCATCATGGCACCCAGCAGCGGCGCTGAGCTTGCTGCTATGTTAAAAACCGCTCTATCTTTAAAATGCCCGGTGGCGATCAGGTACCCGCGGGGTAAAACGGACGAACTGCCTCAGGGGCCGGCTGAAGAGCTGCAGTTGGGAAAAGGTGTTCTCTTGAGGGAAGGCAGCGATATTTTGATTTTGGCGGCAGGTTGTATGGTTTCAAGTGCCCTTAAAGCCCACGAGCTGCTCCTCAAAGAGGGTGTCAGCAGTTGCGTTATCAATCCCCGCTTTATAAAGCCCCTGGATAGAGAGCTGATCTGTAACTGGGCGGAAAAATGCGGGATAGTCCTGACAGTAGAAGATCATATTTTAGCCGGTGGCTTTGGCAGCGCAGTCCTGGAACTGCTTGAAGAGGAAGGTGTGGAGAAAGTGCGCGTGAAACGTATGGGATTTCAGGACCCGTTTACCGGCAGGGGGAGCAGGGATTACCTGCTGGATCTTTACGGTCTGAACGGTGAAGGAATAGCGGGTAGAGCCCTTCAGCTCTGCCGGGCGGGTGGGAAGATATAATTAAGATGGCCGGGGAGAAAGAAAAAAAGCGTCTTGACCTCCTTCTGGTAGAAAAAAAATATTTTTCTACCAGAAGCCGTGCCAGAGCAGAAATTATGGCCGGCAATGTTTTCATAAATGGGGTTAAAAGCGATAAACCGGGATCCCTTATCCCGATCAACGCCGATATTGAGGTGCATAAGCCCGCAAACCCATATGTAAGCCGGGGAGGTTTGAAATTAATAAAAGCACTGAACGAATTTGGGGTTGATTTAAGGGGAAAAATCGTTCTCGATATCGGAGCCTCCACGGGTGGGTTTACCCAGTGTGCGTTAGAAAACGGGGCAGAGAAAGTCTATGCCCTTGATGTAGGATACGGCCAGTTGGCCTGGATCTTACGCAACCATCCCAGAGTTGTAAACATGGAACGCTTCAACGTACGCTCCTTAAAAAAGGAAGATCTATCCCCGCTACCACATTTCGCTCTAATTGACGTTTCCTTTATTTCTTTAACAAAAGTTCTTCCGGTTGTTTCCATGCTCACCATCAATGAAGTAATTTGCCTGATAAAACCCCAGTTTGAAGCTTTGCGCTCTCAGGTCGGAAAAAAGGGCGTAGTGAGAGATGCGGCGGTTCACGAGGAAGTCCTGGAAAAGATCGCGTATTTTTCGCTGGACCTTTCTTATAACATAAAAGGCATCACCTATTCTCCCCTGAAAGGGCCCAAGGGAAATATTGAATTTTTTTTATATCTTGTCAGCGATGCCGGCTGCGCAAAACCGGATAAACCGGATAAAGAAAGAACGCGAGATCTTCAGCAGTTAATCAAGAAAGTGGTATCCAAAGCCCATTCTTGTCTGCAGAAAAATTGAAAAAACACAGGGAAAGGAGAAGGCTGCGTTTTGTTAAGAGGTATCGGAGTAGTACCTAATTGGCAAAAGGAAAAAGTACCGGGGGTAGTGGCAAGTATTAAAAGCTTTTTCGGCAGCTATGGAGTACCTGTGTATGTTGTACCCGAAAAAGATCCCCTTTTAAACGTAGCTTCACCGATAGCCGAGATTCAAAAATGGCCACAAAAGGTTGATCTGGTGATAGTTGTCGGAGGTGACGGCACTTTTTTAAGAGCTTCCAGGGAACTTGCCTGTACCAATCTTCCTATTTTAGGAATTAATTTGGGCCATAAAGGCTTTCTGGCCGAAATAGAAGTTGATAAATTAAATTATTTTATGGAGAAGCTCGTTAAAGGAGACTACCGCCTCGGTGAAAGAATGATGCTTCATACCGAAGTGATAAGAGGTGATAAGCAATTTGCTTCCTCCATATCATTAAACGATGTCATCATTTCAAGAGGTCCATTTTCCAGGATTATAAGGGTTGATACATATATTAATCATGATTTTTTGGAAAGTTACCCGGGAGATGGAGTGATTATTGCAAGCCCGACGGGATCTACCGGTTATTCATTATCATCCGGAGGCCCGATTGTTAACCCGTTTCTCAAAGTACTTGTTGTAACTCCTATTTGTCCCCATCTCCTTTACCAGCGTTCTGTAATTGTCAACCAGGATGATGTTGTAACCTTAACCATAGCTACAAAGGGCACCGACATTTTTTTAACACTTGATGGTCAGGAAGGATTTGCCCTGGAGTATAACGATTCTATTCATATCAGGCGGGCAAAGTGTGTTACAAAAGTAATTACCTTTGAAGAAAATAACTTCTATAAACTGCTACACGATAAACTAATCTGAGGTATCGAACTATTTAAATACTTTACGATTAAATACTGTGTGTTCTGGATCATACTCTTTCGGGAAGGTGTTTTAGATGCTCTCATTTTTACACCTGCGTGATTTTGCTCTGATAGATGAACTATCATTAGAGTTTTTTCCCGGAATGAATGTATTAACAGGGGAAACAGGAGCCGGAAAATCGATTCTTATCGGAGCGATCAACCTTATCCTTGGTGAAAGGGCAACCAGCGAACAGGTCAGGACGGGATGCAGCAGAGCAATAATCGAAGCGGTTTTTACCACCTCTGAAGAAAACGTTCCTCTAAAGAAAACACTGGAGCTGTACGGCCTTGATCTTAAAGAGGAGCTAATCGTTACCAGGGAAATTTCTCGCAGCGGTAGGAATATCTGCCGGATAAACGGACGCATTGTACCCCTGGCAGTTTTAAAAGAGCTGGGGATGATACTGGTCGATCTCCATGGACAGCACAGCCACCAGTCCCTTTTAAAGCCCGAGCGGCATTTGTACCTGCTGGATGAATTCGGGGGTGATCCCCTTTTAAAGATAAAACGGCATATGGTAGAATTGATTAATCGCCGGCAAAAGATTAGGGAGAAACTGAATGAACACGGTATAAGCCCCCAGCAGAGGGCACGCCAGCTTGAAATGCTCCGTTTCCAGCGGGATGAAATTAGTGCAGCTTCTCTTAGCATAGATGAGGAGAAAAGCTTAAGGGAAAGGCTGCTGTTACTGGATAATATGGAAAAATTACTCTCCGCGGTTAACAGGGCATATACCCAAATCTATGGCAACAATAACCATGTACCGGCCGTTTTGGATATAATTAACAGTATTAAAGAGGAGTTAACTTCCCTGGAGAAAATTGATCCCGATCTTTCCCCATTTATCCAGATATTGCAGGAAGTTAGCACAGCTTTAACAGAGCTGGGTCACGACCTCTATTCATACTCGGACAGGCTTATTTTTTTCCCTGAGGAGAGAGAAGAAATCGAGAACCGGCTGGAGCTGTACCGCCGTTTAAAATCAAAATACGGAAATACTGTAGAGGAGATCCTCTCTTTCGAAGAACAATGCCGGAATGAAATAAATATTTTAGAAAGCAATGAGGAAAAGTTGCTACAGCTGGAAAAGGATTCACAAAAATTGCAGGTTGAAATTGATGCCCTTGCTGAAGAGCTAACGGAAAAAAGAAAAGAAATAGCGGAAAAACTGGAGCTGCAGATAACAGAAGCCCTTCAAGAACTGGGGATGGCAAATGCCCGTTTTAAAATTGATTTTATTCCTAAAGATGTTCCAGATCGCAGGGGAAAAGAAGAATTGGAATTTTTGTTTTCAGCAAATCCTGGAGAACCTTTAAAACCTTTGGCGCGGATTATTTCTGCCGGAGAAATGGCCAGGGTAATGCTGGCTTTAAAAAGCATCCTGGCTGAGCAGGATAATATTCCTGTGTTGATTTTCGATGAAATTGATAGCGGTATCGGAGGAAAAACTATACAGAAAGTATCGGAAAAAATGATGAACCTGGGCAAAAAACACCAGGTTATTTCGGTAACACACAATGCCCATATTGCGAGCGCGGCTGACCACCAGTATTACCTGTATAAAGAAGTGCTTGATGGCCGCACAACAACACGTGCAAGCTATCTTGAAGGTGAAAAGAGATTGCTTGAAATTGCCCGGATGCTCAATGGTGATACTACCGGCGAGATAACCAGGCGCCATGCTGAAGAGCTATTAAAAAATTTCCGCAAAGATTCCCGGGCCGGCCAATATAACCCGGAGGAATAATTTTGTCCTTTTTTTATGATATTTTAAGTTTTTAGGCGGCTAACCTCTTTTAAAAAAAAGAGGTTTTTTATTGTTTTATTGTTATTAATACCAAATAAAACATTATGTTTATGTAAACCATTTAAGCATAAAAAAAACTCCCGGAGGCAATTTAAACCGGAGGCAATTTAAATTGTTCTCAGGTATCGTTTCAAAATAATTACAGAGTTTTCGGGAGGAATAGCAGAATGAGCAATAGTTACAGAAAAAAAAACATCTTAATGCTGGCAGCATTTTTTTTAATACTTTTTTTTATATTTCTTCCGCTGGGAATAAGGGTTCACCTCAAGGATAATATCCGTATTTTCGAGGGCCAGGAGCATTCTTATAGTCTTAAATTTCCGCTTGATCTGTATATTAAGGCTGATAGAGGCGATATTCTCAATATAAACGGTTCACCCATAAGCGATGAAGAATTCAGCTTGCTGGGGTATCACAGCGATATTTCACTGCGCGGTGTTTCCCGGGGGAATGTGAATCTTGAAATCAGCCTTTTTCGAGGGCTTATTCCCATCAGACAGCTCACCGTCAGTGTTTTACCGGAAATGAAATTGGTTCCCGGCGGTCATTCTATTGGTATTAAGCTCCATGAAAAAGGAGTTTTGGTAGTAGGTTATTTTTATCTTAATAACGGGGAGAGAGATTTTTCTCCTGCCGAGGAGGCCGGAATTCTTATCGAAGATGTGATCGTAGAAATAAACGACCTAGCAATAGACAACATTGATATGGCAGCCGATATAATCCGGCGAGAATCAGAAAAGGGGGATCTAAAGTTTACCGTTAAAAGAAAGGGAGAAAAAAGAGTAATAAATGTAGATCCCTATTTATGTTCAAAAACCGGGGAAAAACGGATCGGTTTATATATCAGGGATACCGCTGCCGGGGTGGGCACGTTAACTTTTTATAACCCTGAGAACGATTGCTATGGCGCCCTTGGCCATATTATTACCGATCTGGATACAAATGCAGCCCTGGAAATCAACGATGGGATGATTGTTAGAGCCGATATAGTGAACATAAAAACAGCCCGGAAAGGGCAACCCGGAGAAAAAGCGGGCATTTTTCGGGAAGGAAAGGACATTTTGGGAAACATAAGAAAGAATTGCGAATTTGGCATATACGGCAAATTACATAATGTGGGAGAATACGTAACACCTTATCCCGATCCTATCCCTCTCGGGCTGGCCGTTCAAGTTCAACCGGGTTCAGCCGAACTGCTTACAGTTGTAGAGGGAAATAAGATACAGAGTTTTGAGATTGAAATCGAAAGGGCTGTTAATAAAAATACTCCTGGAGATAAAGGAATAATTTTACGCATTGTTGACGAAGAATTATTGAAACTAACGGGGGGTATAGTCCAGGGAATGAGCGGAAGCCCGATTATTCAAAACGGTTGTCTTGTAGGAGCTGTAACCCATGTTTTTGTCAACGATCCTACAAGAGGTTATGGTATTTATGCAGAATGGATGGTAAAAGAGGCGGATATTATTCCAGTATCTTAAAAAAAATAACCTAATAAAAAAATAATTTAAAGAATATTAATTAGTTAGAAGGAACATCTTCTTTGCTGTCGAATAATTATATGAAAGGAATAATTCAGTTAATTTAAGGGGGCTTAATGATGTATAAAATTTTACTCGCTGATGATAATAGGGAATTTAATGAACTTTTGTCGGAGTATTTAAGCAAAGAAGAGGATATGGAGATCGTAGGCAATGCTTTTAACGGAAAAGAAGTCTTGGAGCTTGTAAAAGAAAATAACCCGGATATTATTCTCCTTGATATTATCATGCCTCACCTCGATGGGATCGGGGTACTGGAAGAACTAAACAAAATGGAACTTTCTCCGAAACCAAAAGTAATCATGTTGACTGCTTTTGGCCATGAGAATATTACGCAAAGGGCAGTTGAGCTCGGAGCATCATATTATATACTTAAACCATTTAATCTAGAAGTGCTGGCAGAAAGAATACGCCAGTTGGGTAAAGCCCCTGCCGGAGAGGGAAAAATCCAAGCCAACACTTTAAAGAACGTTAGTGTTAGAAAAGATAACGGGTATATCGAGGAGATCACACAGATCATTCATGAAATTGGTATCCCGGCGCATATTAAGGGCTATCTTTATCTTCGCGATGCAATCTCGATGGTAGCTGAAGAGATTGAACTTCTCGGTTCAAT
>DUQX01000127.1 GCA_012837615.1 Bacillota bacterium | reverse complement strand
TCAATTATCGGAAAATTATTGTGCGTACCTCTTTCATGATACTCCCTAGGGGATATATCAAAGTTATGGATTATCTGCATGATCCTTCTACCTCCAATAATTTGCTTAAATTATATCAAATTACAGAAGGATGAAAGATGGTTACCTTTGCTTCTATTTTGATTAAAATTGCTCGTTTTTAGAGCAGACAAAATGCTAAATAACAGTTTTAGTTGGATCAACAATCTTATGCCTTTGACCGGGCTTTGGCGTTGGAGGGAAAGGCTCATCCTTGACCACTGTCCTTTCACCCTCACCAGTTTTCCCGCCCCTTGGTCCAACAATTTCAGTTTGTCCGGAACGAGGAACCTTTTCGCCGGGTTTATAAAGCCTGTCTTTGCCCATAAAATCGCATCCTAAGAAGTCATTGCCAATAGCCTTGTCAAAATTATATCAGTTTTGGGGGGTATTTGTCATAATTCCGAATAATATAAAAGTTGGCGGGCTAACCATAAAGGTTGAGGAAAGAAACAATTTAGCTTCAAATAGAGATAAATTCGGGGAGTTCTCTTTTATGGAGCAAAAAATAACTATTGATGAATCTTTGTCACTGGACAAGAAAGAAGAAACTCTGCTCCATGAAATTATAGAGGCATTAAGTGGTTACTATTCTTTGAATTTAGAACATGATGTGATAACAACGCTTGGTTTTGGGTTATACCAGGTGTTGAAGGATAACAAGCTTAATTTTTGAGCCTCCGGCGGTGCGTGGTAGTATAATGCGGCTTTTTAAGTAAAGAAAAAGACCCAGATTAGGGCCTGTCAATAATACCGAGATGCTCTTTTAAGGCTGTTTGAAGAACCTGCGAAAAGTTAACTCCAGCTTTTTCAGCTCTAGTATTTAACCAGTTGGGTATAGTTAATGTTTTTTTAATTGCCCTGCTATCGTTTAAATTACGATATTCTGTAGTATCAACCGAAATAAAATTTACAAATTCTCCTTCTTCACAGGTTACGTCAAATACATTAGAAGCAGTAGGAATAGGTTCGTTTTTATCCTCTGCATCACATAGCCACATAGATATAGCATCTTGTGCCATATCTAAAGCATCGGGAAGATTTTTACCTTCTGTCATACAACCGGGTAAATCCGGCACTTTGATAAAATACTCTCCGTTGTCGAGAGGCTTAAATATAGCTGGATATACATACTTCATAATAAAACTCCTTTCGTAATTTTTATAAGAGGAGAAGTAGGGGCTTTATTTTAGCCCCGCTTCCTTGAGGATTTGCTTTGCGGTGTATTCGTTAATTTCAGTATGCCTGGGGATAGGGAGTTTAAAACCCGGTCTATTTTTGTGCGTTGCCATGTCGTGCTTAGCGCCGCTTGATATTTCCCATCCAGCTTTCTTTAATTTTCGTATCAAGTCTCTCCGCTTCATTTCCTCACCTCTTAAGTATATTATACACGTATATTATACGTGTGTCAATAGTTTATTTGAGATATTTTATCCTTTTATGCAATTTGTTAGAGCCTCCGGGCTCTTTTTTATTGGAGCGTGATCCCCATGCCTCGCAACGGCAAAAAAGGCAACGGCCGCAAACAACATACCGACGAAACAAAAGAACTCGCCCGTGCCCGCGTAGCTGCTGGCGAATCACTTTCCAGGGTTGCCCGGGAGCTGGGCATAGCGAAGAGCACGCTGCACACATGGCTGACGCAGGCGGACAGGGACGGGCACCAGGAAAGCAGGGAAAAGCGCAAGGAGCAGTTTATAGATAAGGCTTGGGAGAGCATAGAAAACGCTCTCATTTTTGGCAATCAGAAAATAAAGGTTGCTACGGCCTCACAGGAAAACTTTAATGATACCATCGAACGTTTTATTGAGCTTTTAGAAGAAGCCCGACATAGCAAGGAAATAAACGCCCTGGAGATCAGCAACGTTGTAACAGCCCTTGCATCCCTTATGAAAATTCCGCTTAAAGATGTGTCTACTTACATCGGCACTCTTTACGATAAGATTGCCCTGGCCAGTGGAGAGCCCACGTCGGTCAATAAGCAGACGGGGCAGGTGACACAACGGTATGAATACGATATTACGCAAAGGATCGTCTCCGACCCAGAAACAGCTAGGCTCGCCGATCAGCTCTTACAGCGAGCTTCAAACAGCGACGCCGGCATGGCTCGCGCACACAACAAGCCGTGGCCTGTGGCAGCCGTTCGACCATCTGCTGCTCCTGAACCGGAAGATACTTGATATTATCGCCGGCAAAACCAAGCGGCTTATGGTGTTCATGCCGCCACGGCACGGAAAGAGTGAATTTATAAGTCGATATTCTACGGCATGGATCCTGGGGAAGTTCCCGGATACGCGTATCATCCTGGCCAGTTACGAGGCCGACTTCGCCTCAACATGGGGCCGTAAATCAAGGGACCTGCTTGAAGAGCATGGTCCTTCTTTGTTTGGTATCAGAGTTTCCGGTAAATCATCCGCCGCCAACCGATGGGACATCGAGGGCCATGAGGGCGGTATGGTAACTGCTGGCGTTAACGGGCCGATCACTGGCAAAGGTGCAGACATCGGCATCATTGACGACCCCGTAAAAAACGACCAGGAAGCAATGAGCGTTACTTATCAGGAAAGGACCTGGGAATGGTATAAGTCTACATTTCGGACCCGTATTCAGAAAGACGGGGCAATCATCCTGATTATGACTCGCTGGCACGAGAACGACCTGGCTGGGAAACTGCTCGCTGCCCAGGAAGAAGACGGCGAGGAATGGGACGTTATAAGTCTGCCGGCTATAGCGGAAGCAGAAGACCTATTAGGCAGAGATCCGGGTCAGCCTCTCTGTCCTGATTTGTTTACTAGAGAGGCCTTGGAAAGCATTGAAAAGACTGTGGGTTCTTTCTGGTGGGCATCGCTTTACCAGCAGAGACCCTCCCCTGCTGAGGGCGGCATCCTTAAGCGCAACTGGTGGAAATTCTGGTGCTATCCCGGCCAAGAGGACAAACTGCAGCCGGTTATTCTAAAGCTGCCGAATAGTGAAGGCGGCGGCTTCATAAATGTTAGGCCAGTGCCTCTACCGAAAAGGTTCGATCAGATTGCACAGAGCTGGGATATGGCTTTCAAAGATACCAAAGCCAGTGCTTATGTGGCAGGGCAGGTCTGGGGCAAACGACGGGCGGATAAATTTCTGTTGGACCAGCTGAGGGACAAAATGGATTTTGTCGTAACGGTCCAGGCCGTGGAAGCTTTAACAAAGAAATGGCCGGAAGCAAAGGCGAAGTGGGTTGAGGACAAGGCCAACGGTCCGGCGGTTATTTCGACATTAAAACGTAAAATATCTGGGCTTATCGCAGTTAATCCGGAAGGCTCTAAAGAGTCCCGGGCATATGCTGTTTCGCCTGAGATAGAGAGCGGTAACGTATTTCTGCCGCACCCACAAATAGCTCCTTGGGTTAATGACTTTATAGAAGAATGTGCAGCGTTCCCGAATGGAAAATATGCAGACCAGGTGGACGCGATGACGCAGGCGCTGAACAAGCTGGAGGGGAAAAGGCTCGCAGCCAGAGCCCTGGGAAGCAAGCCAAGAGGATGGTGATACTTGATGCCTTACATTCAGATAGGCCGCCACGAATACGATTGCTGGCCACCGGACGACGAACTAACAAAAATGCGCCTAAAGAATTATCACCGGGCGCGTTTGCTTTTCAAGGGCAATCATCATGATGTATTTGAAAGAATACAGCGATGGTTGGAGAAAGAACAGGACAAGGCGATCACCTATGTCGTTTGCAACTTCGCGGGCCTGCTATCAAAGGTTTCAGCTGACATGCTCTTTGGCGAGATTCCCCGCTTCGTGGCCGGCGAGGGCAAAGAGGACAGTCCGGAGCAGATTGGATTAAACGACATCGTAAATGATAACCACTTGCCTACACTTAACTACGAAATGGCGCTTTCATCCAGCTGGCGTGGGGAGACGATTTATAAGGTCCGTTATGGTAAATTTGGTGACTGGGCTGAGACAGAGCATGCTATCATTGAAGCTGCGTCTCCTGGAATCTTCTGGCCTATTCTGGATGAAGACAATGTACGGGGATTACGGGGCGGCGTCTTCGGCTGGATCAAGCAGGCCCCCGGGAACAGTGATAAAAAGTACCTGCGTATCGAGCGCCAATTGCCAGGGCGCATTAAAAATGAACTTTATTTGCTGGATGGAAGGTCTATTAAAGAGCAGGTAAATCTAAACATCTTTCCGGAGTATGCAGAGCTCCCGGAGGAGCAGGAAACCCGTTACCCTGGCCTGCTTTTTGAGTTCGTCCCCAACTGGCGCCTGGATGATGAGTTTTGGGGGATGTCTGATTATTATG
>DUQX01000126.1 GCA_012837615.1 Bacillota bacterium | reverse complement strand
TGATGTTCTTATGTGAGAGGAGACTATCAGGGTGGATAGCTATTCTTTTAGGCTATCCATTTTTGATGTCTTATTCTTATTTAAGATATCTAAAAGGAAGGAGGTGACTCACTATGAAGAAAGTTATTTTTCCAATCATATGTGCCGTATTACTACCTATTATCTTTTTGCTGAAGATAAACCCAAAAATGGAAGTGGTTGGTATTGTTATGCTTGCCGGCATTGGCATAGGGATCGGAACCGGTATCAATAAGATCCTATTCAAAGAAAAGAATATAGAAAAAGAAACAAAAACAGAAACCAAATAAGATATACAAAGGCGGATGGCATTCTCATCTAGTATGGGACAGGTTTTCTGTCCCAATTATTTTTTAATCGGTGCTTTCTCCGGCAAGGTAGGTTTGGAATGTCAGCGTCCAGTTTTCAACATAATGACCTAAAGCCCATTCGGCCATGATGACCTCTTCCCCTTCTCTCAGGGGGATCCTTTCCAGAGGGGGGGCAGCCAGGTTCCCCTGATGCATCCGATACACTATTATTTCGGTATCTGTAACCACCAGGGCCATATCCTTACCTGGTGAGGTAAAAACATCAACCGCACTGGGGACATGGTTCTTAACCCGGGTCCAGGGGATATTCAGGTTATTATAAAATACTACATGATCGGGTGGAATGACGGTAATATTATAATCCGCATAATTCATGTTCCCATATGTCTTCACCTGTAATTCTTCATTTACCTTATTTTCTTCTCCGCTATCTTTTTCTTTCCTATCTTTTTCTTGATAGTTTACTCTGCCTTTAAAAATCCAATAGCCCATTTTCCTGGCCAGGCCGTAATTGTCTTCATCCCACAGGTGCGGGACGATCTGTTCAGCTTCGAGCTGTTGCGTTAACTTCTGGTGTCCATGTTCCATTGCCGCCAGAGCTTCCGGCCCTGCCAAATCCGAAATCTTGACTGGCTTCATTGCAGGAAGGCTGTCCACGGCGAATATTTGCAGCCTGCTTCCCTCGCTGGCGCTGCCGCCGCTTAAAAAGCTCTGTTTTAACCTTTCTTCAACAGAGACATAATCATTGCCGATATAGTTTATCCTGCGATAAATATAACCTTCTTTCCCTTCCCAGCGGGCGGGATCTATAGTTAGGGCCGGTTCTACAGCGTCTGACAGGGGGGGCGTTTCTGCAGGAGGTTCTTTTTCTTCCTTCCCCATGATATTATCAACGACTAAAAAATCTTCCTCCGCTTTTCCCTCAGCTTTTCTAACAACCTGCAGCCGGTAGAAACCGCTTCTTCTGGGAAACAGGATCGTTCCTGCCTCCAGTACAGGCGCCAGCTCCCGGTCTGTCAGCGCCAGCCAGAGCGTGCGGTATTGCGTACCTGTATAACCCTGATCGTTTTTTTCCGGAGCGCACAGACCGAGCAGTACGCCGGTTTGATTAGCCGGAGCATCCTCCGGTCTGCCGGTGTCAATTAAAGCCGAAGTATCCGCTCCGCTTTCGTCTGCGTTTGCATTAGCGGTTATAAAGGGCGTAAAGACCGTTTCATCGACTTTATCGGCGACCTTTTTAACGAGATAGCTGTTGTTAAAAAGGTTCAAGAGCAGTTCGCCGTCATTTTCACGCAGCAGCTCACAGAAAAAAAGATGGCTGTCGGAAAGCGTGAAAACCTCAATTTCAGTATTTTTAAAACGAAAGCCCTCCGGGAAGG
>DUQX01000125.1 GCA_012837615.1 Bacillota bacterium | reverse complement strand
TTTACCTTAAGCTTCTCCTCCGTCTGTCCAAAATCTATAGCGTTATTCTGACATACAGATTCACAAATACGACATTTATCTTCTTTAAGATAAAGACAGCTTTCATCAATATAGGCAACAAGGGGAATTGCCTGTGAAAAATAGATATGGATAGCTTTGTTTTTGGAAATCTCCTGATTAAACACATCGGGGTAGACTACGGGGCAGTATTCCATACAGGTGGTACAACCCGTACATTTGCTTTCTATCACATATCTGGGCTTTTTAGTCAAAGTTATGGTGAAGTTTCCTGCTTCCCCTTCTACATCTTCAACTTCAGTATAGCTTAGTAGTTCTATATTGGCATGCCGGTCGACCTCGACCAGTTTGGGCGAGAGGATTCATATGGAACACTCGTTGGTAGGAAAGGTCTTGTCGAGCTGGGCCATATGGCCGCCGATAGCGGGCCCTTTATCAACCAGGTAAACCTTAAAACCTGCTGCGGCAAGATCTAATGATGCCTGGATGCCGCTAATGCCTCCGCCGACAACCATCACGTCTCCATATTCACCGTCTGCAAGACTTTTTGTAAGCTGTCTTTTTATCTTTTCAAGTTCTTTTTCCATCAGTTCTTTTTCCACTTTCTATCACCTCATCAGGTTTATGTGCCGTATCGTCCGATTTTGGGCAATACATCTGCACTTCATCTGTTGGGCGGCCAAGTCGTTCCGGGTAGGAATATACCAGCAGATTTCTGTCTCGCGCATGGCCAACCAGAGTAATTCCTAGATCGCGGGCTAGCAGAATGGCGTTCTTGGTCGGCGAATGCCGCGAAACAACAATCGGAACCTGCATTTTGGCCGCCTTCAGCAGCATCTCTGAAGAGATGCGGCCTGTGGTCAGCAGCAGCAGGTCTCTGGTTAATATTTCTTTCACCATGCATTCCCCCTGGATCTTGTCAAGGGTATTATGCCGTCCGATATCTTCAGCCACTATGAGCAACTTCCCGGTATCGGACAAAGCTGAGGTGTGCACACCGCCACTTAACCGATAAAGCACCATTTTCTCCTGCAACTGTTCCATCAGTGACAACACTTCCGCCGGTGTAACCACAAGGTCCGAATTAACCCTCTGCCCGCGAGTTTTAAAAACAGTACCGCCACTGCATCCAAGCACCCGCAACGTTGGCAATTTGTACTCCGGGTCGCGCAACCTCACATCAATCAGTGAATCTTCCTTATTCACATGCATCATTGCCACATCGCTAATGTTTGAAATAATTCCCTCCCTGTACAAAAACCCGAGGGCGAGGTAATTCAGCTTGATCGGGGTACACAAGATGGTAACCAGTTCCTGTTGGTTTACATAAATTGTAAGCTCCGTCTCACTGGGCACGTAAACTGAGGTCCCGGTCCATCCCTCTTTAGAAAAACGGTCGCAGGCTATCTCCGCCGCCACACCTGTCATATCAGAACCGGACCCGCCGAACGCTTCTTGCATACTATACTCCTTCCTCTAGAGGGAATTATGTTATACCGACCCGAATAGCGCGACAATTATAATATAACGTAACTCTAACTTTTAGCTCTGCCTGAAATAAAGCTTATCTTTCATAAAATCTCATCATATTTCATCTTTTTGTGACATGCGGGCAACGGCATCGACAATGTTCTGAAATCCGTACTTGTCTGCCAGTGCCCTCAGCCCTGTTTCCATATCATCCAGCTCTAGCTCTTCATCCACTTCCTCTTCCCTTTCTTCGTATGTCAGGGCATCAGCCAAGCACCATTGGACGCACAGGGGTTCTTCCTGCGGTGGATCGTCTTCACACATATCGCATTTTAGGGGGAGGCCGGAATCGGGTTCTTTGAAAGCGTCTCTAGAAGGGCAGGCAGACCTGCAAAATGCACACTCTTCGTATTCCTTCCCATCGATCAAATACTTATCTCGGCCCATACATTCCGCTGCCATATATCCACCCGCATATACCGGAACATAGATGTTTTTAACAGGATCAAAAACCACTCGAATCCTTGCCCTTGCAGGATTGTTGACGCTATATTTTGGCGAAGCGTGGAATGCGGAGCAGATTACTTCACATGCCCGGCAACCGTTGCATAGATCAGCATTGATCTTAATTACCTTAATCGTTTTCTTCACTTTGCTCATTATAGATCCCTCTCTTTTCTAAATCTTCGCCAACATAACCGATACCCAATCCTTCTAAAGTTTCCTTTGTGGGAATACCCTCTTTATTCCATCCTTTAAATTTATAGTACTCATCCAAAAGCTTGGCTTCATGCTCCGGGAACCTCTTCCTCCAATGATCTTGCGGTGGCTTATCGTCTTTTCTTCTTAAACCTCTACGAACATTGGCAGCTCTGATCAGATTACGGTTTCTCTTGATAATTTTATTCCATAGCTCATCTCTATCAATATCGAGCCCTGTCGCCGCAGAGATTATTTGCGGCAAATTGTTTATATGATATGGAGGCTTTATAGGGAATGATGATAATCCAGCACATAAGCCGAGGGCATCATCAATATAATGCATCGTCTCCTGCCACTCAACGAGCTCACAGGCTGTTTGGAAATCCGGGTAAAATGGAAATGAATATTCTCCGCGCGGTTCCCACTTTAAGAAAAACTCCTTGATTCTGTCGCTGGGAGCCTGGATCCAATCCTTGACAAATTCCTTTCTATCCTCCGGGTTAGGGAAAGGAGCCTGCGGTAGCTGCCCTTCAATCTGGGTAATATTAATCTTCTCTCCGGTAGCAAGCAAAAGGAAAAATATGGGATTCAACATCCCCAGTTTGATGGGGATTTGTTCGTGTTTTTTAATAGTATTATGATCATATTCTTCTGCCCCCTTGCCAATCTGGCGGGCAGCCCAGTAAACACCATTTGCTAAAACATCCCCGATCCCTTCACGCCGGACAATTTTCTCAAGGAGGTAGAAAAATCTCCCCTCGTTGTCGGCCGGAAAGTCCGGCATATCTTCATCGGTCAAAATTCCATTTTCATATAGTTCGACAGCAAAAGCCATAACCTGCGGGGCAGAAAAACCATCAACCCCGTACGCCTGAGCAAGTCCAGCGATTCTAAAACCGAATTCCAGATCATCTGCCATGGCTCCCATGACATAGGTGAGTTTGGAGTAACATTTCATCATGTATTTTGAAAGCTCTTGCGATGGGTAGGAAATAACTGCTCCACATTTCATCGGGCAGTTGTAGCAGCTTATTAAACGCTCCACAGCTCCTTCCTGAACCTTGGTCCACTCCTTTTCAACTTCTTCGGTCCAGAAGTCTTTTCTTCTGTAACGGGCATTACCCCAGGAAAAAGCGGTGGTATGCCACTCCTCATCATGTATGGCCATCTCCTGCGGTGAGCCAAGGCCGGCTAAAATAGGAGGCACATGTTTAATTGGGTTATCCGCCCGCCATTGTATATATTGCAGTACCTCGTTACACAGTTTTATAAATTCCTCCGGACGGGCTATATTGATATCTTTCGTCCCGCGAACAGCGATCGCCTTTAGTTTTTTATCCCCCATAACCGCACCCAAACCTCCCCGGCTGGCGCTGGATCTACTATGCTCGATAGAAGAAAAATATACCCTGTTTTCCCCGGCCAGACCGATGGAGGCTACCTGAGCCTTCGGTTCATTCAACTCCTGCTTAATTAGTTCTGAAGTTTCTAAAGAACCCTTACCCTGTAAATGCGATGCATCACGAATTTCCACCTCGTCATCTTTTATCCACAGATAAACCAGTCCCGGAGACTTGCCGCGAATAATCACTTTGTCATAACCGGCAAACTTCAATTCCGGCGCAAAGAATCCTCCCATCATTGAAAAAGCCACTAGTCTGGTTTGAGGGGATATTGTAGTTACTATGGTTCTGTTAGCAGCGGGGGCAGGTGTCCCTCCTAAGAGACCTGAACTGAATATAAGAAGATTATCAGGAGAAAACGGTTCGATTTCTGGAGGTACCCGATCCCACATTATCTTGGCGTTGGTACCCAACCCCCCCAAATGGAGTTCGGTCAATTTCGGGTCAGTTTCCACCTTCTCAATATTTCCCGTGGATAAATCAATTTCTAAATTATACCCTGTTTCTGCGTACCTCATTTTTCAACACCTCTTTTTCAGCACCTTTAGGGATGATTTCTTAAGGCAATCAGACCTACATAAGATAATTCGGCATCCTTTCTTACTTTTCCTTCTAAAAAATAAGAAATGCCAGAGCGTTCTGAAACGTCCTGGCAATTCAAATAAAGAGCCCAATATTGCCAGGTCAACTAACTTCAATGTAAACTGCTTCATGAAATGAACCGGCAAGTATTTTATATAATTTAACAATTTTTATTTTTATTAAGTAGGAATTGTGGATCTCCCCGCTTAAATATTTAGCCGCGTTCATTATTTGTTAAAACCGGGGTAAGGTAGATATTAAAGCTTCAGTGTAAACGTAAGCCGCCTGTAATGCCTCCGTCGGGCATAACGGAAAGCATTCTTTGCAGTTCCAGCACTCTTTTGCAGCAATCACCGGATCAAAACTAATCTCCCGCCTTGCTCCCCTGTTCACAAACCCAACAGCGAATTTTTTCTTTACTTCGGCACAGTACCTAACGCACAGACCACAATGAACGCAAAAAGAAGCCTCTTTTTCAAAACGATCTTTATCTGCTCCATACTCTTCTGCCAAACCCTGCAATTCCCTGGAATCCGGAGCATGGGCCAGTAAAAGCTCTAAAATCATTTTACGGATTTTGTCAACTTTTTCCGATCTGGTCCTGACCACTAAGCCCTGTTCTACCGGATAAAGGCAGGCAGCAACAAGTTTAGTCTGGCCGCGGCTTTCTGCTTCTACGGTACAAATTCGGCAGGCCCCGTAAGGTTCCAGCTTTTCGTGATGACACAGAGTCGGGATGTATATCCCTGCATCTTGTGCTGCCTCCAAAATGGTCATCCCTTCTTTTGCTTCCACTTCTTTCGCATCAATTTGTAAAAGGATTTTGCTCATTTTTCTTTACTCCCTTTATCAAGAATTCTTGCTTCTTCAGGGATAGGGGGCGGAACAGGTTCGCCGGATATCTTTTTTACCGCGCCAAAACGGCAAACCTCAAAACAAGTTCCGCACTTGGTACATTTCTCCTGCTCGATAATGTGAATCTGATTCTTGCCGCCGGTAATTGCCTCTGCAGGGCATTTCTTGAGACAGGCCATACAGGCCCGGCAGGTATCCGGATCAATGTGATAAGCGATAAGCTCCTTACATAAAAGGGCCGGGCACCGCTTTTCCTTGATATGCGCCTCGTACTCGTCTCTGAAGTATTTTAAAGTGCTCAAAACAGGGTTAGGAGCACTTTTTCCTAAAGCACAGAGGGCGGCATCTTTAACCACCTCGGCAATCTCTTCTAACAGCTCAATATCTCCCTCTTTTCCCTTTCCTTGAGTGATGTTGGTGAGTATTTTAAGCATCTGCCTGACACCTTCGCGGCATGGCACACACTTGCCACATGATTCATCAGTAAGAAATTCAAGGAAGTACCTGGCAACATCGACCATACAGGTATCCTCATCCATAACAATCATTCCGCCTGAACCCATCATTGAACCTGCTCTGGTAAGTTCATCAAAACCAACCTGCAAATCCAGAAGTGCCTCAGGCAGACATCCTCCGGACGGCCCCCCGGTCTGCACCGCTTTGAATTTTTTATCTCCGGGGATTCCACCACCGATCTTATAGATAATGTCTCTTAAGGTCATCCCCATGGGTACTTCCACAAGGCCGGTGTTATTAATCTTGCCGACCAGGGAGAAGATCTTTGTGCCTTTGCTTCTTTCGGTCCCCATTTGGGTGAACCAATCGGCGCCTTTGTTGATTATAAGCGGTACATTAGCCCATGTTTCAACGTTGTTCAGTACGGTGGGTTTTTCCCAGAGGCCTTTGACATTGGAGCGGATATATTTCGGCCTGGGTTCTCCTGCCCTGCCCTCCAGCGCTGTCATCAAGGCGGTCGATTCGCCACAAACAAAAGCTCCTGCACCCTGGTGCACTGTTACTTTAAAATCAAAGCCCGAGCCGAGAATATTTTCACCAAGAAAACCGTATTCCTCGGCCTGCTTGATTGCAATGCCTATGTTCTCTACTGCCAGAGGGTATTCCTGTCGAACGTAAATATAGCCCTCGTGTGCTCCGATAGCATAGGCTCCGATCGTTAACCCCTCGAGAATTGAATGCGGGTTCCCTTCAAGCAGCGCCCTGTCCATAAATGCCCCCGGGTCACCCTCATCAGCGTTGACGAGAACATATTTTACGGGGTCAGGGGCGTTGCGAGAACCTTCCCACTTTATTCCTGCAGGGAAGCCGGCGCCCCCTCTTCCTCTCAGGTTAGATTTTTTGATTTCCTCTAATACCTGTTCGGGGCTCATCTGGAAAAGAACCTTGGACAGCGCAGCATAACCGCCAATCGATAAATAGTCATCAATAGTCTTGGGGTCGATTTTAATATTAGTGCTGATATTAATACGTTTTTGATTTTTGTAGAAAGAAATATCGGATTCCCGGATTGCTTTTTCGCCTGTAGACGGATCAACAAAGAGCAGGCGTTCAACAATCTTCTTCTCCTTTATGGCAGAGACTATCTCGGGGACATCTTCAGGTTTTACCTGAAGGTAGCATGTCTCTTCAGGGAAAACAACTACAACGGGACCTCTTTGACAAAATCCGGGGCACCCGGTCCCCTTGGTATCCACCTCTGCACTTAAGCCTTGTTTTTCAATTTCTTCTTTAAAGGCAGCCAAAACGTCATCCGCACCGGAAGCAACACAACCGGCGCCGACACATACTGAAATGCAGGGCTTATTCGGATCCCTTTGGGACAATATTCCTTGTCTGACTTGCTCTAACTCCTCAGGTGTTTTTATCCTTGCCATAATCTTCCCTCACTCATATTTTTTTAACGCATCTGCGGTCCTTGCCGGCGACATTTTGCCGTGAATATCCCCGTCTATCTCTATCACCGGGCCTAAAGCACAACAGCCAAGGCAGTTAACGGTCTCCAGGCTATACCTTAAATCCAGATCCGTTTCACCGGGTTTGATCCCGGTTAGGTCTTGCACCGTGTCGAGGACACGTTGGGCCCCGCGCACATGGCAGGCAGTGCCCATGCAAATATGGACTTGATGGCGCCCTTTAGGAACCAAACTAAAGGCTTTATAAAAAGTTGCTATATGCTGTATCCGGGTAAAGGGAACCTGTAATTTTTCACTGATGCGTTCCAATGCTTCTTTGGGAAGCCAATGATTTTCGCTTTGAATATCCAGTAAAATTTGGATTAGCGAACTGGCTTCGCCCCCGTGTTTGTCAATAATTTGATCTACTCTGGCGCTATCCATAGCCTTTTTGTTCCTGACCTCCTTTTTCTTTAATCTTCCGTTTCATCTTCCCACCTCAGGCAAGAAGATAACGTTTCTGGCTTATATCGTACTTAACCAGTCTTTGTTTTGCCGAGCTGTTAAGATGCCTGGATACCTCTGATGGAGTTAGGCCAATATTATCAGATATTTCGGCAGTTGAAAGGGGCTTTTCCTGCAAAATTAACATGATCTGGCTTATTGCCAGCTTGTTTGCCACCAATTCCTGAAATATTCTATCAAACTCCTCGCCAGCATAGAATGCCTGGTATTCTTCTAATGTCTCAAAATGCGGTCTGAGACGTTCATTTTCCACCAGCCTGAGATAGGGAACCATTTTGGTAACCGCTTCAAGTTTCAGCTTTAATTGGTGTTCGTCTTCAATCCCTTCGCCTTTACCAAGTGGCCCCAGTTCCTTTATTTTATTAACAAAGTTATTAACTACCTCGACATAAAGATTTCCCTCAGCGCCGGACATAAACTCAATTCTCAGCCTTTCGGGATTCAACCCTATATGCTCAAATATTCTTCTGTACAACAGTACCATATTCAGAGCATGATAGTTTCCATGGGTAATATAATTACATTCACCGAGGCGACAACCGGCTATTAAAACCCCGTCCGTTCCTTTTGAAAAAGCCCTGAGTACATGCCCCGCATCAATTCTTCCGGTGCACATAACGCGAATCAGTTTCATTTCAGTTGTATATTGTAGTCTGGAAACTCCAGCCAAATCAGCAGCCCCGTACGCTCACCAGTGACATACAAAACCTAGTAGTTTAGGTTTAAAATCAAGTGCTGCACTCATCGCTTAGACCTCCTATCTCTGTTCTTTAGTCAACGCCAGTCCACGCCGATTTTGTGTTTTCGCTTTATTATTAAACTCAGGCCATTGCCTCAACTTGTTGCATAATCTCTTCCTCTGTAACTGCCGCATCAATTTCACTGAGAATCTCTTTATCGGTAAAATGCTTGAGCTGTATGGCTCCTGTCGGACATTTCCTATTACAGAGGCCGTCTCCTTTACAGAGGACGGATACAACCCTGGCTTTCCTGCCCTGAGGCGTTTCGTAGAACTCTATAGCGCCGTACTTACATGCTGATATACAAGCACCGCACGAAATACATTTCTTTTCGTCCACAACGCAAACAGAGCCGGAGGCGGTAACCGTATCGTGTGAAAGCAGCGTTAAAGCACGTCCGGCAGCACCGTAGGCCTGGCTAACCGTTTCCGAGATGAACTTGGGAT
>DUQX01000124.1 GCA_012837615.1 Bacillota bacterium | reverse complement strand
AGTTCCATTACCCCGAGGTACGGCATTAAGATCATTAAGAGAAACGTGGTAATTGCCAAAGGAAGTGCTTCTGTAACCCAAAGGATGATACCGGCAATAAGTAGTCCGATAGAAGCCTGGGCCGGTCCCGTAAGGCCTTCTGCTTCGGGTAGAAGAATAAATAAGATCATTACTGCTAACGCTAGCGAAAATCCGATAATGGATTTCTTCATAAAAAACATCCCCTTTATTAGATATTGCTGTCTCTAGCATGCGACCATTGATTTAGATTGCACTAAATTGGGAAGCGTAAGAACTATTAAAAACATTCCCGCCAGCTTCAGGGCAACCTTACCATTTTTTTCAGGGAAAGACTGGAGCCGGAGCTAAACCTCTTAACACCTTTCCCCCGGGAAAGTAAGTAAACAGCAGGGGATGGAATCCCCCGCTTTCACGTCAGAAACCCACCAAGCGTTCGGATTGCTCCATCATTTCCTTATTCTCCCGGTGGGTAAAAGCCAGTATATAGTTTATCTAGCTTGATCATTCTAATTAAAGTCCTATTTACATACTACCCTCATACTACCCTCCTAAAAGCGGCGGTATCATTGTCCTCCCACAGTAAAAAACATGTCATGAAGGACAGGTGGTCAATTCTACATGTAACTATATCCCCCGCCTTAGCTTCCTTTTGTGCGGGAGGTTCGGCAATTGACTTCTCTTTCTGCATATCCTAGATGCTCTATTTCCATATCTGCAAGCTCAATAACTAACAATTTAGCCTCCCCTCCCGTAACCAACATATTAAAAATGCTTTTCCAGCTTCTTCATCATCTATTATTAAATCAGGGTGAATATCATTTAGGTGAATATCATTCAAAGGTATCCCGAGAAATATAAACGTAACCATCCATTAACCTACGCGCTGTCCTGCTGTACATAGCACGTAGCAAATTAAATTGTTGATTATTTATTGTTTCTACTTCTGCCTCAACCTCAACTATGCCCCCAGGATGCCCAATTCGGATCATTTTCTGTTCCTCTTCTAATTTTGCCACCTCGTTGACCACCGTCCCTGGAATTACCGCGGCTACTCCGGTTGTCACGGATACACTACCGGCATAAGTCTGATGCATAGCTCCTAAAAATAATAATCGAGAAAGGAAATTAACACACTCTGCAGGTATATCTTCTAATGTTAAATGATTAATAGCATGCCGGCGCGTAGAGACAAAAGCAATAAAAGGAAGAGGATCTTTTACAGAAACCTTTCCCCGGTTATTAATACCGAGTATCTCCGCCCCAATGGCTCTTATCCTTTCCAGAATATTTATTGCCGATAGATTCCTATTAAACTCTCCCGGTGTCTCATTGCCTATTAAACCAACTTCCTGGGCTTGAACAAATATACAAGGATTGGCTACATCAACAATGGATATATTTATTTCACCTATTCCTTCAACTATAATTTTATCCCGGACGTTCCCTGTGGGAAGAAGCTTTCCCGTTTTAGAACCGGCGGTTTGGGACATATCGATGTTAATCCGGCATCCTGTCCCGGGAACACCATCGATGGCATAATCACCCATCACCTTCGGTTTTCCGTTATAGACAGGCACTTCGGCGATAATTATTTGGTTGGTATTTGTATTATGAACTTTAACTGTGGTTATTGGCTCAACAGCCTTTACCAGCCCCTCTTCAATAGCATAAGGGCCGACACCGGCTAAAATATTTCCATCTAGTCCGGAATAATGTATTACCGGTTGATTTATTTCCACTTGTCCAAAAGTACAATCGACATCAGCATCCGGATGGGAGGAAGGGCCAATAAGCGCCAGCTTGCTGGTTAAAGGTTCGGCTCCGCCTAAACCGTCAATTTGTCTAGGGTCGGGGCTACCAAATATTGATAGTATAACCTTATCTCTCAAAGCTAGGTCCTGTGGCAAATCATTTACATGCAGAAACATACCTTTGCTAGTACCAGCTCTCATGATCACGCAATAAATGCGTTCTGTTTCGCTGTAATACAATCTAAATTCCTCCCTAGACCATAACGGCAGCCAAATTTCTGATCTTATTGTGCAGATTGTGCGGAGGCATATACCGTACCTGATACTTTCTGCCATTAAAGAGCAAGCAACCGATATTGTCATTTATTTAATAAACACCACAAGAGGCTACTCTACCGCGATCCTCGTAGCCGTAAAATCATACACCTTTACTTTTTCAGAGGATTATCTTTGGAATGGTATTTTGGTTAACCTCCTGACGGAGCCGGAATCAGAGTTACTTTATCACCATGATTCAGAATATAGCTGTGCGGTTTAAAAGAACCGTTAACAAGAATATAATGCTCATACTGCTTATAGCCAAGCTGATCCAATAAATCTCCAACTGGCATATTAGCACAAATTTCGCACTGCCTTTCTTTTTTTGCAAAATAATCCTCTAAAAAAATGGTTATAGCCATCTAGATCCACCCTCATAATGAACTGTTCGAAATCCTTTATTCATCACCTGCTTATCCGTTTACCTAATTTTTATTTCTATCTTTTTACTCCTTATTACCCACATGAGTTGTTATTTTGTCAAATGCAATGATATCCCGGAGGTAAGGAAAATTATCTTCGGTTCCGACAAAACTCACAATAAATATTTTATTTGCAGTCTTTGATGACATCAGTTAAACCCAATCCTTCCAAGGTTTCAGGCAAGGGTACTCCTGTTTTTTTATCCCAACCCATCAATTCGTAGTATAGTTCTTTCATCTGATTAAACACTTTACCGACAGAGATTCCTGCTACAGGACCATCAGCAGGTGCAGAGGCATACCTGGGGGAGGGTTTATCCAGTTCTGAAGTTATCCCGGCTTTATTATTATAGATTCTCATTAAATTGATGACTCGTTTGCCGATTCTCATTACGCTTTCTAGTGTGAACGCTTCGCCGGTAGCCGCATTTAAAGCCTTGACAGTCAGGTTAATATCCTCACAAGCACAAAGTCTACAAATTCCAAGGCTGTCTTCGAAAACTCTTCGCCCGCTAAGTGCGGCATTATTCCTTGCAATTTGTTCCCAATCGAACGGGTTGCTCACCTGCTCAAGACCGTGTTGTTTGGCGTTAATACCGCCTCCAGAAGTTTCAATTGTCCCGGTATTGGACACACACGTATCAAGATATTCTATCCACATTGCCCTGTGATCATGGCTGCGAGGAGTATTACCCTTTTCTGTAAACACAGCACATTCTAGGGCCGGCCCGCCAATTGTTTTAGCCGCTCTCATCACCCCTTCTGCCAGGACAGAACCCAAACCTTGCCTCTGTGCAACATTTTGGAGCAGTAATTTTGTATTATAAAAACTTCCCCAGTTCATCTCCAACCCATCAAGCTCTTCCGATGTTATATATCCTTTCTCAAAACATTCCATTACCCAGGCGACAAGCCATCCTGTTTCATTCACATCCATACCAAGGCGATCAACCCAATCAGCTAATACAATTGATAGTGTCGGGTCGCTAATACCGATTAGGGGACCCATTGAGGCCATACCTTCATACTCCGGTTCTTCAGCTTTAAATCCTTTAAATGGCCCTGATTTAATTTTGATAAAACCACAATGACTCCAGTTACAAGCCCAACAGGGTCTCTTTTTGTATTCATATTTTTTTTCTCGAACGTTATTTGAGTCGTAACTAGCATGTTCCGGGAAAATGCTTGTTGTTAAATTTTTTATCGGCAATGCGCCAAGTTTATGGAGCATCGAGTGTATAGCATTGGTACCCCATTGGGAAGTATCTCTACCGGCTGGATTGTTTAAGGCAGCATTATTTATTTGAGTGGAAATTTCGCGCAATGAATCTTTATCAAAAACTTTAACTGCGTTTTTCCCCCGCCTTACCGCTATAGCCTTAACTTTCTTCGAACCTAAGACGGCTCCTACGCCATTGTGGGCAGCTACATGGCCGTAATCCCCCACAACACAAGCAAATCTGACCAGATTTTCCCCTGCTGGGCCAATACAGCATACACTAAGTTGTGTGGGCTTCAATCCATATTCACGGAGAATGGCGTCTTGTGTTTGTACTGTATCCAAGCCTACGAGATGGGAAGCGGATTTGATTTCAGCCTTATCGTTATCAATATAAAGGTAGACCCAATCTTCGGCACATCCCTGAATAATCAAACCCTGGTAACCACAAAATCTTAGAAAGGCCCCTAGATATCCGCAAGCCTGGGTTGTCGCCAAGCCTCCTGTCATCGGACCTTTTGTGACTATACTATAAGTTCCCGATCCTTTAACAGATGTTCCGCCCAGGGGGCCACTAGCCAACACAAAACGATTCTCAGGATCATCCCATGTAATAGAAGGATTTACTTCATCATACATATATTTAACACCTAACCCAGTTCCGCCTATCCATTCTTTTAAAAATTCATGGGAGATCGTTTCTGTTGTTGCTAAATTTTT
>DUQX01000123.1 GCA_012837615.1 Bacillota bacterium | reverse complement strand
TTGTATGGTCCAGTTTGGATCGATGGGTTTGTCCATAAAAATACCTCTGGCGTAGATGATTAAGTAAGGATATTGCATAAATTCGCCGGAAGTTTTATATTGCCTGCTTGTCAGTAAAATAAAGCCTATGGAAGGCTTATTTTTATATTAATTTTTAGGAGGTGGCCCGGGTGGCCAAGAAAATAAGAAAAATTAACCTTCAATTGTTTGCAGACGGTGATAGCGGCGATCAGTCTGCAAGATCCGGCGGATATTCCGCCGAATACGTTCAAGACCTTCGCAATGAAAACGCAAGCTGGCGCACTAAACTGCGCGCGGCGGAAGAAGAAAATGTCAAACTTAAAACACAGCTGGATACTGCAAACCAGAGGGCAGCTGGTCTGGAGGGCCAGAACAAAACGTTCTTGGAGAGCGTTTGCAAGGTTTTGGGGCTGGACGCTTCGAAAACCAAACCGGAAGATGTTCCCGATAAAATTAAAGAGGCAACATCGAGCAACAATGCAACCGTGGAAAAGGCTCAGGAAGCCTTGAGGAAGTCCGCCTTTATTGCTGCGGCGGTCAAGCAGGGTATTCGCAAAGAAGCATTGGAGGACGCTTATAAGCTGGCAGATTTTACGAACGTGAAGGCGGATCTTGAAACAATGTCCGTATTTCCGGTGGATATGGACGGTAATCAGATCAGGGAAAAAGATAGGCCTGTAACTGGCCTTGATTCCCTGGTGGAAGGCATGGTCAAGGAAAAGCCCTGGCTGGCTGGTAAGACAAGCGGCGTTGGCAGCCCTTCTAACCCTGGCGGTGGAGGGGGATCTACCGATGAACCGGAAGGCTTTGGCGCTCAGTTGGGTAAGCAGCAGAAAGAACTGAGCAAAAAGCATATTGAAAGCCAGAGCCATTATTTCCCCAGCTAAGGGTGCAAAAATTTAATGGAGAGTGATAAGCATGAGCAAGTTTTTAGAAACTGAATTCGTGAGCACTAAAGAAGTTTTGAAGTTTCCGGATCATTATGTAGCGCTGGCTGTCATGGTAGACGATGCAGACGTTCAGGCAAATGAGGATGGTAAGAAAATCGTGCCGAAAGGTACTATTGTCGGCGGCAAGAGCAGTCCCGTCCTGGCTAACCTTAATGAGCCTGTGGTTGAAAAGCATGCAGACCCGGCAGTTAAGGCTGGGCTGACAACTGGAGAGGACAATGATGTAGATTTAAATAATGAAATAGTTTGGGAAGCGGTAACTGCGGGGCATATAGGGAACCTAATTACAGTAACTCTGGTAGACCCTGATAAAGCTAGTGAATCTTTATCTATAACTGTAACTGGATTTGACATTGTAGTAAGTTTAGCAACCGGCGCTGATAAAGCAATCACCAGTACTCCGGCAACTATAGTATCCGCAGTAAATGCCGATACGTCGGCCAAGCTGCTTGTCCTTGCAGCAGGTACAGGGACAGATCCGGTCGAAGCCGTGAGCAAAACCTACTTATCCGGCGGTGCTGATCCGCAGACTACCGGGGCAGAAGGTGTCTTGCTAAACGATGTAGATGTAACTCATGGCCCGAAGGAAGGGGCTATGCTAGTTCACGGTTTTGTTGCTGTTGATAAGCTGCCCTATAGCACTGGTAACGCTGCTGTTGCAGCTGCTGCCGGTTTAGTACTGCCGATGATTAAGTTCATTAAGTAAGCTGTTAGAAATATTATCTGGAGAGTGATAAATATGAGCAAGACGATTTTCGATATGGTAAACGCTAAGGAGATCGCAAACTACTGGACGGAGGCATCCGAAAACCGGGTTCCTTACCTTGGTGCGACGCTTTTCCCGGCCAGGAAACAGCTTGGGCTTGATTTGAGCTGGATCAAAGGCGCTCAGGGGTTGCCTGTGGCACTGACTCCCAGCGCCTTTGACGTTAAGGCAACCTTGCGCGATCGGATCGGCGTGAAAAAGGTTGAGACCGAGATGCCGTTTTTCCGTGAGGCAATGAGGATCGGGGAGAAGGATCGGCAGGAGATTAATAAACTACTGGCCGCTTCCAACCAGGCTACCCTGGAGCCGGTTCTAAACCGGATTTTTGACGATGCGGGTAACTTAATTGCCGGCGCTGAAGTGCAGGCGGAAAGAATGAGGATGCAGCTTTTATCGACCGGGAAAATTAAGATTACAGCCGAAAACCGTATGAGCTACGATTACGACTATAAGCTGCCGAGTACGCATAAAGCCGCGTTGGGATCTGGCGATACTGTAAAGTGGAGCGCAACTACAACGGCTACTCCGGTTCAGGATATCCAGGGTTGGCAGGATACGGTAGAAGAAGATACTGGTATTCGTCCTACTCGGGCGGTTTGCACTCGGAAAACCTGGAACTACCTGCTGGCGAGTAAGTCTATCAAGTTGGACATGAACCCTGCGGGCGGAGAAAGCATAATTTTAACCGATAGCATGTTGCAGCAATATCTGAGCGCAAAATTGGGCCTTTCTGTGGCTGTTTACAATAAAAAGTATCAGGTTACTCTGGGCGGTAATTCCTACCTCTTCTTCCCGGATGAAGTATTTACATTGATTCCGGAGGGGAATTTAGGAAATACCTACTTCGGCACTACCCCGGAGGAAAGTGACTTACTTTCTGGCGGTACTGATGCTCAGGTGCAGATCGTCAATACCGGTGTAGCGGTAACAACGATCAAGGAACCGCACCCGGTGAACGTGCAGACGATTGTTTCAGCTATTATGCTGCCCAGCTTTGAGACCATTGATTCGATCTTCATTGCTACGGTGCATAGTTAGGAATGAGCAGGGGGCCGGGCGCACACCTCCGGCCACCTGGTTCTTAAAAAGCAGGTGGTAAAATGACGATTTTGCAGAAAGCAGCAGAATATTTTGCTTCGCGGCTTGAAGCAGATATGTGGGATAGCGCAGGCGATCTTCCTAAGTCTAAGGCGCTAGCACAAGCAGAAAAGCAGCTTGAAGCATACCGCAACCGGGCCAATTCTACACAGTTTTTTTATGCTGTATGTGAACAGGCACTTTGGTTGTTGCGGGGCGATAAAAGAGCAGAGCTGCAGCAGGCTGGTGTGCAGGGCTTCAGTGTTGGCAGTATGTCGGAGCAGTTTGATACGAAAGGGCGGCGTTCGCATATTGCCCCTGGAGCATGGATTTATTTGCAGGGTAGCGGCGTGAAGGCGGGGCAGATAAAATGATACGTTCATACTTGAATCAAGAAGCTATGTGGCATAGAGCAACTGGCAAATTGAACGAAAATGCAGAACCAGTATACGCTGCTCCTAAAACAATATCCGTCCGCTGGGAAGGTAAGCGGCGATTGGTAAGAAGCAAGGATGGCAGGGAAGTGGTCAGCGAAGCCCGAGTATTCTGCATAGAAGCAGTTCAGACTGGAGACTTGCTTGAGTACGGCGGTAGAGCATGGCCGGTTATAGCTGTTTTTATTGTGCCGGGTTTGAACGGGGGGATAAATCATTATGAGGTGGCTTTGTAATGGCCAAGCGGAATAAATGGCGCACTAAAGAGGCGGTAAAGATAGCTGAGGAAGCTGGGCTAAAAGCCCTGCGGACAGGCGGGGAAAGAATCATCACCAGTGCTATGAACAATGTCCCAATTGAATCCGGTACTCTACGTAGGAGCGCAACTACTACGGCTGGAGGGCTGCCCGACATGATGCAAGTATATGAGGCTGCGAAGGAAGGAAACGAGATGAAAAACGCCTTTCCGGAACCTATTGGCAAAGAAAAGGCAGTATATGTGTCATACAACACACCCTATGCCAGGCGGCAGCATGAAGAAATGGACTATATCCACCCGGTAGGGGGCGGGCCAAAATATCTGGAAAACGCTTTCAACATGCTAAAAGGCAAGATAATAAAAATGGCAGAATTGCAAATTAAGAAAGCCCTCCGGAATGCGAAGTGAGGTGATGCCAGCGTGATGCTCAAAGAAATATGTGCTTATTTACAGTCTCAAGGGGCAGGAACACTCGAGACTAACTTATTTTGGGGGTTGATGCCGGACCAGCCGGATAACTGCATTGCGCTGTTTGAATATGCGGGATCCCCTCCAGACTTGCACTGGAACGGCGAATATCCGGGGCTGCAGGTGCGGGTGCGAGATACAAGCTATGCGGCGGCCAGAACAAAGATCGGGGAAATCATGACGGCGCTGCATGGATTGTATGAACAAACGCTGGGCAGCGGCGATGGCGATGAAGCAGGCAATGGTAACGGTAATGGCGATGAAGGTAATGGCAACGGTAACGGTAACGGCGATGAAGGTAATGGCAACGGTAACGGCGATCCCGTAGATCCGATGCCTGCGCCTGTAACCGGTACCCGCTACCTGCTTATTAAGGCCAGGGGATCACCGGAGGTATTGAAGCGGGACGCAAGTAATCGGATTGAGTTTTTCATTAATTTTGAGATTATTAAGGAGCGTGATTAAAGTGGCAGTAACAGGAACCGGCGGAGCTGTAAAGATTAGTACAAATAAAGTGGCCGAGATAGAGAACTGGAGTTTAGACCTGGGTGCAGACGACATTGACATCACTAGCTTCGATTCAAACGGCTGGAAGGAATACTTGGCCGGGCTGAGGGAATGGTCTGGCAGTTGTGAGGGCAATTTTGATTCAACAGATACCAGCGGTCAGAAAGCGATACTCAACGCATGGCTGGCTGGAAACAAGTTGGAATTTACGTTTGTAGTTTCCGATAGCGTGTCGTTCAAGGGCGAGGCATACGTAAAACCGTCAATCGAGGTGCCGGTTGATGACAAAGCGTCATTCTCCTGCGATTTTCAGGGCACAGGGCCGCTGACCTTGCCGTAAAGGAGTTGATATGTGATGGCTATTGCAGGAATGACCGGGGCGGTGTATGTCTCTGACGTTAATACCGAACCGGCGGCTTTTAGCGGCAAATCGTGTAGTGCCGTTGATGCACAGCGAAAACGGTATCAGATCGATGACGAAGATTGTCGGTACTGGGATCCAAATGCGCCAGTGTCGGTTAGAGTGGATGGCGTGTCCGTTACAGCAGGCTTCACGCTGGAACATGCTGGCGGTTTCGTGGTCTTTGATAATGCCTTGGCCGCAGGTGATGAAGTAGAAGTGTCCGGCAAAGCGCTGGAGCTTATCCAGGCGGGCGGGTTTTTTAACTGGAGCATAGACTTTGACGGCGAGGATGCAGACGCTACAACCTTTAAAAGTGAAGGCTGGAAAGAGTTTGTCCGGACATTGAAAGGCTGGTCAGGGAGCGCCGAGGCGTACTGGGGCGATGAGCAGTTTTATGATTCACTTGGTAAAATCGTTGTTGTGAAGCTGTTCGTGGATGCAGGCCCGGCAAAGGATTGCTTAGAGGGATTCGCTGTCATTAATGGCGAGGGCATTGAAAATCCGGTTGACGGGCTGGTACAGGAAACTGTTGACTTTACCGGTACAGGGCCGCTGTATATAAGAATGTAGGGGGATTAATATGCGTGATAAAGTTGTGAAATTCGCCAGTAAAGAGATTCGGATTGAGGAAAAGCGGATCGGTGAACTGGAAAAAATTGTCGCCGAATTGTTTCCTGAATCTAAAGGCAATATCCAGAAAATAGATTTGGGCAAACTTCTGGAGCAAGCCGGATTCGATCTGCTTTATAAGAAGCTGCCAATTATCATCCCTGACATAACAAAGGATGATGTTAAAAATGCTTATATGAGCGAACTTGAGCAGCTAATCGAGATGTTCATTGACGTAAATTTTCAGGGGATCAAGCGGCTGATTGGGCCGCTGATGAACCTAGTCCAGGCTGGGATGCAACCTGGCTCACCCCGGAAATAGTCGTTTTGCTAGCTCGTGAATTTGGTTGGACGATTGACGAGATGCGGGCGCTTAGGCCCAGTGAACTTGTGATGATTTTGCGGGAGCTGCGAAGGCAGACTACTGTCGAGCAGTACAATGAACAGCGCAATCACTGGGCCTTCCTTGCGGCGGTAATAACCAATGGATTCAGCCGCATTGCTGGGATGCTTGGCAAGCGTAAGCCGAAAATGGTTGGTCCTGACGACTTCATGAGCAAAGAAGCAAAAAAAATGCTCCAGCGGTTGCTGGGGCCGGGGCCGGAGCCGGAGCAGAAGGATTGGAGCAGGCATATTGAGGACGCGAAGGCTAAGGGGCTGGCAGGACCGTGGTAGAGCGCATGTTTTTGATTTGATTAATAATATCTAGTTCAATTTCTTCGTTTTTTCTATTTAATCGACGACCAATAAAAAGTGCATCAATAATAGCCCAGAGAGCTGGGATAATAAACAATGACATGCCAGCGGGTCCCAGAATAATTACCTCTTCAACCGTAGTAGCCGTATCTATAACATAGGCATTCCATAAAATTGAGATAAACAACACAAGTAAAAACACAACGGTATGTATTATTGCACGACCTTTATCGCCAAGGTAATATCTATGTCCTCCTAAAATGCCTGTAAACCACCAAAGTAGCCATAACACTACACGACTTTTTTTACGTCTTCGGAATTCAGATTCAAGCATTGATAATTCTTGGGGACTTAAATCTTTTTTAGCAGCAAGAAGCGTATCCATAACGGTTTTCTCCTTTATTTAATAGGTATTGCAAAAATAGCAGTAGCTGGGCCATAGAGATCCTTATAAAAATAAAGTGTTACCGTTTCAGATTTTGTATCTAGGCCAAATATTATTTGCGCCTTACATGTAGCACCTACAGGGGTATACTGAGGGAAATCTGTTGGCGAATTGGGATATGTGTATCCCATTTCACCTGCCGAATCTACAACTTTGAAGTAAATGTCACTCAAAAAAACATCTTCTTCGTTGGCAATGTTGGTATAAGTATAATCAATCATAATCACTTGTTCTGGGG
>DUQX01000122.1 GCA_012837615.1 Bacillota bacterium | reverse complement strand
TGACATCAATTCCGCGTTGTCCGATAACATGTGCTGCTTCATTATTGCCTTCTAAAATTTTTGCAGGATCTTTCAGCGGCTGCCCGATGACCCAGTGCGTATATTTCATGATATCTTTTTCGGAGATAATACCGATTGGTTTTTCACCTTCATCGACTACCGGCAGACCGCTAAAAATATTGTTATCCAAAATTTTAAGCAGTTCTTTCAGCGTAGTATCGTGCTTTGCGGTAACAATTGGCGACGTCATGACTTTTTTCACTAATATATTTTTCATCTCCTATTGCACCCCCTTTTTATTGTAATTTACATGGCTATTGAATCGATATAATCCAATACATCTTGCAACGGAAGCACGTCCCCGCACCTTGCCTGAATGTCCATGAGGCTTACCTCGTGGGGTATAGCGGAGCGATCGCCGACACATTCCCGGGGTATTATCGGGCGAAACCCGTACTGTATGGAATCATTTGCTGTTGCTCTGATACAACCGCTGGTAATACAACCGGTAATGATGACTGTATCTACTTGCAGCGCGGTCAGGGATGAAGCTAAATGAGTACCGTGATAACAGGAGGCATACTTTTTAATAACAACCTGTTCATCAGGGAGTCGCTTTAACCGGGGATCCAGCTCGACGTTTTCGCTTCCAATTAAAAAATTGGCCAAGACGGGAACTTTTTTTACCAGCAAGCCTCCATCTACCAGGGAGCTGTGGTAGGCCAGGGTGAAGAAAAAGATGGGAATACTTTTCCCCCTGGCTTTATCCAAAAGCAGCGCGGTATTGTCGATAACACCTTCCAGGTTGCAGCCTGAAGGTTTTTGTGGATCCGTAATGCCCTTTTGCAGATCAACAACAAGAACTGCCGGGTGTTTCCCGAAACCAATTTTCCCGGCCATTCCCTGCGATTGATAATAGTTTATAATTTCCTGCAGCGCCTTTTTTAGTATTTTATCACCCATAGGAAAGGGCACCTCCATATCGTAACATCGGTAAAGTAGAGCAAATTTCCAATTTGTTCTTATAAGCGGCTTTTACGGTGAACAAGTTATAATATTAGTTCATGGTTTTTAATACGGTAATTCTATATTGCTGCTTATATATCCTGCTTAATTATATAGTAAAAAGGTACTAATAAAAAAATTAGGATAATTTTTAAGAAAAAGAAGGGAATTATCCTCCCGCTGTCGAATGTCTTTATTAATGGATTATTTAAAATATTAATTATGGGGAAGGGAGGTGAGAGCCTGGTTGCCGGGTGTTCTTGCCTTTGCAAAAAATCAGGCAGCAAAAAGTGAAGTACGTAAGCAAACCATTTTGTCACCTACCAATATAAGCTTCCATCATTCAGATAAAGGATAACTGTGCCTTTTATCGTATACGGATATCCTGTGAATGATAGGAAGCTTTTGCATTTGCGGCTAGTAAGTTGGCAGGATAGGCTTTGCAGAAAACTCCCCGGTTTAAAAGGCAGGGGGTTCGAGGAGGATGAGCGTAACCATGGATGAACAAAAGCATCAGTACAGAAAGGCCCTGCATGTGCAGCCCGTGGAACGGCTTACCCGTGCGCAGATTGAAGGTATTCATAATGCATCGGTGAAGCTCCTGGCGGAAACGGGAATTCAGTGCGCCGGAGAACGTGCGGCCGGCTTGTACCGCAGCGCAGGGTGTGAAGTGAGTGAAAACACGGGAAAGAATCAGAAGCAGTGGAATATCCGGTTTCCGGAGAAGCTGTTAAAAAAGGCCCTCAGCAGCGTGCCCGCAGAGGTTGTTCTCGGCGCGAGAGATCCCCAAAACGCGCTTTATTTGAATGCCAATATTCCTGCTGTGTATTTTGGGACGG
>DUQX01000121.1 GCA_012837615.1 Bacillota bacterium | reverse complement strand
GACAATAAAAGCGTTATTACCTTTCTAATCACGACCATAACCTCCTCAATAAGGGAAAACCACAAACAAAACAGCAGTTTCCCTTACAAAAAAGGGCCGCCCCCAAACCTGGAGACAGCCCTTTTGTAAACACTACTTATTACCTGGCGAAGCTTACCCATTCGGTATCAGCATCTTTGGGGCCCCAGTCGAACTCGGCGCCGAAAATTTCGCCGATGGCCCGCAGCGGCAAAACAGTGCGACCGTCTCTAATAGAGGCAGCGGCGTCGGAGGTCACCTGGCTCACTACACCGTCATCCACTACGTAGATGGTCCTGGAGCCTATAGTGATTGTAACCAGTTTATTCTTATAGGGTATAAAAATCTTCTCAACCAACCCTGTCCTGGGCTCCCAATCGATATCGTCCTCATCCACACCGAAGGCCTGGGCAATGAAGCGCACCGGAACAAAAGTGCGGCTGTTCGTGATGAAGGGGGCCATATCCATGGCTACTTTTTTGCCGTCTATCAGGCAGTGGGCCGAACCGATAAACATTTTTACCTCGCGCGCAGGAAGGTGCATAAAATCAACTGTTATGGTTTCCAATAAGCCAATATCAGTAATGACATGTATCTCATATGTTTGCTCGGAAAGGGCTTCCACCACAAAGGAAGTTTCGGTGCTTCCTACTTCAAAGTCTTCCTGTGAAACGAGGGTCAAACCATCGGGTAGTAAAACTAAATAACCCGCTTCATCTTTATCCAGCACCGCCGACGGATTACGGTCCCGATCCAAATAGGTTAATGTAACTGTTGCCCTGTTCCCAGCAACTTCTACATCTGTATCCAGATAACGAGGCCTACCGGAGACAGCAACGGTCAAACTATCCATAAGGCCGCTGTCCTCGTGAATAACTGTGATCTCCAGCTCGCCACTAACCCCACCTGCAGCAATGAGCCATATTTCTTTACCATAATAAAAGTTTGCCAGGTTACGTTTGTCCATACTTAGTAGCAAATCGTCCGGGTCCAGTTTGATACTGTTGCCCCGATCATCATATAATGTTGCCGTAAGCTTTGCTGCTTCCGGCACCTTTTCTCCATCATCGAGCATATCTTCGATATCGGATAGGGAACGCTCCCTGGCTCGAAGATATTTTTTGTCTGTTTCCAGCACCAATTTGCTTTCATTGCCAAATTCTTCTGAGCGCACTTCACAAATCTCAGAAATACCGGTGCCAGCAATAAAAGCTTCAATTCGGTATATGCCTTCCTGTGGAAAATCATACTCCAGATAAAACCCTTCTTTGTCCACCTTCATCAGCCTGGTTATGTTTATCTCTCTTCGATCGGGTGCAGTGAGAATAATCTTCATCACATCTTCCGGTTCTTGCCCCAGAGTATTTAAGGTCTTTTTCTCGATAATATTTCCATAGCGGTCCAGATAATTGATGCGAATCTCTTTTTCATGTCTAGCTATAACATTTAAACGAGATTTCTCAGGCCTTACCTCATAAGGTGGACCCGCTACGATTATTTTCTCTACTATGTTGCTTTTCTCACCCAGAACCTCAACCCGGTATTCATAACTGCCGGCCACTTCCCGGCTAATCTCGTAAGCAACTTCACCATAGCGATCGGTATCAGCCCGTCCAATTGCCCTCCAGCTTCCGCCATCCCTGCGCTCTTGAAAGGTAACCTCAATGCCTTCCAAATCCCCGTCTCTAGCCCCAAGATAGGCAACAAGCTTGAAGCGTTCACCAGCCCTGGATACATATCTATCAAGATCCAGGTAAATTTCTTCCAGTTCATATTGCAAAAAGTTTATCGTCTGCTCGCCGTTCCGGAGCAAATCGCGCAACCGACCATCACGGGCTGCCTGAAAAACCAATTCTTTAGAATCATCGGAGGTCAGGTTTATATAAATACATCCGTCATCAAAAGTGTAAATTGTATCGTAACTTTTGCCGCGGCTATCTTTCCAATCCAGAGCGAAAATGTTTACCCCTTTTCGCAGAGTGCTGCCGGATACTTCCGCCTTTACCTCTACCCAGCCGTTATCCCAAGAACGCGCCTCAAGGCGTGCTGTTACGCTGCTTCTGTTTGTGCTAATATAAAGCCTTTGCTTTCCATCGGTATCATATGGCGGGACACCTTTCATGCGTCCGGTACCTTCAGCTTGGAAAGTAACAGAAAGCTCAGCACCCTTTCCCACTTCTTGTTTTTTCAGAGTTACAAAAGAAGCAGTCGCGCTGTAAGGGCCAACTACATCCAGAGTTGCCTGCAGCGAAAGATCATAAAGGTCTTCCCAGTTCTCAATGCCCAAATCTTCAACATCTGCATTTCGGGAACGGTGTTGTACAGCATAGAGATTGTACACCCCTATGTCATAAGCATCAAACAAACCGGGGCCTATCCTGCACCTGACATTATTGCCTGGACCAAAGACACCAAAAAGCACAGGTTCTCTAAATTCTTCGTCCTGTTCATCCAAAAACCTGCCCCCGGGAGTTTCAATGAATAAGTAAACATATTCCCTGGCAGAGAGCTCTACATTTAAGATCAGGTCCTGTTCCTCCCCATGGTAGATAGCGTTTCGCTCCAACCACATGTCATCAGGTTTCTCTGCTGCATTTGCAGAAATAGGACAAATGCAGAAAAAAAATACACTGGCAAACACCGACAAAAGCAAGAACAAGAATTTTTTATTTATAACCAAGCGCCATCCCCCTTTAGCTTCGCAAGTTTAGCGGTAGCGATATTTTTTCTTTTTTACCACAGGCTGAACGGCTCTACCTCTATTCCTTCCCTTGCCAGAAGGAAGGCCCGGTATTCCAGATAATGTTGCCAGCCGGCAACCTCGTGTTTAACCCTGCTTTCAAGCAAGGAAAGCTCGGCAACCTCAAGCTCCATACCGGAAATCATACCCAAGTCGTAGCGGATCTTTGCTTCGGCATACTCTCTTTCTTTATTTTCAAGCTCAAAGGCAGCGATTTTTACCCCTTCCTCTGCCAGGAGCAAGCTTTCAAGCCGCTTTTTAAAGTTTTCCTCCAACATCTGCAGAGTTTTTTCCAGCTGTACCTCAGCCAGTTCTACGTTCGCCTCTGCTATCTTATACCTGGTTATATCGTAAGTGCTGGTATCCTCAAGGTCCTCTTTTTTCCTTTCCAGATTATCCAATGCTCTCTGATATTTTGTACATACTTTAAAATCCGGAATTTCGGTCATAGCCGGACTTATCCCACCAGCTTTAATGTTTTCTGGAGTAAGCCTGAATTCATAGTTCAACGGAAGTCCAAGTAAACGAAGAAAGGTCCTGCGCATGCTTTCTTCTCCGGCAACAAGGTTCCTGACCCCCTGTTCCGCTTGAAGCAATCCGGCTTCAAGCTGTTTTACGGCCGTAGATGTAGTCATCCCCAGCTTCATCCTCAATTGTTCCCTACGGAGGTTTTTTCCCAAGTTATCCAAAGAGCATCCCCCATGTTCTCTTTGCCGTCCCATGGTCAACAATGAGAGATAAATATTTTCCACTGTAAAATCAAGTTTTTTGGGCTGAATAACTTTGGAGTCTTCAGCATCCCGGTATCCGCTCTCAGCAGGTTGCAGCGCAGAACTGGCCATATCCTCCAGGTCCCTGACCGTGTAATATTGAGTAAGAAGCCTGCTGTGAGACTTTCTGATATCATCCAGCTCAATTTGTGCTTCTGCAAGCTCCCCTCGAGCCGCTTCTATCTGGCGTTCCAGTTCCACAATAGAAGACTCTGGCCGGCCTTCTGCCTCCACCTCGTCCCTTTCCTTTTCTAGCTCCTTTACTTTTTCCCGCAAGGCTTTAACAACCTCATTTCTTTCTTCTATTACATCCTCCAGGTTGTCGAGATCCTGACGCATGGTTCTGCTGTCCGCCAGGCCTATGGATCCGAGCCCTGCTCCTTTCCTAGCCAGGTTATATTGTTCCCTGGCCAGGATATAGCTTATATCTATAAGATAATAATCATTTCCCTGAGACCTCGCTATTTGCTTTGCCTGATTAAGAGTAATAATCTCTTCTGCACCCGCAAAGGCAACTGAAGATATTGCCAGTATGTAACAAGACAATATCATAACAAAGGAAGCTAACCTTTTCAAAACAATTCATCCTCCTCTTTTGCTGTATCCTTCCATTTTATAATAGCATATCCCTGCTACATTGCCTATCTTTTCTATTTACTTTTCCAATCACGCATTTTTTGAATAAACTGCCTTCTCTCGATTTCTTACACTATTTCCTGTTTTATTTCTTCCGCTTTTTCTTTTTAGAATACAACTGTTTCCCTTGTTTCTCCATTTTTACTGCAACAGTTTTGACCTCATTTCTATTACTAATAAAGTGTTTTACATAGTTTACTCCCATTCCAAAGGTAGCCCAGTAAACCGGTGCGCTTGCCAAAACGCTGTCGTTACTTAATCCTTGAAAGAGATAACCCAGCCAACCTGAAAGAAGTGCTATGAATATTGCTCCGCTTTCTTCGCTCGGATCTACGATATTAAGGATTTTAACACTTTTAATAAAATGCAGGCATAGCATTATTAGATATACAATTAACGCGATCATTCCTGCTCCCTGAGCAATATGCAAATACATATTATGCGGTTTATCAATAAGGCGGGTAATGGTAAAAGTAGCTGGATCCCTTGCCTCATCCATATGAGGAAAATAGTAGATATATGTATCCATGCCGCTTCCAATTATAAGGTTGTTGCTGGCAATCATCTCCAAGGACTTTCGCCAAATATACCCCCTGTTTGAAGCAATCTTATCCAGCGGATTTCGTTCCGCTATCAACGTATTGCTTGCACCGTCCGTTTCAGGTTCATTTTCTGCTACCCACAATAATTGCAGATCTCCGGCGATTTTGGAGGTTATATTATCCAATCGTTTGGTTATTTCCCCCTCTGAGGCGATATTTATTGCTGCCCCTAAAAAAATAATTATTAAAATGATGCTCAACAATCGTATCGAGTAGCCTCTGATATATTTGATATTAATAATCATTACGCATAACAGAGAGGCAAATACGGCAATAAACGCACCTGCGCTAACAGAAGATAAAAGACCCAAAAAAGTTATAATAGTAATAATAAATGCAATTACTGCTTTCCATCTCTCTTTAATGAACAAATAATACCCCGCAGCTATCGGAAACATCATCGCCATATATCCACCAAGGTAATTTGGGTTTGATGTGGTACCAAAAGCCTTATAAGTTTCTTTAAAACTTACTTCAATATCCTGCAGGTATTCCGCCGGAACCCAAAACCGCATCACCTGCGGGTGCTTCAAAAAATCTAATCCCAGAAATTGGGTTATACCAAGCAGGGACATGAGCGTTCCAGCCATAAGTGTCAGGTAAAATATGTACTTCTTATCGTCTTCCCTATCGAGCATGTTAGCAGCGACAAGAAAAATAATCATATAAGATAAATACGCAAAAACACCTTCACATCTGGTGTAATAACCCCTGAAAGCAATATTTATGTACGGGCTTAACAACCCCGAGAGCAAAATTAGCAAGGCAAAGATAAGAACATAATGATCCAGGTAGCTGTTATTGATCTCCCTCTTACCATATTCATAGTAATATTTTAATAAAGCGGTTATTAAAATAAGGACCGCCAAAGCAGTAAGTACCTCGAACCTGAACTGTACAAATACATCATAAACCGTCTTAGAAGTCAACGACTGCCAGGTTTCTACGGGGGATACAAACTCGACTTCTCTTACCCTTATGGCAAAGGGGATAAATAACACCAGCAACGAGTACAACATCAACAGGAAATACCTTAAGAACGAAACCCCGTTCTCTTTCATCAGAAGCCATCCCCCTCAGCAATCCGGTGCATTGCTTCTAATGAAGCAGCTTTCAAACCTTTTGATTCTTGGTAAGCGATGAGGTACTCTTCAGCCTGTTCCTCTTTCCCCAGTGCAAAATAGCTAAGGCCGAGATATTTATAAACATCGGGAACCGGTTCCTTTTGCAGCAGCTCAGACAACCCCTCAACAGATTCCTTATAATTTCCACGATAATAGTTTAATTTACCGTTTAGCAATATTACCCGCTTGTCATCCGGAAATTCCCTGGTTGTTGTACGTAAATATCTATTTGCCTCCACAAGATACCCGTTTTCAACAAGAATATGGACCAGCATTTCCGCAGTTTCTACCGCAACCATACCCATGTTATAGGAATTCACGAGATATTTATGCGCCAGACTGTAATTACCCATTTCATAATAGCATAAACCAAGCAAAGCATAAGCCCCTGGATTGAGGCTGTTATATTCATGTGCTTTTTCCAGTAACTGCACAGCGCATTGGTAATCTTCTTTCACAATACAGACTGAGGCTTGCTGAATCAATTCAAGGCTCTCCTGAACCCTTTTATCCAAACTGGCCTGCACAGTACCCTGCAAGGAAAAATATAAGATGATACCCGCCAGAAATAAAAGGGAAAATAATACAATGCTGTTTTTTATATGCTTCATGAAACACGGCCTCCCTGTGATGCAACCATGACATTAAATATTTTTTCTACTCGTGAGGCCGGACTCCCTTCATTATTTTGGAAAATTAGCCCATCAAAGAAAAAGGAGAGAGCTCTAAAGCTCTCCCCCCTTCCTTCTACAATGCTATTACAGACTGAAGCTTACCCATTCGGTGTCAGCATCTTTGGGGCCCCAATCAAACTCGGCGCCTAAGATTTCACCGATTGCACGCAACGGCAGGAAGGTCCGCCCGTCACGGATAAAGGCAGCTACGTCGGAAACGACTGTTTCTGTCTCGTCATCGCTTACTACTTCAATGGTGTACTCACCGATGGTAATGGTGATTTCGATATCACCACTGGTAACGAAGACTTTTTCGGTAGCGGCATCTTTAGGCTCCCAGTCTACTTCTGCACCAAAAGCCTCAGCGATGAACCTTACCGGCACAAAGGTGCGCCCGTCTTCGATGAAGGGGGCAACGTCCATGTTTCCGGGTTGGTTGTCAGCAACATAGTTGGTGGAGCCGATGAACATGGTTACGTTCGCTGCACCAGTCTCCTTGGCAGCTTCTTCGAAATCAAGTTCGAAAGTTGTAGAATAACCGTTATGGGTAACGACAGTTACTTTGTAAGTGCCGTACTCATCTACAGTGGCGGTAAAGGTCGCTTTGCCGGTCCCTTTCTTGAACTTTTTGGGATTGGAAACAGTTACATCACTTGCTACTACATTATAATCTGTATCTTCGTCATCTTCGAAATAACTTGGATTCCCTTGGGAATCTACGGCTTGCATGGTTATTTCTGCCGTCAAATCGCTATAACTAACATTTACGTCAATATCTGCAGGTGCACCAACAACAGGTACTTCAACCGACCCGCTGATACCGGTATCCAGATGCGTAGCGGTTACAACGGCGACACCCGTTCTGTCAGCCTTTATCGGACCAGCCACTACACCAAAGTCACTTTCACTAATTGCTACCAAACTGACATTGCTACTGGCCAACCTAACTGCTGAATCATCCGTTGTGGAAATTTCTACACCGTCTTCATCCAACAGTTTTACTTTCAACTGCATAGTATCGGCTGCATCATCATCATCGTCACCCCAACGAACATCATGGTCGTCGGCTCTTAACGCAGTCTTATCTTTTGGAAGCGATACTTTTACTTCTGTAACGGTTCCAAATTCCTTCGCTTCCAACGTGAGTGTCTGCCTTAAACCGGTACCTTCTACTTCAGCACGAAGCTTGTAGGTTCCGGCCTCATCTGGTGTGAATACAAAGACTACGTTCTTGTCGTCATCTACTTTGCTTTCAGGCTCTATTATATCATCTTCAAGCCCTGAATCGCTGGGAGCTTCGATAACTTCAAGATCTATTATACTGACATCAGTACACACGTTACCCAAATAGTCTTTCATTTTAAATTTGACATTATAATCTTCGTCAACAGCTATCTTCGTTCCATCCTCAGTTACTTTTTCCAACACTACTGGGGTTCTAGCACCAAAAGTCACTACATCGCTTGGCTTGAAAGTTTTACCGCTTACTTTACCCCTGTATTCATATTCACCTTCTTCATTCTCGACAACCTTTAATGTGGCAACGCCCTGGGGGTTGGTATCTTTTGAACCGACTGTCTGCCAGCTTCCACCATTACGACTCTTTTGGAATGTTACGGTTACGTCATCTACACCGACACCATCATCACCAGTTACACGGGCCCTTAAAGTGATTTCATCGCCAACATTTAAGGTATCAACACTTTCATCAACCGTTACAACAACATCTTTCACTTTTGCGGCAGATGAAGTGAAGGTTATAGTCTCTTCGCCGATTTTAGGGCCTGCTTTATCGCCATCTTTTCCTGAAGTACCTTTATGAAAACTTATGTTAGCTTTATCAGCCAAGCCAGACCACACTCTAACCTTTACTTCACCGTATTTATTGACATAAAGATTAGGGTCATCTCCTGCCCCTAAATTAGCTCCAGTTTCTGTATCGATCGCTTGTTCTATTTTTTTCCATTTCAATTTCCCATCATCATCATCTTTATATTGGTATGCAACATTCTCCGCATCCCTGGAAGACTTAATATACAGGTCTGTAACATTCCCTGTAAAATATTTCCTACCGCTATCAAGCAGGACTACCGTAAAAGTTACATAGTTCTTTACGGCATCAACATCTTCAGCACTATCAACCCTGACTGATGTCTTGTTCACATCAACAAAACTGGCAGAATAACTGTAGTCATCTGCTGCAAACGCCGTCAGCGGCAGCATTGTCAGAATCATAGCTGTCATGACAAGAATCGCAAATAGTTTACGCGATTTAATACTCAATGTTATTTCCTCCTTCTTTGTCTTAAAATGTACTTGAAACTTCTTACCTCAAAAAAACG
>DUQX01000002.1 GCA_012837615.1 Bacillota bacterium | reverse complement strand
CGATAACAGCACCCTTACCCGCCTCATAAGAAATCCCTTTAAATTCGTCCACGTTATTGATATCCACTAAACATTCAGGTTTGATCAGCTTTTCCTTCATCATATTCAGCAAATCCGTGCCCCCGGCCAGCACTTTAGCTTTGCTTCCCAGGCGTTTAACCAGATCCAGCGCCTCACCGGGCGCCCTGGGGGCATAGTATTCAAAGTGATTTAAATACATATTTTAAGCCACCTCCTCCATATCTCTTTTTATTGCTGTTCGTCAACAGTTGACAATTCTCGAATAAATTCTTTTAAAATCATCTCCTCGGCTTCCCGAAGGGCAATCAAGTTTTTTATAACGGCTTTCTTCTTAAACACTGCTTCCTTCTCATCTGCATACATTTTCCGTACTTTTTCAATGTTCGATTGGACCTTTGCAAACCTTTTTTTAATACAACTGGCCATTTCACCGGGGGTTAAAAGGTCAGAGGCCTCTAACCCGACATTTAGGTCAAGATAGTATCCCTCAAAACTTGAAAGGAGCCTTTTTGATGCTTTAATCAAAACCGCCTTGCCCTCGTCGGTAATATAATACCTCTTCCTTTCCGGCATTCTACCCTCCTTTTCCTTTTTAGAGTAAACTAAATTTTTTTCCTCCAACCTCTTTAACACCTGATAAATAGAGGCCACTCCAATCCTCGCCCAAACCCTCATATTCCGCAGATCAATAATTTTATCTATTTCATAAGCATATGAGGGTTTTTCATTGACAATACTGAGCAGAAGAACTTCGATGTTTGATAATAACTGTGCCAAGGTAGTACTCCTATTATAGGCTATAGTAGTAGTATACAAATAATAAACGCCTTAAACCGCTTGTTTCATTGAAATCCCTTTCCACCGGAGATACGACAATATCCCGATACAAAGATACAACGAATTGCAATTAAAGCCCCTTTTCTGGATATTTAATATCTTCAACAATGATCCGAAAATCCCCTGCTTAAATATATAGCTTTTTTTCAGACAATACGCCAAACTGCTAAGACAAAATCTGCCGGGCTATTACAATACGCTGGATCTGGTTGGTGCCTTCAAAGATCTGCATTATTTTAGCGTCCCGCATATACTTTTCTACCAGATACTCCCTGCTGTAGCCATACCCGCCGAAGATTTGCACTGCATCGGTTGTGACTTTCATGGCTACATCGCTGGCATATACCTTGGCAAAAGCCGCCTTCTTGGTAAAAGGCACCCCTTCTTTATAGAATTTGTCCTTTAACCAGGAGGCCTGGTAAACCAGGAGCCGGGCCGCCTCTATTTCTGTGGCCATATCGGCCAGCATAAACTGGATCCCTTGATTATGGCTAATCGGCTTGCCGAACTGGATGCGGGTCTTAGAATATTCAAGGGCAGCCTCATAGGCGGCCTGCGCAATACCCAGGGAAATTGCCCCGACGCTTGGCCTGGCCATATCCAATGTCTTCATCGCCAGCTTAAAACCGTCTCCCTCTTTCCCGATCAAATTCTCTTTAGGGACCCTGACATCTTCAAAGATTAGCTCGGCAGTATTGGAACAGCGCAACCCCATTTTTTTCTCTATTTTGCCCTTAATGACGCCCGGCATGCTGTCTTCCAGCATGAACACGGAAAGCTTTTTTGCGCCGCTGCCGTCAACAACATTGGCGAAAACGGTATGGTAAGCTGAATAACTGGCATTGGTGATGAAACATTTTGTACCATTAATAATATAGTGATTACCGTCTTTGCGTGCAGTAGTAGCCAGCGAACTGATATCCGATCCGGCGTTGGGTTCCGTCAGACTAAAAGTAACCAGATCTCCCTTTTCACAAATTGGACGCAAAAACCTTTGTTTCTGTTCCTCATTTCCTCCTATAAGCAGGGGGTAAAGGGCCAGAGAGTTGCCGTTGGCGCTGGAGGTTACCGTAACCCCGGCACAACCCCGGGCAATCTGTTCGATAATAAGCGAGTATGACAGGCTGTCAATCCCGGGCCCCCCGTACTCTTCCGGCACAGCAAGGTCATGCAGCCCCACGGCATGCAGCTTCTTTAGTATTTCCCAGGGGAATTCTTCTTTTTCGTCCAGTTCCCGGGCATAGGGCAT
>DUQX01000120.1 GCA_012837615.1 Bacillota bacterium | reverse complement strand
CCTAGGCTTGCCACCGGCTCAGCAAACATGCTGGCGCACACAAAAGCGTGACAGGAACCGTCCACTGTCACGCTGTGCGCTGTGCCACTTATATATGCTTTTTATATGCTTTTCCTTCGCTATATTACATACTCCATCCTCGTTAGACTTCTTCACGCGGCTCTCTGCATATATCCCCTTTATCTGGCCTGAAGATAACTTTAACCTTGCCTGCTTTTTCTTTCTTTTTTTCTTCGAGGATTTTTTTAGCTTCAGCTTTATTTTCTTCCAACTTCTTTTCCTTCTCCAGTTCGGCAAGAGATTTACCTTCCATAAGAGCAGCTATCTCAGTCGAGTCAAGTGTTTCTTTCTCCAGTAAGGCTTCTGCAATCAGGTTAAGCTTATCTTTATGCTGAATGATAAGCTCCTCTGCCATACGGTAACACTTGTCTACAGTGCGGCGAATTTCCTGGTCGATAGATTTTGCTATCTCCTCGCTAAAATCGCGATCCCTGCCAAGATCACGACCCAAAAAGACCTGATCATGCTTCCGCCCCAGCGTAATCGGGCCAAGAGTATCGCTCATGCCGTATTCCATAATCATTTGCCTGACAATAGCTGTAGCCCGCTCCAAATCGTTCTGGGCTCCGGTACTAATCTCGTTAAAGATTACCTCTTCCGCTACTCTACCGGCAAGCAAAGTGGCTACCCTCTCCAACAGTTCGGAGCGAGTCAGATAATAACGATCCTCTTCCGGCAGCATCAGGGTGTACCCTCCCGCCCTGCCGCGGGGAATAATTGATACCTTATGCACCGGATCGGTTTTCGGCAGAAGATAGCCTACCATAGCATGGCCGGCTTCATGAAAAGCTACAAGTTTCTTCTCAAAATCGCTGATAACCCTGCTCTTCTTTTCTGTTCCGGAAATAACGCGATCAATTGCTTCTTCCATTTCTGAAAGACCAATGGATTTTTTGTTTCTGCGCGCCGCCAGTAGGGCAGCTTCATTCACCAGGTTTTCCATATCCGCACCTGTAAAGCCGGGAGTCCGCCTGGCCAGTACTTTCAAGTCTACTTCGGGATCAAGGGGTTTGCCTTTAACATGAACGGCAAGGATCTCTTCCCTACCTTTAACATCAGGCAAACTAACCGTAATCTGCCTGTCAAAGCGTCCCGGACGCAGCAGAGCGGGGTCAAGAATATCAGGCCTGTTGGTGGCAGCCAGAATAATTATGCCCTCATTTACGTTAAAACCATCCATCTCAACAAGCAACTGATTAAGGGTTTGTTCTCTTTCATCATGTCCCCCGCCAAGTCCGGCCCCACGCTGGCGACCAACAGCATCTATTTCATCGATAAACACAATACAGGGAGAATTTTTCTTAGCATTTTCAAATAGATCCCTTACACGCGAGGCACCCACACCAACAAACATCTCCACAAAATCGGAACCGCTGATACTAAAAAATGGCACCCCGGCCTCACCCGCGACAGCCCTGGCCAGAAGCGTCTTACCTGTCCCTGGAGGGCCAACCAGCAAAACACCCTTGGGTATGCGGGCACCGAGATCAATAAATTTCTTGGGATCTCTTAAATATTCTACTATTTCCTGAAGTTCTTCTTTCTCTTCGTCAGCCCCCGCCACATGATCAAAGGTTACTTTCTTGCGTTCTCCGTCGTACAATCTTGCCCTGCTCTTACCAAAATTCATTACCCTGCTTCCACCGCCCTGAGTCTGCTGCATAAAGAAAAAAAACAAGGCGATAATTAATATAAAAGGTATTAGATAAGTCAAAAGCGTGGACCACCAAGGAGGCTCCGGTTCCGGTTGTTGATTAAAAGCTATTTTATGCTCAATCAACCTGGCCGAAAGATCATCATCGGCAGGTTTATAAGTCTTCACTTTTGATCCATCTTTCAGGGTAGCTTCTACCTTATTGCCGACAAGGGTTATCTCTTCTATCTCCCCTTTTTCAATATGCTCAATAAACTGGGGGTAATAGTTTATATCGCGTACCACTTCAGGTGGTTTACTAAAAGTCTGGATAAGGGCAACAGCAATCATAAAAATAAGAAGGTAAAAGGTTGCCTGGCGTAAAAAACGGTTGTTCAAACGTAAAAAACCTCCTCTCTTGCGGATACTATGAGCTAAATTGTATCACATTTACCGCTGGAACTCAAGCAAAATACAAATATCGGGTAAATTTCGGTACTTTTCGTTAAAATCGAGCCCATACCCAACCACAAATTCATCAGGTATACAAAAACCGCAGTAATCGGGCTCGATGTCCGCCACCCTGCGTTCCGGTTTATCGAGAAGGGTAATTATCTTTAGCGAACGCGGGTTCCGGGAAAGGAGGTTTTCCCGCAAATAACTTAATGTTAAACCTGAATCAATAATATCCTCTACAATGAGAATGTCTTTATTTTCAATACTTGTTTCCAGGTCTTTTAAAATCCGCACTACTCCGGAGGTAACAGTTGAACTACCGTAACTGGAGACAGCCATAAAATCAACCTCTACAGGTATTTTCAGGTTGCGGATTAAGTCTGAAAGAAACACCACCGCCCCCTTTAAAACACATACCAGCAGGGGAACCCTACCCTGATAATCCCGGGATACCAATTCTGCTAAATAGCTTATTTTTTCTCTGATCTCCTCTTTGGACAGCAACACTTTGAGCTTTCCGGATTCCAAATTTATCCCTCCCTTAAAATAAAATTAAACACGGCGCTTCGACCACAATAATCACACTTAACGATCATTGTTCTTTAAGCCTTAGAACCAGCACTTTCCTGGTATTCTCTGAAACCTTACATTCTTGAGATATTTGTTTCCCTGCTACCCATATTATTGCTTCACCGGCAAGCACTAGAGGCAAACTGCCCCGTTCATGAAGGGGAATCTTTTCATCAATAAGATATTTTTTTAATTTTTTCTTTCCGGGAGAACCCAAAGGAAAGAAAATATCCCCTTCCCGGCGAGGCCTAACAAGCAGTTTTAATCCGCTTGCCGGGACACTTTCCTTTTTCCTTCCACCGCTTAAAAGCAACACCCTGTCATAATCCAGATAGGCCTCTTTCCTGCCGCATGGGGGCCATTTAAGCTCTTCCGGAGAAAAAATTCCGGCCTCAATCGCCATCCCTTTTTCTTGAAGCACCCCTTTTCCGGGAACAGGCAACAAAATGGGGGAAAAGGATTCGCGCTTTTCAGTTTTTCGCATCATCACAGCCAGTTTATTGTAGCTCTTGGAAACCTTCAGCCCCCGGGCAAGGTGTAGTTCTGCGTGCGAGGAACTTTTTCTGCACATTTTTATAATATCCCTGATCCGGTTATAGCCTATTTCCCGGGGAATGGATCCCAGAACCCTCCTAATGGCAAGACGTAGAATTCGGCCCTGCAACGCCTCATGCTCCTGTAACAGTTTTTCACCGTCAAGCTCCAGGCGGCCTGTTTTTTCATCACAAATAATCGCTGCCAGCCTGCGTGAAGCAGCACTTTCCAGATAATTATTATCCAGAGAAAGAAGAAAGGAAAGCCGGGAAAGCCCTTCTCGCAAATTAGGATTAAAGTCCTCTTCAAGAAGGGGTAACAGCTGCAAGCGTATTTTATTGCGCAAAAACAGCGTATCAAGATTCGTTTCATCAATGCGAGGATGAAGGCCGTTTTCCCGACAGTACTGCTCAATTTCTGTTCTGCTCGTCTCCAAAAGTGGCCTGATTAAAAAATGTTTCCCATCACCGGTTTTCCTTTTAAATTTTATACCCGCAAGCCCGTCCAACCCCGTTCCCCTGAGGAAATTTAACAGCAAAGTTTCAACCTGATCGTCCTTGTTATGCCCTACGGCTATGAGAGGCGCTCCTATTCTTTTTGCAAGCTGCTCCAAAAAACTATAACGCAGATGCCGGGCGGCATCTTCCGTCGAAAGTTTCCAACGCTTTCTAAAAATATTCGTATTAACTTCGCCAACAGTACACGGCAAATGCATTTTTTTCGCTGTTCTCCTGACAAATTCCGCATCACCCCTGGCGGAATCGCCCCTGATACCGTGATTTAAATGGGCTACATGAAGAGAAAAAGAAATAAATTTTTCCCGCCTCAACTGATTTAAAATATGCAATAAAGAAAGGGAGTCTGCACCCCCCGAAACACCAACGAGAACTAAATCTCCTTCCTTAATTAATTTTTCTCTTAAGATTACAGTTTTTACTCGTTCTTTTAATGCGGCCATATTCAGGTCAGAGAGCCTCCCGGTTGATTCACTTATACTTAATAAAATTATTTTTCTCTATATCCTTCAGAAAATCCTTCCCCCTTTAAATAAAAGAAGCTTTTTCATCAAAAAAACCGCTGCCGGCTACAGCGGCCTCAAACGGGATACCAGCACCGTTAAATCATCCTGCACTCCCCGCGGCCAGCGGTAACAGGCTTCTTCAATCAGCCGGTCGGCGATTATTTGAGGATGATCGTGACGGATCTCTTCCAATGCATCAACAAGCCAGTTTCCCTCACTTTCCTGCCTGCTATCCAGCAATCCGTCGGAAACCATCACGATAAGGCCGCCATGGGGAATTTTAATATACTCCTTCTCAGGAATAATGTCCTCCAGGATGCCGATAGGAAGTGATGCTGAACCGACAACCTCCACCTTTCTTCCATTTTTCAAGAAACTAGGGGGGGCCCCCAATTTAAATAGTTCAACTTCAGCTGACTGTAAGTCAAACAAAGCCATATCCAGCGTTGCAAACCGTTCCGCCGGATAACCGAGACGCAAAAGTGTATTTATTGTATTGATCACAACCTCCTGACGAAAGCCTATACCCAGCAGATGTTCCATGAGTTTTACCGTGGAAAGGCTCGCCGAACGCGCCTCTTTACCGCTTCCCATGCCATCACTGAGTATAACAGCCTGTTTCCCGCCCTTAAGAGGTATAACGGTATAACTATCTCCCGAAATATTCTGGCCATCCTTGGCAACCTGGGCGACACCTATCTCTAATGAATAATAAATGGCATCGCTACCTATCTGCTCCTTGTCTTCCGGTTTTAGCTTCAACTCCTGTGCGAGGTCATGCATTACCGAAGAAATTCCTTCAAGTTGCTGGGAGACAAGGGAACGGCTTTCATGTATTTTGTCCTGCCAAAAGCAATTTAAACGATATATTTCTTTCATACTGCCGATCGCTTTTACTATTTCCCGCTGCCTGGGGCAATAGCGCCTTAACTTTACCGGGATATACTTCTCAAAAAATTTATCGCTTTCCTCCGCCACAGAAAGCATCGTAATTACCCGCTTGTGCTGTTTGTTGAAATCTTCCTGCCAGCAGCGCTCATAATAATTGCATGAACAGCATACTTTCCTGCTGAAATAATCCACCAACGGCGACAGATCCCTCTTAGAGCGAAGATCTTCCACCTGGTTCAAAGGGCGAAAAGTAGCGGCAAGTTCCTTAAAAACGGCAGCGAAATCCTTAATACGGCCTGCCATAGCAAACCTCAACTTCTCATTACCTTCCGTTTGAAAAGGCCAATAAATGCTTAAGCCTTCCAGCCCTTTCCAGAAGGAAAAGGGTACACATAAAAAAACCCCGGCAACAGTTAAATCTTCCCAAAAGGTCGTTATAATATAACCGCCTTCAAAACAATAACAGGCAAAAAACCTTAAAACGGCAAAATAACCAAAGGCCGTCAATAAGCGCCGGAACGGCCGAAACAATCCGGCCAGCAGCCCCGATAATCCGAGCACGCCGGTATATGGAAACATCACCGGATTGCCGAAGCTGAGGCATAATCCCATAATCATTCCCGCCATCACACCCCAAACGGGACCCCAAAGGTAAGCGCCTACCAGCACCAGCAAAGGACATACAATATTAATGAGTTGTAAGTTATCCCCTAATGATATACCACTTATACCCAAAATAGTCAGGAAAAAAAGCAGGATCCCCCCCACAGATGCTTCAGGTGAAACCTTTTGACGTTGTTTAAAGCCAAATTCTTCAAAAAAAGGCATAAGCAGCGGTGGTAATAGTACAGACAGCAGCACCTCCAAACTTATCACCAAAAACTCATAAATACTGAGGCTGTACAAATAAAACAACGGTAAGCGCAGCAAAAGAACGGTTAACGGCAGGGTTATCGATAATGGCGGCCTTTTTTTTAGTATTACAAACCCTATATAATCTGCCGCCATCCAGAACAACATCCCCGCGGGTAAAAACCACGGTGGAAATAAGCCGGCTTTCGAAGTAGCCCAGCCTAAAAGAATCGCCGCCGTTACCAAAAACCTCCTGTGCGGCTGCAGCCGCATCACGTGTGCCCAGAAAATTAAAGCAAACGGGGCGATCTCACCCATCAATGCCGAACGCCCGATAAAAAAAGCAGCCAGAAACCAGAGCAGCTTTCTAACATCGAATTTTTCCCCGATGGCCTGTTCTTTTAAAATCTGTGAAGAAAACGGGCGCTTAAACCTGGTTTTCCATGCCGGAGCAACAAAAGGACGTTTTCCTGTAGTAGCCTTTTCCAAAAACAAAAACCCCCCTTTACCCAATGTTTGCAGATATTGAAAGGACAAGCCTTTAATATATTGCAATTATATAAAGGTTTCCAGGAAATGTCTGTCAAAAAAAGGGAGGTAAAATATATTATTCATATTTTTATTGTTACAAAATTATTATAATTGGATCAGGCTATTGCAAAATACCCACCGCCAAGGCATTTTTTTTTCGCTCTTGAAAAAATATTTTTTATTTCTTGTCGTTTTTAGCACCCAGTGGCAAGAGAACGCTAACTTTAGTTCCCCGGCCTGAATAACTTTCGAAACACAGCTCGCCCCCCATTCTTTTTATAATCGAAGCAGAAATAGAAAGACCAAGGCCGGTACCACTTTTTTTAGTGGTAAAAAAGGGGCGCTGAATAATCCTCAAATGCTCTGGAGAAATTCCCGGTCCGTTATCCTCAAAAGAAACGCAGGCATTATTATCGTCGAAATCAAAGGAAATAACCAAGCGCCTGCCTTCGGAAACGGATTTGCTCATCAATGCCTCAATCGCATTTTTTTCAATATTCAAGAAAACCTGCTTTAGCCCGATTATCTCACCTATAACCGGAGGAAAACTCTGCGGTCGTTTTATTATCAACTCAACGTTATGTAAATATGCCTCGCTCTGAAATAAATATTCCATTTCCTCGATTAGCTCTAAAAGATCAACCTGTTCCAAAACCAGGTTGCTTTTTGGCTTGCTCAGGTTTAAAAAGTCCGTTAGTATATTATTCATACGCTTCAGCTCGGTGCTGATTTTACCGAGCAGTTCCTTGCGCCTTCCCGCCTCGCTAACCTTTTCAAGCAGCTGGATCGCTGCGCCGGCTGTAGATAGAGGGTTGCGAATCTCATGTGCAATTCCTGCCGCAACTTCACTTGCAGTAGTTAAACGTTCCCAGTCTTCCTTCAGCGTGTGAAGACTTTCGCTCTCCGTAATATCTTCAATGACCAGAATTGCGCCGATGATTTTATCGCTGCGCATCAGGGGAGTTACATCCCAACTGATATATCTTAAATTTTTGCCCTCCCCTAGAACGGATTTTTTTTGTAGAGTATATTCACCGGCAGTTATGGCATTGTGAATGGCCATTTTTATTGCCTGGCACATCCCCAAGCCATCAAGCGGTTTACCGGGCAAAAGGGCTATTCCATAACCGGCCAGGATATCTGCAACCGCCCGGTTTACAAGCATAATATTCCCCCTGTTGTTAATCACAATAATGCCATGGCGGACGCTGTTTAAAATTATTCCCAGCTGCTGCCGGAGCAGGGCATAAAGTGAAAATACCTCCAGTGCGATTAGAGATTGCTGGGCAAAGGAAGAAAGGACCGTCTTTACATACCTACTGCGTGAGCAGACTACCCCCAGGCAAATCAGAAAATCCTTTATTTTTACACAGAACTTTTCTATCGCAAAATCACCTAAACCTTTCTTCGCCCCGGAAGAAATATGTTGTTTAATAGCCTTAATAGGGTTTTTACCCTGTTCTACAGCAGTCAGCCATTTGTTTTCCAAACCTTTTAGGAAACCCTCTTTATCTGTTCCCCTGTAAACAGTAGCTCCCCCGGTATCACTCAAGCAAAAGGCAAAGCCCCCATCAGCATCACAGAGGATGATCAGGGAACTTACCACAAACCCTAAAAAGCGATTCAGATCGAAGAATCTGGGACCAAAAAGCGTGGCTGTCAGTTTATTAATCTCATCGATAACCGCCAAAAGCGTCGTTTTTTCTTCCAGTTTTTTTGTTTTACTCAGAGCATGGTTCAGCAGGCGATATATCGTTCCAACACTGCCCGCCTTTTTCTGGAGTTCTGCCGGAGAAATAGTGCGAATCCTAGCCGAAATCTCCTTTGCTTTAGGGAGCCCATATTCCTTTAAACGTTCCAGGAAAAATTGGCGGCAAAGCTTCTTTTCTTTATTAAGGCCGCCGGACAAAACCAGGAACAAGCCCCCTTCCAAGGGCACCGGTACTGCAAGGATTCCCAGAGGATCCTCAACAACTTTACTTTCTCCTCTTCTATTGCTAAACCTCGTTAACTTAATTAAATAGCCTTCTATAAGGCCGGTCAGTTCGGGGCTATGATAATAATCGTAGTGAAAAGGAAGACCATTATATAAAGCAATTAGCTTACCCCCAGGCCCTATAACGGCAATATTGATTCCGAGCATATGGGCAAGGGAGTCCTGAAAATCACACCACCTGCGGGACAGAATCTCCTTATTCACTTTGACACCTTTTTTCTGAAACGAGTTGCTCCCCTGTCATCCAATATGCATTTTTTAAAACAAACGCCGTATAGCCCCTCACAATTTTACCCGCTTCGTTCTTTATTTCACAAACAAGTCCTTTATAGCACCCGTTAATGCCTTTCATTAGCTTCATCTTCTTTCCCAATGTTTTAGACTCACATTTTTATAATGACTTCCTCTTGACAAAATACTAAATATTCTATGTTTGTATAATACTACAGTATATACAATTATGCAAATAATAATGAATAAAAATAAACCGGCCTTTGCCAGCGGTGCAAACCGGTTATATCTTCAACAAAATCAAATAATAATGGCACCTTTCCCGGTGCCGTTTTAAAGAGGATCTATAAAATTAAAAAATATATATAAATGCACGTTTACAACAAACACTCATTCATAACCGTGTTTATAAGAACTCCTGCCGCCCCCTCTTTTGGATTCGGTGTTACGTTTTAGATCCTGCTGTTTTTCATCACTGTCCTTTAAAAATTTGGCCAGCTTATCTTCGAAAGACATGCCGGCAGCACCGGTATTAGAGCGGCCGCCTTTACGCTGAAAATTCTTTCGGTAAAGCGGCTTATCGACTTTTTCTTCCCCTTCTTCCTGCAGAGCTCGCTTAATGGAAAGGCCAATTTTCCCGTTGCTAACTGACAAGACTTTTACTTTTACTTTATCCTTTTTTTGAAAATAATCATTGATATCCCTTACATAAGTACCGGCTACTTCGGAAATATGCACCAGCCCGGTTTCACCATTGGGCAGTAAAACAAAAGCACCAAAATTTGTAATTCCCGTTACCACCCCTTCCAAAATTTGTCCTGCTTCAATTGACGACATAAGAAAACAATATCCTCCTTCTAAAATTGTAAAAAAACAAGCCCTGAAACTAGATTATACATTCCTGCAGCTAATTGTCAAGAGAATCAAGGCTTTTCAATCACCTACTAAAAATATTTTTTCCCCCGGCCGAACCATCCCCAAATGCTTTCTTGCCTGCATCTCAATATATTCGTTATCCTGCAGGAGAATAATCTCCTCTTTCAGGCTCTCATTTTGGGCCTGTATTGCCTCAAGTTCTACCTGGAGTGCTTCGGCTTCTCCCTTAATCTCCCTGTAAGTACGGGTTTGTCCCCAAAACAAGCCGGCGGTAACCGTAAGAAAAATAATCACAACAGCATATACTATCATTTTCTTGATTATCCTTTTGGGATTTCTGGGGTATACCAGTATCCTACCGTTATTCATCTTATTGCTTCCCTTTGAAATCTTTAGAAGACAGTAATCTTTGATAAAGGTAATTCTTTATCCTACGAGCAAAATCCTGCACGGTATAAAAAAATTTTTGAATTTTGCAAAAGAAAAGTTTAAACGTTCTAAATATTTCCAACAGGTTTCTGGATATAAAACGGCTGAAAACAAGGTAGTAGAAAAGCAAGCCAATTAATAGCGCCAGAAAAACAAAAAGCCGTGCTTCACCGTAGTTCAATAAATAAAGTTCATAGTATACTATAAAAGCAGCCAGCAGGCAAAGAAAAAGATCTAGAAGAAAAATAATCCTTCTGGAAAATCGAAAAACATTTGCAAAAGCCTTAAAAAAGTCAAAAACAAGCCCTGTTAAAAGGCCTATCACATTAAAATATATAAATATAAGTAATTGCTGCTCTACAGAAAGCCCAAACATATTATTTAAAAAGTCTCTCTAAAAAACTTTTTCCCCGGTCTTTTCTTTTTAGGTTTCTCTCCTCTGAATAGGCAAGCTCCAGTAAAAACCCTTCAATAATCAATTCTCCCTGTTCTAAATTCAGGTGATTGATATGCAGATCCTCTCCGCGCATGGCGAGCAACCCTTGATCCGTTTCCAAAATTATTTCCTGATCATCAAAGCTGTCAACATTAAGAACACCGGAAACCTCAATTTTTTCGCGTTTGTCAATAGTTAACCTGTGCAGGCCTTGCTGCTTTGAAATGTATTTGTCCTCCATTGCATACCTCTCCTTTAAAATCATTATATGTAAGAGGTACACATATGATTCCTTAGATGCATCAAATTAGTCCCATAAAGATACCACATCAATATTTTTATAAAAATAGTCAACTATTTCCTCAGGCGATCGGCCTTCCTCCGCCATAGCCCGGGCGCCCCATTGACAAACCCCTACACCATGACCGTAACCCGTTCCCCGCATTTTTATTTCTTCGCCGATCATATCTAATTCTTCCAAAAAAGTAGACCGCATCTCCGTGCTGCCCAGGGCAAGCCGTAAAGCGGGGCCCGAGACCTTTTGCCCGTTCACGTTGAAAGAGGTAACGCGTCCCGAAGGCCCGCGCTCTTCAATTTCAAATATATTTAAAGCCCCCGGATCCTTACCGGTTGCTTCCTCAACAGCCGCTCTGACCTGTTCTGCAGGAAAGGAAACCGACCATAGCCCTTCTTCGGCGGGGATTATTTTTTTTCCCAGACTTTCAACAATTTGAATATATGGCGGATTTCCCTCCTTAAAATCCAGGCCCTCGTCGGCCAGCGCTGTTCTCGGACCGGCATAAGCGTTGAACCATGCATGGATAAACTGATTATTGTAGCAGATTACTTTACCCCTTGTCAGCGCCACCGCTTCCCTGACCCTGTCAGTTATATCCTCGGCGCTATATGCCTGAAACTCCTCAACATTCGTGGAAGCATGAGCATTGTGCTGAGGGGCACCTCCTGTCTCAGCAATTTTTTTCAAAGTAAAAGTTCTGGCGATAATAGCCTGAGCCGCCAGCGCTTCCAGGGGCCACTGCGGGTCCATTTCACCGGCGACAACCCCGGTTATGTACTCCTCCATGGGCATTTTCACGACCGTTTCGTTTTCGGCGATATACACGGATATCTCCGGTTCCTTTCGTTCTCCCCTGCTTATTTCCGGTGGAATCTGCTGTATCCCGCCTTCAGCAGCAGGGGGCCTATCAGGAGGCACATTTCTTATCCGGCAGCTGGCGACATAAATGCTTACCAAAGCAACTACAAGCAATAAGGGGAGAATTATTTCAAGGATTTTTCTTCTTTTAAAATTACCGGTCAATGATAGATCCCTCCGTTGGTTTATTGGTGAATTCCAGCACCGCTCCGCTATATAAAATATTGTACACCTGCCATCATTATTTATTCAAAAATCTGATCTGCCCCGTAACCTGTCAGCAAAGCAAGGACCCAATTCAAAGGGGGAAAAAGTATAATTACCGGACTTCATCTGAGGCTGTAACTTAATCATATTCCTGAGAATAGGATAAAATAAATATAGATTTTTTTATAAGGGGAGATTTACTTTGAAAGGCATAAAAAAAATACCCAACGGTTGGGAGCTCGAACTGCACTTTCCCTGGCAATGCAAGATTTCCAAACCCCGTTCGGAAGGCATAACCATGATTCTCGATAAAGGAATGGGGTTAAGGGAAAGCCTCGACTTACTGGAAATGAGTTCACGGTACATAGATTTCTGGAAGTTTAGTTTCGGTTCTTCTGCCCTCTATACCCCCCAGATGCTTAAAAGAAAAATAGAGATGATTAGATCTTTCAATGTAGATGTTTATCCCGGAGGAACTTTTCTTGAAATCGCATTGGAGCAGGGAAAACAAATTCCTTATCTTGAAAGGGCTTATGAGCTGGGTTTTTCGGCTGTAGAAGTTTCCAACGGTACCATAGAAATAACTCCCTTGCAAAGAAGCCGGATAATAAAGACCGCGCGGGAACTTGGCTTGCAGGTATTAACGGAAATAGGGAAAAAGGAAGGCGATAAAAATTTCGACCCCCTCCTTATGGCGGAACAAATAAATAAAGACCTGGAAGACGGGGCTTTTAAAGTTATTCTAGAAGCCAGGGAGTCAGGTAAAGGCGTCACCATCTTCGATGAAAATGGCGACATCGAGCAGGAAAAAATAAATAAGTTGCTGCTTTTTATCCGGGGGGAAGAACACATCATCTGGGAGGCCCCTATCAAAAAACAGCAATTGTATTTTTTAAGCACTTTCGGGCCACAGGTAAACCTTGGGAATATTATGCCGGATGAAGTTCTCGCCCTGCAATCCTTGCGCTGCGGGCTCAGGGCTGACACCTTCAAGTTATCCCTCGAAGAAAAAAATAACCCGGCAGCCAGCTTTTAAACCGGGCAGACACCGAAAATGTACATCGATGTTATTTTAACCCATAAGAATATTACTCCGCAAGCAGTGGAAAGGAAAAACTGCGTTGTTATCGACACACTCAGGGCCACCAGCACTATCATAACCGCATTTGCCCACGGCTGCCGTGAGATAGTGCCTGTTAAAAATGCTGCAACAGCCTTTCGCTTAAAAAGGCGCAGGGCTTACCAAGATTATATTTTGGCTGGCGAAAGAGAAGGGTACTGTATAGAAAACTTTCAAATGGGTAATTCTCCTCAGGAATATTCCAACGACAGGCTTAAGGGCAAGGGGATTATTTTTTGTACAACCAACGGCACAAAAGCACTGATAAAAACTAAAAAAGCCAGGGCCACCGTTATCTGTGCCCTGTTGAATGTTAAAACAGTCGCCCAATGGCTGAGAACCCAATGCTTTGATACCGTTATCTGCTGTGCGGGAACAGGAGGCAGCTATTCGATGGAGGACTTTTTAACCGCGGGAAGGCTGGTCGGATATTTGCAAGAAAAAAACGGCTTTTTATTTTCAGATCTGGCCTCTACTGCAGCATTTGTATATGAAAATATCAAGGAAAAAAGCAGCGGTAAAAATTCATTCTACGAGGTTTTCAAAAATACCGCCAACGGTAAAAAGCTCCTTGCGGCAGGGTTGGAAAGCGACATTAAATACTGTGCCCAGGAGGATATCTTCCCCCTGCTGCCCATATTTAAAAACGGCTCTATTGCGCTGCAGGAAAACCCGCCTATAGAAGATCCTATACGCGGTGAAGATTCTATACACGGCATTGATTGATTGGCACCTAATCTTTGCTAAGGGAAACCTGTCTCTAGAAGGGATTCTATACCGCACTATCCCGTCATATAAATTTGATATACGTTTAAATGCGGGAGAGCGATTGATTGAACGGGTTCATTTTTATCCTCATAATTTTTTTTCTAGGATTGGCTGCAGGTTCGGACTCACTGACAATAGCCGCAGGAATGTTGCTGCTTATCAGAGTATTGAACATGAAAAGCCTGCTTCCAATCCTGGAGGAGCACGGAGTAGAGGTAGGCCTGCTTTTTCTGATGATTGCAGTCCTGGTACCCCTGGCATTGGATAAAATAGGAATGAAAGAAATCCTTCTAACTTTTAGTTCCCTGCCCGGATTACTGGCAATTGCCGGAGGCATTGCAGCTACAAGACTAAACGGCATGGGATTAAATTTACTGGATAGCCAGCCCCAGGTTATTCTCGGACTGCTCGTTGGATCAATTATTGGAATTGTCTTCCTGAAAGGAATTCCTGTCGGGCCGCTCATGGCAGGTGGAATCGCAGCTTTTTTCCTGTATATCATCGAACTATTCTCCCGTTAAGATCAAGCCGGATCGCCGGCCCCCAAGATCGCCGCTTCATTGACAAAAAGAAAACCCAGTATACCGGAAACCAGTGCCAGAACTCCCCCGGCAACAAACATCGTAAAAAGACCTCCGGAAAAAAGCAAAGAAAACGCCGGGGGACCGAGCGCAACACCAATGAAACGGAGGCCGTTGTATAGGGAAGTAACGCCACCCCTTTGCTCGCTTTGGGTAGCGCTGGTGACCATCGTATTTACAGCCGGCAGCACCAGCCCGCTGCCGATGCCCAGCAAGCCCAGAACGGCAGGATATACAACCATACTCCGGCAACAGAAAGGTAAAATGCCCATGGCTATACCGGTTATAATTAATCCGGCAAGATAAGATGCTTTAAAATACTTACCTTTTTTCTTCAAATACAGGCCTGTAAAGTAGGCGGTAAGGGACATAGTTAGCAGAGGAATAGATAATACCATTCCCTTTATAATCCCGCGTAAATTAAAATTTTTCTCCAGGATATCGGAAGAAAAAGACAGTACTCCAAACAATATGAAAAGGACTACCATCCCTCCCAGAAAATTAAATAAAAGGGACACTCCCTTTTGGTCAAAGATTGACACTAAAGCAGCAATGTACTGCCTGAAAGGTCTCTTCTCTACGGTACCCTGCGGCTCTTCTACAAAAAACCAGACTAGCAAAGCTATGGGCAGGGCAAGTAAAGCATAAGAAAAAAAAAGAGCATACCAGATTATCAGCGCCACGGCTGACCCGATAATGGGACTGATTACTTTACCCATACCGTTAGCCGCTTCCAGTATCCCCATACTCTCACTTCGCTCGCCTGTTTCAAAAAGGTCTCCTGCCAGGGCCATGGCGATAGGAGCCGTTCCAGCCGCTCCTATTCCCTGGATAACCCTACCGGTTAAAATAATAAAATAAGGATCTTTAATAAAAGCCGCTGAAAGACCCGAAACCACTCCCCCCAGCCCATAAAAAATCAGGGCGGGTATTATAATAACTTTTCGGCCAACCCTGTCGGAAAGATACCCTAAAAAAGGAATGGCAAGGGCAGCGGGGGCGGAAAAAAAGGTTATTAAAAGCCCCACCTGGAACTGGGTTATATTCAGAGCTGATTTGATTGCCGGAAATTCTGGTATGAGCATGGAATTACCGAGAACCATTAAGAATGGAACGGTACTCAAGATAAAAACCATATTTTTTTTCTTGTGCATATTAGTGAATCCGGACCCGGTCCTTGAGATTCTTCCCTGCCCTGAAGGCGGGAATGTTAATGGCAGGCATTTTTACAATCTCTTTCCTGGCAGGGTTATACCCCTCTCTTTCTTTCAAGGTTCTTATAAAAAAAGTTCCAAAGCCTATTATCTGGACTTTATCGCCTTTTTCCAGCGCTTCGCTAATAGTATCAAATACCGCATTAATCATTTTCTCCGAATCTTTTTTTGTAAAGCCTGTTCTTTGCGCTACACCGGAAATAAGTTCAGCTTTATTCATGATCTGTCCTCCCTAAAAAACTATAATCATCCTTCTTTTTCCAGAGCCTTAGCTTCCTCCCACCATTGATCCAACTCTTTAAGTGAGAAGCTTGAGTAATCCCCTCCATGTTGATTTACCTGTTTCTCAATATACTTGAACCTCCTAATAAATTTTTCCACTGTAAAGTTAAGAGCTATCTCAGCATCTATTTTTAAAAAACGCGCGAAGTTTACAAGGGAGAAAAAAAGATCCCCCACCTCTTCTTCTATTTTTTCCCGATTGCCTTCTGTGTATGCATCACTGAGTTCTCTAGCCTCTTCAACCAACTTGCTTAACACACCCTGAATATCCGGCCAGTCAAAACCGAGATCGGCTGCCCTTTTCTGTAATTTTTGAGCCTTCATCAGGGCCGGCAGTCCGGGGGTCAGAGCAAATCTTTCGCCTTTATCCCCTTTATCCCCCTTTTCCATCTTTTTAATTTCCTGCCACCTGAGGCTAACATCACGAGCTGTGCTTAACTTTTCATTTTGAAAAACATGCGGGTGCCGCCTGAAAATTTTTCTCGATATTCCATCAATAACCTGCCAGATGGTAAATTCCTTTTTTTCGGACGCAAGCTGGCTGTGAAAAATAACCTGCAACAACAAATCCCCCAGCTCTTCACAAAGTTCATCCGCCCCACCGTTGTTTATAGCATCCAGCACTTCAAAGGCCTCTTCCAATAAATAAGGCTTTAAAGAATCGTGATCCTGCTGCCTGTCCCAGGGGCAACCCTGCGGCGAGCGCAGCTGCTCCATCAAGTGAGCCATATCGCCGAGAGAGTAAAGCGGTGATGGTTGCAAGTGGAAAAAAGTCCAGCAATGGAAAACCCCGGCCTCTTCAATTTTACCCAGGGAGTATGAACTGTAAAGGGACAGTTCGCCATCCGGCTTAAACTGCAAAATATTAACAGCATGATCTGAAGGGTAATATTTTAACAAATTATCTTTTATAGCAGAGATAAGCTGTTTGCTACAGGGGTGGAATATAAAAAGATCACAACGGGGAGGATCGCGAAGTTCCTCCAGGTAATGAGCATCAAGCAGCATTATTCCCCCTGCCCTCCCCACCCCTTTCGGGCTGTTTTTTCCTGCGTATTCCATGATGCTACTCCAAATTTCCTCTCCGCCGATCTTCTTCAGAGAGTTTTTCCCATGATCAATACGGGAGCAAAGTTCTTTTAACAATGCATCACCGCTCCAGGGCTTTCCGGGCAAAAATAAAATTACCGCTTCCTCGTTTTCCAAAACATCCAGGATAACTTCGGCGGCTTTTCCATTTAAATCCCTCAAAGCTGCCCCTGCCTCTTTTTCAAGGACTTCTCCGAGGTTGATAACCCTAAAAGATTTTTCCTGCAAATAATTCTTTAAAGGAAAGGGCGCAGAATGGAAAATACAGGTTCGGACATCCGGGAACCTATCTTCTCCGAGCTCAAGCGCCTTCAAAGAATTCAAATCTCCCTTGCCAAGGCCTGCAACATATAACACTGCCATAGAATCCTCCATTGATAAAGTAATATAGAAACAACCCCGGAATGGGGGTGTGGATTGAAACCTCGATACTTTCCGCACAGCTGCTGGAGCAGGAGATTATCAAAATTTTATCGCCAGCTATGACAAGATTGTCATCCTGAGCGTTAGCGAAGGATCCTTTGTCCTGAGAGGAGTAACAAATCTTTTTTCATACTGCGACTTTTCACACACCTGCCGTTCCCTATACCCTGTTTAGGTTTTGCTCTGAGTGGCTACCATAAATTTTATACCTTAACTTCATACCTTTTACCTGGCTATCACCTTTTTGCATTTTTTAAACGTCGTGTAATTCTTGAAAACAAGCCTCCCAAGTAGGGTATTGTATGAAGATCTTCTTTGCGTATGCCTCCTAAAGCAAAAAGAACTGCAACAAAGATAATCATACCCAGCACTACTGCTCCAAACAAGGCCCCCGCCTGAGCAAGCCTTAGAGATACAATTGCATTCAATAAGCTGTATACCCTCCCGTAAAAAAGATCCACTCCCCAGGACATAACAAGGGCAGCCGTTAAAGGCTTGAAAAACAGATCTTTCCAATTAAAACGCCAGCCAGTAACCTGGCTAACTTTCCTGATATTTAATAAAGAAGCAACAAAAAAACTGACTACTGTAGCAAAAGCGGCACCGCCGATATGCAGGCGCGGATCTGCAGTCAGCACCCAGCTGAAGGCAAATTTTAATACGGCACCGAAAATCATGTATTTAACGGGGTCCAGAACGTAACCCAGCCCCTGCAAAATAGCAGAAGTAGAAGTATAAAGCGATAAAAATACAAACCCAAAAGACAGCACCGAAAGAGGATACGCCGCAGGAATATTATCAAAAAGAACTGCTGTCGTCGGCTCAGCCAATACAAAAAGTCCTAAAGAAGCCGGTATACTGAAAAACATTGTGAACCGCATGGCAATATCGGTCCTTCCCTCAACCAGGAACCTGTTTTTCAGGGCCTGTGCTTCGGAAATAGCCGGTACAAGAGTCATCGACAGGGCAATAGTAATTATCAGCGGAAACTGAATTACAGAATTAGCCATCCCGGTAAGCTGGCCGTAAAGAGAAGTGGCTTCTGCCGTGGAATATCCTGCCTCGTGGAGCCTTTGCGGAACAACGCTGAGGTCTAACAAGTTGATCAGCGGAACAACTAGACTGCCGAGAGTAATGGGAATGGATAAATAGATTACGCGGGAAAGGATATCTTTTGAACTGAGATCACGCTGAACGATCTGCTTCCTGATGTTTTGAAAAAAACTTTTTTTGCCCCTGTAATAAAAATACAGCAAGGGCAACATCCCCAACAAAGCACCAGCAACCGCCCCAAAAGCAGCCCCTGCCGCGGCAAACTCCAGCCCTGAAGGCAAAAGTATATAAACTAGGATTATTACTACAATGATTCTTCCGAGCTGCTCTATAATCTGTGAAATCGCCGTTGGCAACATTTCCTGCATGCCCTGAAAAAACCCACGGTAAGCCGAAAGAATGGTTACTATAAATATTGCCGGCGAGATGCTTATCAGCGGGTAGTAGGCACGGGGGTTTAAAACAATAGTGCGTACAAAAAAATCCGCTCCGAAAAATAATATTAAGGAAAAAACAGCTCCCAGGATAGTTAAAAGAATAAGGGATATTCTAAAAACCCGGTACGCCCCTCTGTAATCCTTGTGGGCAAGGTTTTCTGCCACAAGTTTGGATATTGCAATCGGAATACCGGCCGTGGATACCGCAAGCAGCATTGTATAAATAGGATAAGCCATCTGGTAAAGGCCTATACCTTCATCTCCCATAACAGCAGCCAGATAAATGCGTAATCCCGCCCCCATGAATCGCACAAAAATCCCGGCAGCGGTAAGAATTAAGGCACCTTTTACAAAAGATCCGCTTCTGGACAAAGTGTCCGTCCCCTCTCCTGTAAAAATCATACCAATTATATCATATTTTTTTGGCCTGATTATTGAGAACTTTTTTTAACACAATAAAAAAAGTAGTAACGAAAATAATGTTACCACTTTAAAGAAGTTTATGTAACCTTGTTTGTATTAGAAAATCTATTGCTCCATTTGTTTGGCTAAAAAACCGGCCGCTGTCTCTACAAGTTTTAGCTCCAAATCTGTTAGCTTTACGTCCCTGTTTCTCGTACCCATAATAACTGCACCAATAGGATCGCCTTCAGAAATAATTGGGGCAATTACTTCTGCATAAAATTTGGAAATGTTATCCTCATCGGACTCGCGATAGTATTCGTGTTGAGCAGTATCGTTAATAAGGACACTTCCTCTTGATTCCATCACACGTTCAACAGCTGCGCTCAGCGGACGATTTAGAAATTCTTTTTTGGGAGCACCCGACACCGCAATGATGGTGTCCCTGTCCGCAATGCAGGCTATATGACCCATGACTTCATGCAGGGAATCAGCATACTCCTGCGCAAAATCTCCCAGCTCCCCAATTGGGGAATATTTTTTTAAAATTACTTCCCCATCACGGTCTACAAAAATCTCAAGCGGATCGCCTTCACGAATTTTTAAAGTTCGTCTTATTTCTTTTGGGATAACGACTCTTCCAAGATCGTCAATTCTCCGTACTATGCCCGTAGCCTTCACCTTTATCCCTCCTTTTACTGTATCTTTCTACATTAAAAGGTTCTACTCTATTATTTATCTCGGGGAGGGGTTTTATTCATCCAATTTAAAGGTTTCGATAACTGCATCCTCCACCAGCGTTAAATAATAATGCTCAAAATGCTCGATTTTTTTTATTTCCATGGCTTCATCCTTTACTTCTTCAAAAGAAAGATCTGCAGCTTCATCCTTTGCGATAACTTTAATGATATGATATTTGCCGTAAATTTCCACCGGTTCGCTTATTTCGCCAGATTCCAGGCTAAATGCCGTCTCCAGGAAAAGGGGATCCAGCATATCGTCTGCGTTAATCGGTCCCAACTCAAGAAAGGGATCAACCGAATATTGCTCACCCATTTCAACGAAATCAGCGCCTTTGCTTAAAAGGTTATACACATAACGGGCATCTTCCTCGTCTTCCAACAGTATTTGCATTACATAAGCACGGGCCGGCCTTCTTAAAAAATGGGGATTCTCTTTCACGAAAACTGCGGCATCCTCCTCAGTCACATCTGCACTTACATATTCAAATAGGAGTTCATTTAGGCACGCATTCCGGGAAACACTTTTTACAGAATGCTCGCTAAGACCCAGCTCATTTAAACGTTGAAGAAATTGTTCTTCAGATCCGTATACACCGCTGATCAATTCTTCCCTAACCAATTGATAATGTCTTTCAATTTCTTCTTCGTCTACGGAAAGACCCAATTTCCTTACTTCCTGAGAGATCAAGAGATTCTGAATTAATAACCAGAGCGCCTCTTCCCACAGTTCATCGGTATGATCTTTGCTGTAATATATTTCCCATGTATCCGGCATATAAAGATATATAAGGTTTAAAAATTCTTCAACATCCCCTTTTTTTATTATTTCATGATTCACACTTGCCAGGACTCCCTGTTGAGGTTCTTCACAGCAGCCGGCAAACATACTACTCGAAGAAATAATCAAAATCAACAAGATGATGAAAAAACAAACTCTTTTAAAGATCATTTTTATATTGATACACGCCCTTCTCCCGGTTTAAAAGCGTTGGGGCCGCTCTGTGCTGATTTTGATACCATATTTTAATTATATAATTAAATAAGCGTATATTTCCTTGCCTCTAAGATGTTATGTCGTCCTACCTCAGAATATACCGGTAATTTTCTGCACTATATATTATTTAAGTCCAAGCGCAATGGTTTAAAGTTAAGATAATCACTGGAAATAAAAAAATAATTGATGCCGTCTCTTTCACCTATAAAAGCTCTACGGTGATCTGCACCGTGCAGGTGCCCATAAAGACAAATCTTAACGTTGTATCTCTTCATAATTACAGCAAACCCCTCTTCCTCTTCATAACGAATAAAAGGAGGATAATGCAAAGTTACTATAAACTTTTTAAAACCATCATCTTGCGCTTTGGCAAGCGACATCTCCAGACGCATTTTTTCCCTTCTGAATATCTTCTCATCCTGCTCCAAACAGTATTCTCCTGGAACAATCCAGCCGCGGGTACCGCAGAGAGCGATATCATCATCGTAAGCTAAATAATTATTTTGTACAGCAAACATGCTACCCGGTAACGCTTTAATAACTTTAGAATAACTCTGCCACCAGTAATCGTGGTTTCCTTTAAACAATACTTTTCTTCCCGGAAGCCCATGAATAAAATTAAAATCCTGCTGTGCTTCTTCCAATTTCATTGCCCAGCATAGATCCCCCCCCAATATAACGGTATCATCATCGCTAACTAACTTTTCCCAGTTTTCTTTAATCTTTAAATGGTGATCTACCCACTCCCCGCCAAAGATATCCATAGGCTTCTCCCCACCCAGGGAAAGGTGTAGATCGCTTATAGCAAAAAGAGCCATGGTATTTATCCCCTAATTTATTTATTTATTTATTTTTGTTCGTTGCTGAGCCGGCTAATTCCTATCATATCCATTAAATTAAAATTTATTTAATCTTCCCATTATCTTCCACAAAAAATGGAATATCGAGAACAAGACACTTCATAGCTTTTAGCGTAAGAGTAATTTTAAAAAGTATGCAGGTTTTCGCGATACCGAAGACGTTTCTCTTCATCGCATAGCCAAAATTTATCCTTTCAAGCGTACAAAAAGTTACCATAAAAGGCGTGTTAGTGTTGAATAATCTTAATAAATATGTTATCTTAAAAAAGGTCTTATCTAAATAGCGCTTATCTATCTGATATATAGTTATAGACCTGTTAACTCGAGCAGTAAATAAAATTGGATTTGTAAAAAGCATTCAAGCCCGATAAAAAAGGGCTACTCAGGCGGGCGTGGCGGAACTGGCAGACGCGCAGGACTTAGGATCCTGTGGGGCAACCCGTGGGGGTTCAAATCCCTTCGCCCGCACCAGTTAAAACCCCATAAAAAAACTCGCTAAGAAGAGTGTTCCATAAGAAAATCATGTCATTTTGAACGTAGTTAAGAATCTTTTTAAGATCCTTCGCTTCGCTCAGGATGATGGCTTCGCTCAAGATGATGACTTTCTTAAAATACTCGCCTAGGCGGGTCTTTTTTCTAAATGGGATCTTTATTAAAACGGGATTATTATTTTAATTTTTTATGTAGAAAACTGGTGAGCCATGGAGGCTTCGAACCTCCAACCCCCTGATTAAGAGTCAGGTGCTCTACCTGTTGAGCTAATGGTCCTCAAGAAAAAAATGGCTGGGGCGGCAGGATTCGAACCTGCGGAATGCGGAATCCAAAGTCCCGTGCCTTACCGCTTGGCTACGCCCCAGCAAAAAGATATAATAAATTTATTTTGGGGTGAGTGATGGGACTCGAACCCACGGCCTCCAGGGCCACAACCTGGCGCTCTAACCAACTGAGCTACACCCACCGCAAAGTTAATTTAAACTATAGCGAAAGATATTTTAACATAACCCTTTTCTAATGTCAAGGAACCAGTGAAATTGTCAGACATTACAAAATTTGGAATTGATGGCCAGGGCAATGAGGACACCTTCCAGAAACAGAACTATGAATCCGGCTCTACTCGTAAAATAAAATGACGTTCAAAAATATCGGGTCTAAAGAACTTTTTCTCTAGGCCCGATATTTTCAATAAAAGATTTGATTTATATGTATGTAATTCCATACCGCTTTTTCAACCGGCGGTTAGGCAGCAGGAAGGGTTTAATTTTTTTCTTTTTTCTTTTTAACTACGGTTCTTTCCCCTTCAGGAAGAGGAGGGGGAACAGGCCCGCCTTTAATTTTTGTCACCGCGCCAAACCGGGAGGGGCAGGCTTCAAAACAGGTTCCACATTTAATACATTTATCCTGATCAATAATATGAATTTCATTCTTGGCACTGATAATTGCATCTACAGGACATCTTCTAGCACAGGTCATACAGGCCTGGCATTTTTTCGGATCAATATAGTACGAGACCACTTCGCTAAATAACCTGTCTATCTCGTCGCTCGTAAAGAGACTGTCCTGTTCTATTTTGTTCTTAAGACGTACCGATAATTTTTCTTTTTTAACCAGCTTAATATAGGGAACTAATTTTTCAACTTCCTGGAGTTTGGACTGTATTTCTTTTTTGCCTATTCCTTCGCCTTCGCCTTCGCCAATTGGTCCTAACTCCTTCACCTTCCTGACAAAATCATTCACAACTTCGACAAAAAGGTTCCCTTCACTGCCGGACATAAATTCAATTCTTAACCTTTCAGGATTCATCCCGATGTGTTCCAGTATTTTTTTATACAAGAGCACCATATTCAGAGCATAGTAATTCCCATGAGTAATATAATTACACTCATCCAAACGGCAGCCGCCTATAAAAACCCCATCAATCCCGTTTGAGAAAGCCCTGAGCACATGTGCCGGATCAACCCTTCCGGAGCACATGATACGAATAAGCCTTATTTCAGTTGTATATTGTAGTCTGGAAACTCCAGCTAAATCAGCAGCTCCGTATCCTCACCACTGGCACACAAAGCCGATTATCTTAGGCTTATATTTCAATCCTGTACTCATTCGTTCCCACCTCCTTTGTTTATAATCCAGGGCCGTTTCCTGTTTAGTTTTTCTATCATCTTAAACCACCGCATCAATATGTTGTATAATTTTTCCTTCAGAAACTAATGCATCAATTTCACTCAAGATTTCTTTATCAGTGTAATGCTTAAGTGAGATAGCACCGGTTGGGCACAAAGCATTGCAGAGCCCGTCTCCTTTACATAGAACCGGATTAATTACTGCCTTATTGCCAAGCCTCGTCTTTTGAAGCTCTAGCGCACCATAGGCACAAGCCGAAACACATGCCCCACATCCCATACATTTCTTTTCGTCCACAACGCAAACAGAGCCGGAGGCGGTAACCGTATCGTGTGAAAGCAGCGTTAAAGCACGTCCGGCAGCACCGTAGGCCTGGCTAACCGTTTCCGAGATGAACTTGGGAT
>DUQX01000119.1 GCA_012837615.1 Bacillota bacterium | reverse complement strand
GCGCATTAAATGCCGGTGTTAAACTCTACTGCATGGAGATGTCCTGTGTTTATAATGTTTCCAAGGGGATAAATCACAGCAGTGGAGGCGGTGCCTGCAACTGGTACTTTAAGATGTACAATTCAAAAGGCGAGTATCTTGAGGACAAATATCCTGATAGGGTAGTTACCAAAGCGGGAGGAAAAATCCCCGGAGTAAACTTCCTTTTTTCACCGGATATGCATAATGCGGAAGTCATGAAAGACGTGATTATGTCAGCCAAGCACAACGCTACTGATGATGAGATAGCTGCCGTTTACTTTACGGCGGTAACCGAGCCGCCCAAGGCGCTAAAATTTCATAAACTTGCCGGAGGGCTCACAAACGAGCTACCTGTAGAGTGCGTACCGGTCTTAGTAGGTTTAGGTATGGCGGGTGGAGGAGTTTTACGTGAGAATGAATATTCTGAGACGGGTGTAAAGAACCTGTTTGCTGCAGGCAATGTTACAGGAACCGGTGGCTCAACCGGGTTTACCTGGGGTTGCCTGATTGCCGATCGTGTTACGCAGATAATACAGGATGAAAAAATGCCGACAATTGGCAGCGAGCAGATAGAACAGGTAGAAGAGACGAAAAAATGGGTATTTGCACCGTTAAATAGAAATATCGAGTACAAGGTTAACCCGCTGGAGCTAGAGGATTATATAAGACAGATAAATTATAATTACGTTGGCCTTTATAAAGTCAAATCCAAAATGGAGCGCGCTCTCGAGTTAATAAGGTTTGCCAGGGAGGGGGCTGTTCCACAGCTGGCGGCGAAGAACTTCCATGAGCTTATGCGGGCCATTGAGGTCCAACATATTATTGATATTTCCGAACTGCATACTCAATCCTCTTTGATTAGAGACGAAAGCCGCATTATTCCTGTACATTATCGTGAAGATTATCCGGAGATGGATCCCAAATGGGATAATAAAATTGTAACTGCAAGAAAGGTAGAGGATGAAATCAAGTACGATATCGAAAATTTAAACTAGGGAGCGAGGATAATGCAAAAAATTGATATAAACTACGGCCCAAAAATCGATTACAGGTTTTGCAAGGGGTGTGGTGATTGTTACGAAAACTGCCCGATGGATGTATTCGGATGGGATGAAGAAAAACAAATGCCTGTTGTAGCCTATCCCGGCGAATGTTCGATCTGCTGTTTCTGTGAAACCTTGTGTCCCGAGGTGGCAATAGATGTTCTTATTCCCTTACACCAGATGCTTGATTTCGGTATTGCTCCGAATAAATTAAGTAAAGAAAGCAAGTTTTTGGAAACGGATAAGTAAAGGATGAATGTGTACATCTGTTACTAATAATAATTATTTCTTTGCAAAGGAGAAGATGATGGGCGCTGACAATAATATAAAGGGGACTGTAGTTACGGGTGTTATAGGAGAGGACGTCCACATTGTAGGTATAAGGATTATTGAACAGGCATTGAATGATAACGGCTTTAAGGTTAGTTCAATGGGTGCACAAGTTTCACAAGAGGAATTCATTAATGCTGCTCTCGAAACAAATGCAGATGCGATTTTTATATCTTCTTTCAGTGGACATGCAGAAATACTGGTTCGCTCATTTAGAGACAAGTGTACTGAAGCAGGTCTGAATGATATTATTTTATATATAGGCGGGTCGTTGCTCCTTAGAGAAGAACAGTGGGAAGAGGTAGAAAAGAAATTTAAGGACTTGGGCTTTAACAGGGTATATCCGCCGGGGACATCACCCACCAGAGCGATTGAAGATCTTAAAAAGGATATTTTGCTAAGGAGGGAAAAGGGTGATTAAAAATAAGAAACTAAGCGAAGACGAGTTTTTTAAACAAAGACAAGAGGTACTAGCACAATGGCCTACAGGCAAGGAAGTAGAACTAGATGAAGCGATTGAGTATCACAAAAACCTGCCTCCTGAAAAAAATTTTGTCTATAAAATGAGATATGCTAAAGAGCATGACGAAATATATGCCTCTACCGGTATGGGAAAAGCCACTGTTGAAGAGCAAATTGAACTGCTGCAATATGTGGAAAAAGAAGGAAAAGCTGATCTGCTGGGCCTCTCTCCCGACAGCCTTACCAGACAAAACGATTATAAAGCGGCTCAACGGGGTTGGGAGGAAAGCCTGAAAACAGGGAAATCGAAACTAAACGGTTTACCTGTGGTTAATTGCGGAGTTTCCGGAATTAGGAAACTGGTCGAATCGGTCAATTGTCCCGTTCAACCGAGATATGGAGCTGCGGATGCCAGGCTTTGTGACGAAATTTTATTTGCCGGTGGATGTAGTAATTCATCGCCGGATGTTTTTATGGATTTTTGGCAGCATTCCGCCAAGGTGCCTTTAGAAAAGGTTGTAAAAACCCATCAATATGTTTGCAGGTTAATGGGTTATTATACGGAACGCGGTGTGCCGATATGTGCTGGGGCACAGGGATTTTATGGAGCGGGTATCCCTCCTTCGTTACAAACCGCTACCGTTATTCTTTCTTTACTCCTGCAGGTGGAACAAGGCGTCAAACATCTTTCCGTAAAATGTACAGGGCATGGCAATTTAGTTCAAGATGTAGTCTCTTCAAAAGTTCGCCTTAAGATACTTGAAGAATATCTTGATAAACTTGGATATAAGGATATAGAAATGTTTCCCGGTATAAGTTTTAGTTTGATGCAATACCCGGTAGAAGTCGGATCAAGTTTCGCAGTAATATTTATGAATACGCTTATGGCTAAATTAATAGGTGCCCAGCAAAATGACATTAGAACTGTAGCAGAAGCAAAGGCAATTCCGACCAAAGAGGATGTGGCTGAAACTTTTAGAACGGCTAAAGCGATGCAGAACTTTATACAAAAGCAGAATATTAAGCTTGATGAAAAGGAAGCTGCTCTAGAAGCCCAGATGGAAGAGAAAGAAGTGAAAGCTATTTTGGATAAAGTATTAGAATTTGGTGATGGTGATCCGCTGGCAGGAGCAGCTAAAGCTGTCGAGACAGGCGTGCTTGATAATCCTTTTGCCGCAAATCGTGCTGCTGCAGGCAAGGTGTTGGGAATTAAAGATAGTGCAGGTGCTATTAGGTACTACAATACCGGAAACCTTCCCTTTTCTAAAGAAATAATAGACTATCATAAAGAAAAGATAGCTGAAAGGGAAGCTAAACAGGGCCATAAGGTCAGCTATGAAACTCTGGTTAGCGATCTTTTGGCGGTTAGTAATGGTTATTTAATATAATCGTAGTATTTGTAATAACCAGTATACTTATCTTTTAACTTCCTTGCTCAAATTTTCTGAAGTTCCGGGAACAAGAATGCCCTAAAACATCGTAATAGGAGTGTGATTAATGGCTTACAGGATATCTTTAACCCCGCTGGTTTTCTTCGGGGCCGGCTCTTCTTCACAGGCAGGTGAGAAAATTAAAGAACTTGGTTGTGAAAAAGTAATATGTATTACTGATAAGGGTGTTAAGGAATCTGGGGTAGCGGATAAAATTGTTAAATATCTGAGAGAAGCCGGTATAAAAGTAATTCTTTATGACCGCACTTTGCCGGATCCTCCCGATTATATAATCGAGGAGTGTGCAAAGATTGCAAAAGATGAACAAGTTGATGGGGTAGTGGGTGTCGGAGGGGGAAGCTCCCTGGATACTGCCAAAGGTGTCAATGTTTTGCTGGGAAACCCTTTACCTATTACCAGCTATCTGGATAGAAGCAAAAAAAGATTACCGGGAAAAACCCTGGTGCTAATACCTACTACTGCAGGGACAGGTAGCGAAGTAACTTCAGTAAGCGTTATTACAAATACCAAGATTAATAAAAAAGGTGGGGTGTCCGGGACTGGCTGTATAAGTACATTATCCCTAGTTGATCCTGAGCTGACGGTAGGGCTACCCGCTTCCGTCACTGCGGCTACCGGGATGGATGCCTTTTCACATGTTGCAGAATCCTTAACATCTAAATTAGCTAACCCATTTGCTGACATACTTGCTGAAAGAGCCATTATGATTATAAAGCGATATCTTCCGGTAGCTGTGAGGGATGGTTCTAATATGACAGCGAGAACCAATATGAGCTTGGCCGCTATGCTCGGTGGAATGACTCTTAAAGATGCACCGACTCATATTGGCCATTCTATAGCACACGTTTTAGGGTCAAAGTTGCATATTTCTCACGGTGTAGGCTGTGCCATTGCCCTTCCGGAAGTAATTGAACATGTTGCCGATGCGGTTCCGGAAAAGGTAAAGCTTATTGGGAAGGCTATGGGATTAAATGTTGATAATCTATCGACCAGGGAAATGGGCAGGGAAGTACCTGAAGCTATTAGAAGATTAAATAAAGATGTAGGCATTCCTACTTTGAGAGAACTGAAGGTGGAAAAAGCATCTTTGGAATCAGTTGCTGCAGAAGTTTTGGATGATGATTGCGCGCCTTTTGTTCCCAAGGAAACAACAACAGAAAAAATATTGGAGCTGTTGCATAACGCTTACAAACAATAAATACCGGGACGTTCAGGCGTTAAAAGCTCGTGTAAATGCTAATAGTTTGAATGCTCCATTTGATTTTGGATAGGGGGGAGAGCAAATGGCCGGAGGTTATATGGGAAAGATGCTCTGGGTTGACTTATCCCAGGGGAAATTACAGGAAGAAGAGATTGATGAGAAGCTCTGCCGCAAGTTTTTGGGGGGTTATGGCCTGGGAGCCAGAATTTTGTTTAGCCGTATGAAAATGGGTGCCAATCCTTTGGGTCCTGATAACATTTTGGGGATTATAACCGGCCCGCTTACCGGTACGCCGGCAATCGGGGGTTCGAGATATACGGTGGTAGGTAAATCGCCTTTAACAGGTGGCTGGGGCGATGCCAATTCGGGAGGTTTTTTTGGTCCTAAACTGAAGTTTGCAGGGTATGACGCGGTATTTTTTATCGGTATATCGCCGAAACCTGTTTATCTTGTAATTGATAATGGCAAAGCCCACCTGAAAGATGCAGATCATCTGTGGGGTAAGGATACTTATGAGACCGAAGACCTGCTGAAAGATGAGCTGGGTAAAGATGTGGAAGCACTTTGTATTGGGCCTTCGGGGGAAAAAGTTTCCTTAATTGCCTCCGTGATGAATAATAAAGGCAGGGCTGCGGCCCGTTCCGGCCTGGGTGCGGTTATGGGTTCTAAGAAACTAAAGGCTTTAGCAGTAAAGGGCAACATGAAAGTTCCCCTTGCAGATGAACAAAAAATTAAAGAGTTAAGAAAAAAACACTTGGGCGAGCTATCCGGACACGTTACTATGTTGAAACAATATGGCACTCCGGCTATTATGGTCCGCCTTGCCAAGGCCGGCGATTCTCCGATAAAGAACTGGGCGGGAGTAACAGCCGTCGATTTTCCCAACGTAGAGGCTATCGGAGGCGATGAGGTAATCAAGCGGCAGGAAAAAAGATATGCCTGCTACCGATGTCCCATCGGATGCGGTGGTCATATGCAGGAAGGAACGGGCGAATACAAGTATGAGGCTGGGGCACATAAGCCTGAATACGAAACGCTGGCTATGTTTGGCAGCAACTGCTTGAACGATAACCTCGAGTCCATTATTAAAGTAAACGATATCTGCAACCGCTATGGCCTTGACACCATTTCTGCCGGGGCATCCATAGCAATGGCTATCGAGTGCTATGAGAACGGTATTATCACCAAAGAAGATACCGAAGGCCTGGAATTGACCTGGGGCAACCACAGGGCTATCGTAGAGATGACGGAAAAGCTGGCCAGGAGGGAAGGCTTTGGCGATATCCTAGCAGACGGTGTTAAAGCTGCTGCGGAGAGGATCGGTAAAGGTGCGGAACAATACGCGATGCATGTCCAAGGGCAAGAGTTTCCTGCTCACGATCCTAAATTCGGGTATCACTGGGCCGTTTGCTACAGGTTGGACGCAACCCCGGGACGTCATACCCAGGGCCCGGGAATGCCTCAAAAGGGCCTTCCTGTTCCGGAATATGACAGGACATCCCAGAGTGGTATGCAGCCTGGATATAAAATGATCTCCAGCTATATGCATGTAATACAAAGCCTCGGGCTGTGTCAGTTTGCCAACGGGGCCATGCCCGATGCCGATGCACAGTTAGAAGAGATAAAGGCCGTTACCGGCTGGGACTTAACTTACGAAGAAATATTCCTTACCGGAGAGAGAATTGCTAATATGAGGCATGCTTTCAATATCCGCGAGGGTTTAAATCCTCTCCAGTTTAAATTTCCCGATAGAATAGCCGGATTCCCCCCCAAGGAAGAGGGACCGCTAAAAGGCATTACGCTGGACGTGGAGACATTAAATAAAGAATATTACAATGCTATGGACTGGGATCTTAATTCGGCTAAACCTAGTAAAAATAAACTCAAAGAACTGGGGCTGGAAGAGGTGGCT